>NZ_CP020539.1:0-300000 GCF_002080435.1 Sphingobium herbicidovorans | reverse complement strand
GGCTCATGATTTCCGACAGGCTGCCGGGGTCCGGGCGCCTTTTCGCAGTCGGTTTCCAGACGAGCATGATGGAAATGGCGCAGCCCATTGCGGAGATCATCGAACGGGCCGCGCCCGACAACGAAGCTCGCCCCTTGTTGCGGACCATGCTGACCAACTATGCCACCGCCGCGCTGATCATGCCCTATGGCCGGTTCCTGAAGGCGGCGGAGGAAAGCCGTTATGACATGGACCTGCTGCAACGCCGCTTCGGCGCGTCCTATGAGCAGGCCGCGCACAGGCTGACGACCCTGGCGCGCGGCGGCGAGCGGGGCCTGCCCTTCTTCCTGCTGAAGGTGGACATTGCCGGCACCATATCCAAACGCTTCGCGGGGGAGGGCATGCCGCTGGCGCAATTTGGCGGAGGATGCCCCCGCTGGGCCGCGTGGCGCGTCTTTCACACGCCGGAAAGAAGCGTGGCGGAGATTGTCGAAATGCCGGATGGAGAGCGGTATGTCACCTTCTCGCGCACGGTGCCGCACTCACTTGATCCACAGGCCAGGTCCGTGCAGGCCATCGCCCTTGGCTGTGACGTCAAACATGCCCCCCGCCTCGTCGCGGCGGACCTGCTTTCCGATCAGCCCAACCCTATCGGTCCCGCCTGCCATGTCTGCCCGCGCGAAGCATGCCCGGATCGCGCCCTGCCGCCGATCACCCGATCACTCGCCATCAGCCAGTATCAGAGAGGCGCGACGCCCTATCCTTTCCAGCAGGTATGATCAGGGACCGCCCTATGCGCCGGTCAGCTCCGCGATGTGGGCGGCAAGATCCGCCTGCCGGAACGGCTTGACCAGACGGACCTGATCCGGCGCCACGCCTTCGGCTTCGGCATAGCCCGAAACCAGCAGAACCGGCAGATCGGGCCACCGGCCGCGCACTTCCATCGCCAGATCGCCGCCTGACCTGCCGGGCATCAGATGGTCGGTCACGATCAGGTCCGGGGTCAGGCCAGCAGCCATCCTGTTCAGCCCCTCTTCCGCCGAATCCGCCTCGATCACATCAAAGCCCAGCTCGACCAGCATGTCGGCGGTGCTGGCGCGCACGATTTCCTCGTCATCGATCAGCAGGACGGTGCCCCTCCGGTCGCGGGGAACAGTGGCTTCCGCGCTCTGCCCCTGCAACTGCCCCGGCGTTCCGCCTACCGGCAGCCAGAGTTCGATATTGGTGCCCACGCCCGGTTCGCTGGCGATCGTCAATGCCCCGCCAAGCTGCGCGGCCAGACCATGAACCATGCTGAGGCCGAGCCCTGTGCCCTTGCCGATGCCCTTGGTGGAGTAGAAAGGTTCGATTGCGCGCTTGAGCGTCTCGCTGTCCATGCCAACGCCGGTGTCCGCGACGGACAGCCGCACATAGGATCCGGGCGTCAGATTGGTCGCATGGCCCAGTGCGACTTCATCCCCCACGGCTGAAATGCGCAATGTCCCGCCGTCGGGCATCGCGTCCCGTGCATTGACCGAAAGGTTGAGCAGCGCCATTTCCAACTGGTTTGGATCGGCCACCGCGCCCGGAAGAGCGTCTTCGACATCGACCACCACCTTGATCTGCGGACCCGCGGTGGACCTGATCAGGTCGGCCATGCCATTGACCAGTTCGCCGACATCCACGGAAATGGTTTGCAGCGGCTGTCGCCTGGCGAAAGCCAGCAATCGCTGCACAAGCACCCGCGCGCGTTCCGCCGACTGGAGCGCGCCGTCGATCAGCCGCCGTTCCCGTTCGCCGCCCACGCCCCTGCGCTGCAACAGGTCGAGCGCGCCGATGATCGGCGAAAGCAGATTGTTGAAATCATGGCTCACCCCTCCGGTCAGGCTGCCCATCGCCTCCAGCTTCTGGCTTTGCCGCAGTTGTTCTTCCGCCTGCACATGCGCCGTCACATCGCGGGCGCTGCCGATGATCTTGTTGATCCGCCCGGCGGCGTTCGCCACCGGAACCAGCACCGTATCCCAATGGCGCGCGCCCGCAGGCAGCCTTAAAACTTCGCGATAGCTGATCGGTTGCCCTGCCGCGACCGCCCTGCGGTAATTGCCGGTGGCTTCGGCAACGACGTCAGCGGGCAGTTGCTCGTCCAGCGGCTTGCCCTTTATCTCATCGGTCCTGAGGCCCGTCAGCAACTCATGCGCGGGATTAAGCTCCTCGATCGAAAAGCCGCCGTCCTCCAGGACATTTATGATGAACAGCGCCTCCGCGGTATTTTCAAAATAGGCGCGATACAGCGCGTCGGCTTCCCGTCTGGCGGCTTCGGCCCGGGCCAGTTGCTGCTGCTCGTGAATGCGCGCGGTGACATCATATCCAAACAGGCTCGCACCGATGATAGCGCCATCCGCCGATAGCACCGGCGCCAATTTCATGTCGTACCAGCGCCGCTCGGCGGCGCCGAATTCGGAAACCTCGCCGAATGTCTCGCCTTTCAGAGCGGGCGCCCAGAGCGCCTTGATCGGGTCATGATGCCAGGGACAGTTGGCAAGGATAAGTTCCAGCAGATTGTCCCCTGCCGCCGGTCTGAACCCGAACATGCGCTGATATTCATCGACCGAAGCCGTGTTGATGGCTAGAAAGCGATAATCGGGATCAATAATCTGCACGAAGGAATTTGTGGTCTCGAACAGGTCGGCGAATATCTTTCGCTCGGCGAGCGCTTCCGTCACGCGCTGTTCCAGCGTCTCGTTCATGTCGCGAAGCCGCGCTTCCGCGCCGACGCGCGCGACATAGGCCCAGCAACGCTCGACCGCTGACTCGGCCAGCGTGATTTCGTCCTCTTGCCAATCACGAGCGGTCGATTGGTGGACCGCCATCATCGCAACCAGCTTCCCATCCTTTATCAGCGGACAACAGATAATCGCGCCGATGCCGATCGACAGGAACATCTCCCGCCCTTCGCCGACGGCCAGTTCGCTTTTCATGTCGCGAATGACCACCGTGCGCCCGGCGCGCAGGTCCGCCGCGACGCGAGAGCCAAACAGGTTCAGGCTGTAGACACCGGCCGAGCTTTCGATCCCCGGCGCGGCATAGTCGTCGCGGACGATGAATCGATCATTGTCCGCATCGACGTCCGCATAGGCCGTGCGCGACGCACCCAGGCGCAAGGTAAGATGTTCAGCCGCCGCCCGCATGACTTCCGACGCATCGCGCGACGCACGAAGCCGGTCATCGAGTTCGCTCAGGAAACGCAACCGGCTTTCACTGGCGCGCAGGTCCGCTTCGGCCCGGACACGGTCGGTGACGTCCGACCCTTCGATGAATATCCCTGTTATCCGCCGCTTGGCATCGGTGATCGGCTGGTAGACCATATCGACGAACCGCCGTTCGATCCCCTGGCCGTCTCCGCGCTTCAGATCGACGGGCACCGCCGTTCCGACAAATGGCTCCCCGCTTTCATACACCTTGTCCAGCAGTTCGTAATATCCCTGCCCTTCCAATTCCGGCAGGGCGTCGCGAATGGGCTTGCCGATAACATCGCGCCGGCCGACCAGTTCGAGATAGGCCCGGTTGGCGAGATCGAAAATATGATCCTCGCCCTTCAACATTGTCATGAATCCCGGCGCCTGATCGAACATGCGGCGCAATTGTTCGCGCTCGGCCAGGGATTTCCTCTCGGCCATCACCCGCGCGGTCGTTTCATATCCCTGGTTGAATATGCCGGCGATAGACCCGTCCTCGCCACGGATCGGCGTCAGGCTGTAGTTCCAGTAGGTTTCCCGCGCCGCACCCTGCCGCACCATCGGCAGCATCTGGTCATAGGTGGAATAGCCCTCCCCCGTCCGCAGCACCTGTGCGAAATGCTCCCCCACGACGCCCCAGATATCGCCCCAGACCGCATGTGCGGGCTGGCCAAGCACCTCAGGGTGCCGCTCGGCGGGCACCGGCGCCCAGGCATCATTATACAGCAGCCGCAGCTCAGGCCCCCAATAGATGGCGGTCGGCACGCTGGAATGCAGGCATATCGACAAGGCCGAACGCAGGGATTGCGGCCATTGCTGCGGCGAACGCAAAGGCGTGCGCGCCCAGTCATACGCCCGTATCCGAGCGCCCATTTCCCCCCCGCCGATCAGAAAGTCCGGGTAATCAGCGCTTTCCCTGCCGTCCGATGCCATCCGATTTCAGCGCTTTCTTGTGGTTCGCGTTCGTAACGCCGATCCATACACCCCTGCGGCGTACGAAGCCATGCCGACCGCTGTGTCTCTTATCCCAGTTTAGCCAGTCCGTGACGGCATTACCGGGCCGCCCAATTCGATGGCCTTCCGGTACGCCGGACGCGCCTGCAATCGAGACAGATAGGCCGACAGATTGGGGTGGGCGGCGGTCAGCCCCGCCCCGTCCGCCAGCGCGACGAGATAGGCGAGCTGAATGTCCGCGATCGTGAAGTCGTCCCCCATCAACCATGGGCCATCGCCGACACCCGCCGCGATATAGGCAAGGGTCTTGTGTAATTCCGGCTCGACAAAAGCAGCCAGATTTTCCTGCAACCCGCCGAACATCCCGCCGATCAGCGTCAGCATGACCGGCATAGCCGCAGATCCTTCGACATAATGCAGCCATTCGTCGTGCATGACGCGGGCATCGGCGCCGGCCGGCGGAGCCAGGCGGCCATCGCCATACCGGTCGTTCAGATAGGCGAGGATCGCGCCCGACTCCGCGATCACCAGTCCGTCATCCACGATCACCGGCGCCTTGCCCAGCGGGTGTACGGCGGACAGTTCCGGCGGCGCGCGAAAGGTGGGCGTGCGCTGGTGCACCTTCAGGTCATAGGGGATGTCCAATTCTTCCAGCGCCCAAAGGACGCGGGTGGATCGGGAAAATACGAGATGGTGGAGCGTGATCACCGGAAATCCTTTCGGTCAGACGCCGACGCGCCGTTTCCTGGCGCGTCGCTCACCCAAGGATAGCGGTTACGGCATGAATGTCGAACAGGAAGGATTGCGCGCGACCAGGAACCCCGCCTGCCGCGCGGGCTATGTCAATCCCGCCGGGCCGCAAGCCAGATCGTGTGGGTCAGGTCGTCGCCATCGACGACTGCAGGCACGCTGATCTCTTCCACGGCGAAACGCGCCTGTTCCAGCCGATCAACAAATTCATCATCGGGATAGGCCGACCAGATCGCCAATGTGCCGCCGGGCTTCAATGCGGCATGCGCGGCACGCAGGCCCCAGTTGCAGTAAAGGCGTTCGTTGGCGATGTGGATCAATCCATCAGGGCCATTATCGACATCCAGCAGGATCGCATCAAATGCGCCGTCCGCGCCATCGATGACGTCATGGACGTCCGCCATCGCGACGGTGACGCGAGGGTCGGCAAGATAGTCGTGGAACAGGTGCGCCAGCGCTCCGTTGGCCCAATCCACTATTTCCGGCAGCAGTTCGGCGACCGTGATCGTCGCTGTGGCCGGCAGGGATCGCAACGCAGCGCCCAGCGTAAAGCCCATGCCCAGTCCACCGATCAGGATATGGCTATCGGATCGGGGCAGCCGCCCGCAGACGAGGGTCGCGAGCGCTTCTTCGGAATGACGGACCTGATTGCCCATCAGTTCATTGTCACCGAAGCGGATGGAATAATCGTCCCCCCGGCGAAGCAGTTGCAGCCGCCCGCCGTCGGGAAGATGCGCCGTGCCGATCAACTCGACCGGGATTGCCGCGCGGTCGTCGGGCGTCGCTAACATGCGCTATTTTCCATTGTTGCCGCCAAGCGGAAGCCATCGTCGGGCGAAAATAGGACCGGCGGTCAGGCCGCCAGCCATTCACTTGGTGGCATATTGTCCGGGTTCAGCCTTGAACGCATCGCGCGCAAAGTTACGCACGGCTGTCGCGGTCTTGAATATCTCCTCTTGCAGATGCGAGGTGACAAGCGGATACCCTTGGGAATTATAGCGGGTTTCCCGGACGGTGAGCCGGAAATTACCATCCTCATCCTTGGTGATCAAATAGGGACGGATCGCTTCTCGGCTCATGACTACTCCTGAATTCTGTTAAAGGGGCGGCAGCATCATGTGCTGCCGCAATTATTGATCAGCCCAGCATTGCCGCGACGATCCGTTTCAATTCGTTCGTCGACAGGGTCGCTGACCGGGTCGGGGATACAGATCTACCCTGTTCGTTGCAGCTGGACCGGCGGTCGCCGACATGTTTGGTCATAGTGGTAACGATATTCATTCTTAGTCCTCGCGGCTCATGCCGCACTCAATTTCAATAATCTGTGATTGAACCCGCGCCCTGACACAGTATCGGGATAATCTTCCCCCTCTTGCGTCGGATGGGCGCATATTCATTTCGATGCCGGCGGCGTGTATCCATTGAACGCGCTCTTGCCTGGCATCATCGTCGGGCCTCCACGAGGCCATCGTTTCGATATATGGCGCGGGGTGCATTCATTCAACCGGCAGCACCGCGCAAAGCCTTAGGCCGGGAGAGTCCATATGGCATCCCCCGGCGCGATCTTCAGGCTGCCTGAAGGTTGACCGCCGACATCTTGCCGCGCTGATCCTTTTCCAGCTCGTACGAAACGCGCTGGTCCTTTTCGAGCGTGCGCATGCCAGCGCGCTCAACGACGGAAATATGCACAAAGGCATCGTTGCCGCCGGTTTCGGGAGCGATGAAGCCATAGCCCTTGTCGGCATTGAAGAATTTAACGGTTCCGGTGATCATGTTCGGTCTCCTTGTCACAAGTCTGCGGGAACGCGCGACATCGCGCATCCCGGCTTAAAAGAGGCAATATGGGGACAGGGGAGAGCCGAAGCGGCCCGATATCCGTCAAAACGCGACGTTCAGCGAAATGTTGATAGCATAGTTGCATCAAAATGCAAAATCGGGCCGGGAAGCGACATGACGATCATGCGCGGGCAGACGGCCAAAGCCAGCAGGCGACGCATAAACCGGCGCATCCCCGGCGCATCGGCGCGGCTTATTGCATCCCGCCGGCAGCGGGCCGGGACAGCAGCTTTATCGCGCTTTCCACCGTGGCGTATCCCACAGAATCGGCGATCGCCAGATCAAGCGGCCGCGCACCCAGTGAGCTATTGTGCGTGTTCAGGAAGCGGATCGCTTCGGTATGACCCAGAAGCACAAAGGCAAGATGCGTGATCAGCCCTTGCCGCCGCGCCTGGTCGGGCGAAATGCGCAACTCAAGGTGACGATTGGCAAAGGCCCGCCTTCTGGGGCTAGGCGATGGAGCATTTTCCTCCTTCATGCAGAAACAGCTCCTTCCGGACAAGCCGTCCAGCTCGCGGAAGCCGCCGCGCCCCTGGAAGTCAGAAAGTCGAAAATCTGTCCGCCGACGACCTCGGCTGCATCGAGATGCTTCATCCGCGCCAGCTCGCTAGTCGCGCCAGCCGCCTGCATGAGTGAAATCTGATGCTTAAAGTAGAATTGATTGAGATCCATATGCGCCTCCACAGTAAGCGGGAGCGCGTCGGTCTCTCAGCCAAGGACGCCTACATAAAAAAAGCCCTTGATGACCTATGATATAGCCTATTTCTACACTTATACAAGGACGGCTTAATCGATCGAGAACTGCCCGGCTACCTTCGCGGTGACCAGCGTAACAGCATCTTCGAACGGCAAAATCAGCAACGTGCGGCTTTGGTCATCGGTGACCTGGATGGCGCCATTCAGGTCAATCACGCCATTGGCGACATCCGCGCTCATCAACGCGCGTGCATTTGCCAGCGCCAGGCGCAGGGCATCCGCCAGGCTGTCAAGCGCAACCCCCTCTTCGTCGGACAACATGCCGGAACGGTCGAGGAGATGAAAATGATAGCGCGCCATCCGGCGATTATAGGCGCGCCGTCAATTGCCTTGACCCCGATCCTCATTAACCCAGGCAAGCGAAAATGCTGTTTATTGCACCGGATTCGTTTTTGTGACGGACGCCTGTTCGCGCTTATCCCACGTCGGCGGATGCTGCCCGCGCGCGGCGCTCGCTGATCCTGCGCGCGCTTTCGGCCTCTCTCATCCATGATTGTGCCGCGGTCAGGCATATCGCGCGGACGTTGGGCAGATCGCTGTCGTTGGCGCGGGCGAGATGAGACGCCGCCTGGGCTTTGCAGAATTCGACTGAAGGCTGATCCATGGCCGTACCTCACTCATGAAAATGCCCGCCCCGTGAAGAGGCGGGCCTCAAAATGCGCCAGACATCGCGGGGAGCGACCAATATTTCGTCTGGCACATATCAACCATCGAGCGGGGTCAAGGTTCCGTCCCGTCGCCCTTGGCCTTACCCCAGCCTGCGCCGCAACGCCTCGCCGTCGATCGCGGCCAGCCTTCGCCCGGTGACAAGCGTCTGGCCGACGAACAGCAGGATCAGGATCGATCCGACAGTGCCCACGAAAATGTCGAAGCCAGACCATTTTCCGAACAATCCCGGACCAGCGCCCAGGACCATCATCATCAGCGTCAGCACGATCAGCATGATCCGCAGCTCGGTCGGCCCCGCCGCAAGATAGGACAGTTTGAATTCGCCAAGCACGCGGGCGGACAGAAAGGCATGGATCGACAGCAACAGATAGCCCGCAAGCGCGATCATCGCGACATCCATGGTGACGAAGGGGCTAAGGCCGATACCCGCCAATATCAGCAGCGTAGCCAGCCCGTCGCAGCTATGGTCGATGAAATATCCATAGGACGGTCGTTCGATCCGCCGGTAACGCGCCAGGCTGCCGTCCATCGAGTCCCCGAACCACTGCACGACATAGCCCAAAATGGCGAGCACCAGCCAGGGATAGGCCAGATTGCTTCCCACATAGCCAAGGAAGATCATGACAGCGCCAACCATGCCCAATGTCGTCAGCTTGTCGGGCGTGACCCATCCGGGCATGCGGGCGCACAGCCAGTTGAGAAGGCGGCGTTCCTTCGCAGCCAGCCAGTTTTCTTGGATGCGATCAAGCGGTTTGGGCGATTGGGGCAAGACTGTCATAATCTCTCAACAAAACTGCGAAATATGGGGGCAGGAGGCAGCGGCGCGAAAGGCTCCTGACCTGAAGAACAGGGTTCTGCGGGGGCCTTGTCATCCATCTGTTGCACCCCCTCCCTTGATCACGGGAGCACATAAGTCTCTCTGTCGAGTTGCGCGAACCGGGAACTCGATCAGCCCCTCTATCAGCATGATGGCAGCGGGAACAGGCGTTTTCGGCTGTTGGGCGCAGCCTCTGCAAGACCGCGACAGCCCACGACCGCGCCGGTCAGGCCCTGACCGCGCCATTTGCCCCCGCCGCTGCAAATCCTGACCCTACAATAGCACGGCCAGCGCCTGTGCAATAGCCGCATGCCCGGCGCGGGTGGGATGCCATGGCGCGCCCTGCTTCAGGTCATAATGCGGATTCATGCCGTGGCTCCATGGCTCGGCGGAGCAGGCCGTGTGATCGCGGGATGATTTGTCGGCTGGCAGGACAGTGGCTCCGTTTGCGCGCGCCACTCGCGCCGTGACAGCCGCCAGCCGCTCGCCCAGCGCACGATATTCCTTTGCCTCTGCCCCGGACAGGACGGCAGCATCGCACAGGGTCGGCGGGACCAGCGTCACATATTGGACGAAGATGAGCCTGGCCTTCGGCGCGCGGGCGGCGACCTGTCGGCTGATAGTAGTGAGATTCTGTTCCAGCTTGCGCCAGTCATCTTCGTCTGTCGCGGGTTTCGGAATGCAGGAACCACTGCCGAAAGACGCCCCCGCACGGCAACTTGCGCCCATCAAGCCCATGGCATAGCCCACGTCGTTGCCGCCGATCGTAATCGTAACCAGGCGCGTATCCGGGGTGACGGCTTCGATCTGGGCGGGCAGTTTGGACCATGGGTCAAGAACGTTGGCCGTCACCGCGCCGCCGCATGAAACATCCGTCAGCACCAGTTGCAGGCGTTGGGCCAGCAGGGAGGCGTAATTATTCACCGTGCGCCCACAGCGGGCAGGCGATCCGGGTTGCAGGGCGCCGATGCCCGCACCGGCGGCAAATGAACTGCCCATCGCGACATATCCGGCGCCCGCCCAATCCGCCGACCCCTTGTCCTGCCCCGTGGTCGCGCAGCCCGCGAGGCCCAGCGATACGATGGTGACCAGCATATGAGCAAAGCCCGTCCGCACTTTCCCGCCTTCTTTGGAAATCGTTAAAGTCAGCCACCATACGGGCCGCAAGGGCTTTGTCTATTGGCATCGACCCGGACATCGGGGAAAGGCCCCGACCATCTCCTTCCCCTCCCCGGCCACTTGCAGTGTCATGCCGTCCGCTGTAACGGGGCGACCGTCCGGGAAACCGGACACAGATCGCGCCGGTGTCCCGAAAGGGGCTTAATAGGGAACGCGGTGAGGGTAGCTGACGCCGCCCGAATCCGGGGCTGTCCCTGCAACTGTAAGCGGTGAGCGCGATGTACATGCGCGGCGGGCACAGCGCCCATGCCGCCAGCCACTGGGCCGGACGCTAAATCCTGCGAGGCTTGGGAAGGCCGTGCATCGATGCGATGACCCGTGAGCCAGGAGACCTGCCGGCGTCTGGTCGCTCTTGCTTTGGTCCAGGGGATGGCCGGGGCACGGTGAATTCCGTCTGAGCGACGAACGGGCGGCAGGGGCCGCAACGCCGGACAGCAAGGCGGTCGCGTTCGCGCGCCCATTGTCCGGCGGCGCGACCGTTCGGTACGTTTGCCGATACGGTGTCCTGACGTTCGTAACTTGAAGCTCATGCCGACGACCGAGATGGCGGCGGCATTTAAGATCGGGGAACGAAATTTGCACCACATGACATTATCCGCTCGCCGCCTGCTGCCTGCTGGCGCGTCGATCCTCGCGCTGGCGCTGGCCATGCCGGTTCAGGCAGCCGATGAAGCGCCCGCCGACGCCGAAAGCATCGTCGTCACCGCGCAAAAGGCTGGCGTTCTGCAACTCGCCCAGCCTGCCGAAGCATCCAGCCGCCTGGGCCTTACCCCCATGCAGACGCCCGCGAGCGTGGACGTCATCACAAAGGAGATGATCCGCAGCCTGGGCGACCGCACGGTCGTCGCGGCGGCTTCGCGCGCGCCCGGCATCATCAACAACACATCGGCCTTCGGCTTCTCGCTCAGCTCTCGCGGCTTCACCGGCTATACCTCGGTGATGCAGCTCTATGACGGGATGCGCGTCTACACCACGACGACGCAGACCTTCCCGGCCGATCCGTGGATGGCCGAGCGGGTGGAGGTGCTGCGCGGCGCGGCGTCGGTCCTCTATGGCGAAGGCGGGATAGGCGGCGCGATCAACGTCGTGCGCAAGCGGCCGAACACCGAACGGATGGAAGGCGAAGTCCGCCTGAGCGGCGGATCGTTCGACACCTATGCCGCCGCCGGGGGCGTGGGCGGGCCGATCAGTGACCAGCTCTCCTACCGGATCGACGCGAGCTACAACCGCTCCGGCGGCTGGATGGACCGGGGCCGTTCGCGCAGCCTGGCCCTCTCGGCGGCGCTCCGTTATCAACCGGCCGACAATCTGGCGCTGACGCTGTCCCACGACCGCGCCGATACCGACCCGACCATCTGGTACGGCACGCCGCTGCGCGATGGAAAGCTGGTGCGCGAGATTGCCCGCAAGAACTACAATATCGCCGACCGCAGCCTGCGCTTCGACGACGCATGGACGCAGGCGAAGATCGAATGGAAGCCGTCGGACGAGCTGACGATCACGAACGTCACTTATTATCTGACCGGGTTCAAGCATTGGCGTAACGCGGAAAGCTATGCCTGGACGGGGGACCAGATCCGGCGTTCCAGCTATCTGGAGATTTTCTACGATACCAAACAGGTGGGCAACCGGACCAACGCCGTCTATCAGCATAAGCTGTTCGGCCTCGATCACCGGTTCAGCCTTGGCGGCGAATATAATGTCGGCAGGCTGGAACGCGCCGACAGTTCGCCCAACAGCCAGTCCGACCTGATCGACCCCTATGACTATCAGCCCGGCGTCTTTCTGGATGGCGCATTCGGCACGCGCTATAAATATCATACCGATGTCGAGCAGTTCGCCCTTTTCGGCGAAAGCCGCCTGTCCTTCACCGACAGCCTGTCGCTGGTAACCGGCCTGCGCCACGATCGCCCGTTGACCAAACGTCATGACGCGCTCGATCCGACGATGGACTATCGCGCAACCTATCCCAGCACCAGCTGGCGCGCGGGGCTGGTCTATCAGCCGGTCGAAAGCCTGTCCCTTTATGCCCAGTATTCCGCTGCCGCCGACCCGGTCACGGCATTGCTGACGGCGTCGCTGGCGCAGACCGATTTCGACCTGTCGACCGGAAAGCAGTGGGAAGCAGGCGTCAAGACGACCTTCCTTGGCGGCAGGGGCGAATTCACCCTGTCGGGCTACCGGATCGTGAAGAAAAAGATCCTGACCCGGTCGGCCAATGATCCCACCCTGTCCGTCCAGGTGGGCCAGCAATCCTCCCATGGCGTGGAGGCGTCGTTCGGCCTTGCCCTAACGAAACAGCTCAGCATCCTTGCCAACGGCACGATCCTGAAGGCGAAATATGACGATTTTACCGAACTGGTCGGGACTGACCTTCTCAGCCGGGACGGCAACACGCCCATCGGCGTGGCGGAAAAGGCGGCCAACCTCTGGCTGTCCTGGGGACCGATCGATCCGCTGCACTTCGACGCCGGACTGCGCCATGTCGGCGAACGCTATTCCGATGCCGCGAACAGGCGGCGGATCCCAGCCTACACGCTGGTCGATGCGTCGGCCCGGTATGACATCGGAAAAAAGACCAGCCTGACGCTTAACCTGCGCAATCTGTTCGACAAGCTCTATGTCCAGAACAGCTATTCCACTTCGCAATGGGTGCTGGGCGAACCGCGCAGCGTCGCGCTGACATTCGACCAGCGGTTCTGATCCCATGACGCGCAGGAATGCATCGGCAACGGCATGGCGCGCGGTCCTTCCGCGCGTCCTGGCGGCCAGCGTCGGGGCCTATGCCGTCTGCTACGCCTGGATCGGCGCGCTGGTGCTGATCCTGCCGATGGATCGGGTGGACGCCAATATCCTGGCCACCAATGCCGCCTTCCTGCTGTTCGTCGGCATCATCCTGCGCAGCTTCGCCATCCGGGGCGTCAGGCGTCTCTGGCTGGAGATCGCGGGCGGGACGGCGCTGCCGACGATCATCATTCTGGGAGCGATGCGATGAAGGACGCTCTGCGACAGTCGATGGCCTGGCTTCACACCTGGCTGGGCCTGATTTTCGGATGGGTGCTGTTCGGCATCCTGCTGACCGGATCGCTTGCGGCCTTCTACAGCGAACTGAACCTGTGGGCCGCGCCGGAAGTCCGTGCGCCGATCCCAATCGACCGCGCGCATGCGGTCGAAATGGGGCGCAATTATCTGACGCGCCATGCGCCGGACGCGAAGCAGTGGCGGATCGTCGTCCCGACGCCGCGCGAACCGGCCCTGCGCCTCGTCTGGACGGGCAGCGACGGCAAGGCCACGACCCACAGGCTGGACCCGCAATCGGGTGCGCGCATCGCGCGTAGCATGGACGCGGGTTTTTTCTTCATGCGCTATCATTATACGCTGGGGATCAGCCGGTCGGACAGCCCGGTCGGCTTCCTGATCGTCGGCGCGGCGGGCCTTGCGATGCTTGCGGCCTGCATCAGCGGCATCATCATCCACAAGCGCATCTTCCGCGACTTCTTCACCTTTCGCCCGCACGCGTCGCGGCAACGCGCCTGGATGGACATGCATAATGTCCTGTCGGTCCTGCCGCTGCCCTTCCACATGATGATGGCCTATACCGGCCTCGTCCTCGTCTATTATGCCTATATCCCGGCCGGGGTCGCCATGCTCTACGCTGGCGACAGCAAAGCCTATCAGCGCGATGCGGCCATGTCCGTCTATACCGATGTGCAGACCGCGCCAGGCGCGCCCCGCATGACGACAGACCTGATGCCCCTGGTGAAGCGGGCGGAAAGCGCCTGGGGCGGCGGCCCGGCGGTCAGTATCTACATCAGCCATCCGAACCGCACCAATGCAGCCGTCGAAATTTGGCGTCAGCGCGACGACCGCATCGCCAGCTTTCCCGATCGCGTCGCCTTCGACGGCGTGTCGGGGAAGATGTTGCGCGTACTGACGAAACGATCCCCCGCGCGGGATGCGCAATCCGTCCTTGCGGGCCTGCATTTCATCGAATGGGGCGGCGCGGCCGCACGCTGGCTCTATTTCGCCGCTGGGCTGATGAGCGCTGGCATGGTCGCCACCGCGCTGGTCCTGTTCATCGCCAAGCGCGAAGGTCGGCGGGCAACGCCATCCTCCTTCCTCTCCATGGCGAAGACAATCACGGTCGCGGCGGTGGCGGGCAATATCATTGCCTGCGCGGCCTATCTGCTGGCGGAGCGCATCGTGCCGGTGGACGCGCTCGACCGCAGGTCGATGCTGGCGAGTTGCTATTTCCTGTCCTGGCTTGCCTGCCTCGTTCACGCGGGAATCCGCCCCTATGCATCGGCCTGGACAGAGCAACTGGCGGCAGGCGGCCTGCTCACCCTCGCCTTGCCAATCTCCAGCTGGATCGTCGGCATCGGCCTGCCCGTCACGATCATGCGGGGCGACTGGATCCGCGCAGGCGCCGACCTCATGATGCTGGCCATCGGCATGGGCCTTGCGACCGGCGCGTTCCTTGTCTTTCGTCGCACCCGGACGATAGCAGCATGACCGGCGCACTTTTCATCAGCCTCGCCATCGCAAGCTCCGGCTTTTCCCTCATGCGCCTTTCATTGGGGAATGGCGCGCGCGATTTGATCGGGATCAGACTGCGGGGATCGGTCAGAGCGCGACGCTGTACGGCAGCCTTGCTTTTGGCCGTGTCGGCAATGATGTGGGGCCTTGGCGCGGCGACCGTCCCGATCGGCCTCGTCACATGGCTGTTCTGCGTTTCGGCGCTGGCCGCGTTGCCGCTGATCCTGTTATGGCCCTTCAATCATCGCTTGGCGATTATCCTGCCCCCTGTCGCTTTCGCGATCATGGGCTTGTTGTTCCGATAGCCTGGCTGGCGACGGCCCGCTTTCAGGCCTGTCTATAGTCCCCAATGTCGATGCCGTGGCGGTTGAGCTTGTCGTAGAATGTCTTGCGGGGAAGATGCAGCGCCGCCATCGCCGATCGCGCGTCGCCGTTTACGCGCTCCAGCACCTCTCGGATGACGGAAGCCTCATAATGATCGACCCGCTGGCTGAGCGGGAGGTCGGCGTCCTGCTCCACATCGTCCGCTTCCACCCCCAGCAGGATGCGCTTGGCGTAATTGGCCAGTTCGCGCACATTGCCGGGCCAGTCATGCGTGGTCAGCCTGGCCCGCACGGCGGGGCCGACTTCGGGCGCCTCCCGCCCCAACTGATCGGCCGCCTGATGCAACAGATAGCCAAACAGTAATGGCACATCCTCCCGCCGGTCGCGCAGGGGCGGAATGCGCAGCCGCACCATGTCGAGCCGATAGAGCAGGTCCGCGCGAAACCGCCCCTCCGCCACGCTGCTGTCGATGCCGGGCTTCGCCGCCGCAATGACCCGCACGTCCAGCGGTTGCGGCTGCTGCGCGCCGACCGGATGAATTTCCCGTTCCTCCAGCACGCGCAGCAGCGCCCCCTGCAACCGTGCCGGACTGCTTTCTATCTCGTCCAGGAACAACGTGCCGCGATGGGCGCGGGCGATGCGCCCGGATTGCGTCAGCTGGGCGCGCCCCTCCTGCCCGAACAGGTCCGCTTCTGCGATTGTATCGGGCAGGGCCGCGCAGTTGATCGCAACGAAGGGCCGTCCGCGCCGACGGCTCCAGCGGTGCAGCAGGGTCGCGACCAGTTCCTTGCCCGTGCCCGTCTCCCCTTCGATCAACACATCGACGTCCGCATCGGCGATCTGCCGCATATGTTCGCGCAGACGCACCATGGCGGGGCTTTCACCGATCAGCGGTTCACCCCCTCCGCTTTCATCGGCTGCGGCGCGCAGGCGGCGATTGTCGAGCACCAGCGTCCGCATCTCCAGCGCACGGCGCGCCGCCGCGATCAGGTGATCGGTGGCAAAAGGCTTGGCGATGAAGTCAAACGCGCCTTGTTTCAGGGCCGACACAGCCATCGCAACGTCGCCATGCCCGGTCATCAGGATCACGGGTATCTGATGGTCGATCGCCGAAATGCGGCGAAACAGTTCCTGCCCATCCATGCGCGGCATGCGGATGTCTGAAATGACGGCTCCCGCAAAGCCCGCGTCGAGCTGCCCCAGCGCTTCCCCCGCATCGGCGAAACAGCGGACAGGCAGGTCGGCCAGATCGAAGGACTGCGCCAGCGCCGTTCGCAACGCGTCATCATCGTCGATCAGCAGCAGGTGCGGCGTATCGGTCATGCCTTCACCAACGTCATGCGAAACACCGTATGCAGCTCGTCAGAGACCAGGTCGAGCGCACCGCCAAATTCCACCATGATGTCCCGTGCGATGTGGAGGCCGAGGCCAAGGCCACCGGGCTTCGATGTGGCAAAAGGCATGAACAGATCGTCGCGCGAGGCGGGGTCAATGCCCGGCCCGCTGTCCCTCACGTCCAGATACAGCCTGTCGCCCTCATCGGTCAGCGTAACCATGACCCATGCATCCGGCTGACCGCTGACCGCATCCAGCGCATTGTTCAAAAGGTTGATGAGCACCTGTTCCAACCGGACCCGCCCGGCGCGCACCTTCACGCCGGGATCCACGTCGGGCAAGGTCAGCCGGACGCCCGCGCCCCGGAACCGGTCGGCGATCAACAGCCGCACGCCCTCTATCGCCTGCACCAGCGGCACGGGGCCGATCTCTCCCACGCCCCGCCGGGCAAAGCGGCGCAGCTGCGCGGTGATGCTGCCGATCCGGTCGGTCATGGCGACGATCTCGCGCAGGTTCGCGCTGGCCTGTTCGGGCTTTTCCCGCTCCAGAAACAGCCCGGCATTTTCCGCAAAGGTGCGGATGGCGGCGACCGGCTGGTTGATTTCATGGGCCACGCCAGCGGAAATCGTGCCCAAAGTGCCCAGCCGGTTGGCGTGGGCCAGTTCCTCGCGGGCCTGCCGATAGCGCCGGTCAGCCCGGCTGCGCGCCTCCATTTCATGGCCCAGCGCCTCGGTACGCAGCGCCACTTCGCGTTCCAGCCTTTCGCGATCCCGCACCGCGCGCCGCCTGCGGGCCATGAACCACCCAAGGATCGCACCCAGCAACGCCAGGAAGATCGCGAACAGCATGGTCGCGATCCGCGTCCGCTGACTCACGCCCGCCAGCGCGTCGCCGATCGGCGCAACCTCATAAAGCCGCCATCCACGGACCGGGGCCGGCATATCGGCGACGATAGCCTCGCCCCCGCCGCGCAAACGGGCGCTGCCATCCGGGTTCAGGGTCAGGCCGACCGGCGTCAGCGGCGCGCCGCCAAATTGAAGCGCGTCCTGAATCTGGCGGCGCAAGGCGGGCGACACGGGCTTTAGCGCCAGGAACCGGCGCGCAGGATCGCTGCTGAGCAGAAGGATGCCATTCTGGTCCGCCACGAACGTCCATGTCCGCCCATCCGCCCATGCGCGTTCGATGGCGTCGAACTCCACCTTCACGACGATGACGCCCATCGGCCCGTCCCGACCATCGACCCGCCGGGCGAGATAAAGGCCCGGTCGGCGGCTGACGGTGCCCAGCGCGAAATATTCGCCGCCGCCATCGCGCCAGCCCAACTGGTAATAGGGACGGAAAGCATAATTCTGTCCGACGAAGCTGTCGGGATTACGCGCATTGGATGCCGCGATCGTCCGCCCCGTCGCATCCAGGATGAAGATCGCCGCCGCCCCTGTCTTTCCCGTCAGCAGCGCCAGCTTGTCATTGAGCGCCATGTCGGCGCGGCCCGACCGCAGCGCATCGCGCAGGTCGGAATATTCGCCCAGCACGACCGGGATCAGCCGGAACTTCTGCAATTCCGATTCCAGCAGCCTTAGCTGCGCGCGCGCCTGCGAACTGACATCTTCGCGCTTGTCCTCGATCAGCGTCCGGCGCGCCTGCTGGTCATAACGAACCGCGAAGGCCCAGCAGGCCGCAACGCCCACCGCCAGCAGGATCAGGATCGACCATAAAGGGAATCGCCGGACGGCCATTTGTGTGGATTATCACACAATATACAGCCCCGCGATGTGGAAACCCGCACCGATAATTCCCGGCGATTGCGCGCGGTCGGACAAAAGTCGATCCACATCAATGGGTTAGAAAAATGCCCTTCCCCCATTGTCTCCGGCGCGCGAAAGCGCGACCCTTCGTGCCAATCGTCGGCAGCCATAGCCGGCTGTGGAGAGATGGAGCGTCGCACATGATCCGCCCTGATTTAGTCGCCGGCACTGCCCCGTCCGTCAAACGGCGATGGACGTCGCAACTCTATGTGCAGGTGCTGATCGCGATCGTGGCGGGCGCCATCCTGGGGCATTTCTGGCCCGCCCAGGGAGAAGCGCTCAAGCCGCTGGGCGACGCCTTCATCAAACTAGTGAAGATGATCATCGCGCCGGTCATCTTCCTGACGATCGTCACCGGCATCGCGGGCATGAAGGAATTGGGTTCGGTGGGCCGGGTCGCGGGCAAGGCCTTCGCCTATTTCCTGACCTTCTCCACATTGGCGCTGGTCGTCGGCCTGATCGTGGCCAACGTCGTTCAACCGGGTGCGGGCATGAACATCGACCCCGCCACGCTCGACGGCGCGGCGGTCGCCGACTATGCGGCGAAAGCGCATGAATCGACGCTGACGGGCTTTCTGCTCGACGTCATCCCCTCAACGCTGCTCGGCGCGTTTACCAGCGGCAACATCCTTCAGATCCTGCTGATCGCCATCTTGTTCGGCATCGCCATCAGCCTTGTGGGCGAAGCGGCCCAGCCGGTTGTCGGCTTCCTGGAACGGCTGAGCCTGATCGTCTTCAAGCTGGTGTCGATATTGATGCGCGCAGCCCCCATCGGCGCGTTCGGCGCCATTGCCTTCACCATCGGCAAATATGGCATCGGCAGCCTTGCCAACCTGGGCGCGCTGGTGGCGACCTTCTACCTTACGTCCCTGCTGTTCGTGATCGTCGTGCTGGGCACGGTCGCCCGCCTTTGCGGCTTTTCGATCTTTCGCCTGCTGCGCTACCTGCGGGCCGAACTGCTGTTGGTGCTGGGCACATCCTCTTCGGAAGCGGCGCTGCCCAACCTCATCGACAAGATGGAGCGGGCCGGGTGCGAAAAGTCGGTCGTCGGCCTGGTCGTACCCACCGGCTACAGCTTCAACCTGGACGGCACCAACATCTACATGACGCTCGCCGCGCTGTTTATCGCGCAGGCGACCGGCGTGGAACTGACCCTGTGGCAGGAAATCCTGCTGCTCGCGGTCGCCATGCTTTCGTCCAAGGGTGCGGCTGGCGTGACGGGCGCGGGTTTCATCACGCTGGCGGCGACGCTTTCCATCGTGCCGACCGTGCCGGTGGCGGGCATGGCGCTGATCCTGGGCGTGGACCGCTTCATGAGCGAATGCCGCAGCCTCACCAACTTCATCGGTAATGCCGTGGCGACCATCGTCGTCGCCCGATGGGAAGGCGCGCTTGACCGGCAGATGCTGGACGATGCGCTGGCGGGCCGCGTGGCCGACGACCCCGAACAGGAATCGGCCCGGACGCTCGCCGCCGCCTGATCTGAAACAGCCGCGAAGGACGTCACGCGCGCTCGACGGTCACCGACTGCGCGTTGAACTTCACCTCGCCAAACGCCGTCAGAAAGGCGACGTCGGCGGCGTCTCGCCCCACGCCGATCTTCACCATGTCGGCCTCTCTCGCCATGCCGGTCGGATCGACCAGATGCCATTCGCCGCCCAGGAACACCTCCGCCACCGCGTGGAAATCGGGCGGATCGACGCCCAGCGCGTAAACGCTGGCGATGCGCGCGGGGATGCCTTCTGCTCGGGCAAAGGTGATCAGCAGATGGGCATAGTCGCGGCACACACCCTTGCGCATGATGAAGCTGTCGGCGGCCGTCGTGTCGCTATTGCTTGATCCGGGTACATAACGCAGGTGATCGTGTATCCAGTCGCGCATCGCCACGACCATCGCGCCACCTTCCAGCCCGGCGAAGGCGCCATCCACGAAATCATGGAACCGATCCGCCGGACAATAGCGCGACGGCATCAAATATTGCACCGTCTCGCCCGGCAGCTGATGCAGCGGAACACGGTCCAGCGTATCGCAGGGCGTCAGGATGCGGTTGATCGCCACCGTTGCGCGATAATCGACGATCAGCCTGTCTTCGGCGCGCACCCATATCCGCTCGCCCACGCCGTCCTGCGCCGCGACGCTGGCCACATGCTCGCACGGCGACAGGTCCAGCGACTGCGACTCCACCTGCTGCTCGGGAATCTGCGCTGCTTCCAGCTGAAGCAGAATGTCCATCGGCCGCGTCAATTCATAGTCGAGATGCACGGCTATCGAGAGCGTCATCAATCTTCCTTTTGACAAAGGTTAGGGGCGCCCAAGCCGGGCATCGGAAACAGGAAAGCCAATGGCCGCGAACGTCGCGCAAGCGGGACGATTACCACCGCCCAAGGTTCCTTGAAAGAAGCGCCATGCCCGCGCCAGAGCGAAAAATTTTCGCGCGCCTTCGCTCCATCCATCCGGTGCGATACGGCAGGCATATTTTCGGCAGGCGGACGGTTTGACGCCCGCCCCCGCTAAGGCTACCGCCGCCGCCATGATCGCCCTGCTTTCCCCCGCCAAGACGCTCGATTTTGAGCGCACGCTTCCCCCACTCGACGCATCGACGCCCCATTTCGCACAGGAAGCGCGCACCCTCGCCCGCTCGGCGGCGAATCTGACGCAGAAACGGCTGTCGGAACTGATGCATATCTCGCCGCGCCTGGCGAAGCTGAATGCCGATCGGTTCCGGGACTTTGACGATCTGCCCGAACGCCCGGCGCTCTTCGCCTTTGCCGGGGACGTCTATACCGGCTTTGAAGTCGATACGCTGGATCAGGCGGGCGTCGCCTTCGCGCAGGATCATGTGCGCATGCTGTCGGGCCTTTATGGCCTGCTGCGGCCGTTGGACGCCATCCGCCCCTATCGCCTTGAAATGGGCACGCGCTGGGCGCCGCGCCACAAAAGCCTGACCGACTGGTGGGGCGACCGGATCGCGCAATTGCTACGGGATCAGTTGGCGGAAGAAGGATCGGGCGTCATCCTCAACCTCGCCAGCCAGGAATATTTCGCCGCCGTCAAGGACAGGTTGACCGGCATACGAGTGATCGACGTCGATTTTCGCGAACCCGGCCCCAACGGCCCCCGCTTCGTCAGCTTCAACGCCAAGCGCGCGCGCGGCATGATGGCGCGCTGGCTGTGCGAACATCATATCACGGACGTTGAGGCGATGCGCGGTTTCGACAGCGACGGCTATCGGTTCGATGCTGACGAAAGCGAAGCGGACCGCTGGCGCTTCACCCGCGCATGAGTGCGTCTGCCAAAGCGTCCGCCGTCATCATCGGCGCGTCCGGGGGGATCGGCGGGGCGCTGGAGGCCGCGCTGATCGAGGAGGGCGCCTTTGCCGTGGTTCATGGCTTCGCGCGGTCGCGGAAGGGCGCGCAGCATCTCGACCTGCTCGACGAAGCGAGCATCGCAGCAGCAGCAGCGCATGTCGCCAGCGGTCCTGCGCCCAATCTGGTTATCGTCGCCACTGGCCTGCTCCATGCCGGGGGTCGCGGCCCCGAAAAGGCGTTGCGCGATCTTGATCCCGACTGGCTGGCGCAGCTTTACGCGGTCAACGCCATCGGCCCCGCGCTCGTCGCCAAGCATTTCCTGCCGATCATGCCACGGCAGGGCCGCACCCTGTTTGCAGCGCTGTCGGCACGGGTCGGATCGATCGGCGACAATCGCCTCGGCGGCTGGCACGGCTATCGCGCATCGAAGGCCGCGCTCAACATGCTGGTCCGCACCCTCGCGATAGAGGAACGCCGCCGCAACGACCGCGCGATCGTCGTGGCGCTGCATCCCGGCACCGTCGACACCGCTCTGTCACGCCCCTTTCAGGGCAATGTCCCCGATGGCCGCCTGTTCGATGCCGAACGCGCCGCCCTGCAACTGCTGGACGTGATCGAAGGGCTGAAGACACCCGACAGCGGCAAGCTTTTCGATTTTCAGGGCGAAGAAGTCCCGTTCTGAACGGGAAGGCTGGCTCCCCCGGTCGCGGATCGCTACGAAGCTGATTCGGAAATACAGATGACGGAACGCGCGGCAGCGCGCGAGCCTGTTCATCCTTGGCGCATAACGACTTTTTTGGGAGATGGAGATGGTCCGACTGTCACACCGCGGGGTTTGCGTGAGCGACATCGCTGCATCGGAACGCTTTTACCGTGAGGGCCTTGGCTTTGAACCCTATCAGGATCATGGCGTCGTTGAAGGCCCCGACATGGCCAAGACCATGCAGATCCCGGACGTTCGGTTACGTGCCGTCATGCTCAAGCGCCCGGATGGGCCGGTGATCGAGCTTCTGAAATTCCTGCAACCCGACGCGACCGGAGCGCGCGAAAGACGTCCGATGGTACAATATGGCCTGGTGCATCTGTCCTTTTACGTCGATGACATCGACGCCTGGGCCGCGCACATCGTCCAGGCGGGCGGGACCGTTCATGAAGAAACCCGCGCCCATTTCGAAGCGGGCGGCACGACCATGCTTTACTGCACCGACCCGGATGGCGTGCGGGTAGAGCTTATGCAGGCGCCGGGAGAAGCCGAGCGTTTCTCGCACAGCGGCATTTGCGTGGACGATATCGACGTCGCCTTGTCCTATTATGCCGCGCTTGGGTTCAGCCCCGCTGAAAATCATGTCCTCGACCAGGGTTTCGACTGGCTCAGCACCATAACCGAAGTGCCCAATATCAAGCTGCGCGCCCAGATGATCCGGGATTCGGAAGGCAACACGATAGAATTGCTGAAGATGCTGGAACCGGCCAGCTTTGGATCGCGTGAGCGCCAGCCCCTCAATCGCTTTGGCCTCACGCACCTGGCGTTCTGGGATGACGATCCCGCAACGACGGCGGCCCGACTGACGGAGCGGGGCGGATATTTCGTCGAAGAGGCGCATGTGACCACCCCGGCGATCGAACTGATGCACGGCGCAGACCCCGATGGCGTGCGCATCGAACTCATGCGGCTGGTATCGTCGCCGGGGTGACGTGCGGGCGATCCGGCCGCGGCTAGCCGGAACGCGACCCTTTCTGGATAAGCGGTTCGGCGACGTCCCACAGGCGACGCGCCGCTTCCGCATCCAGCGAGGCGGCGGTCACGCCCCATCCCGGTGGCAGCGCAGGCGACCAGATGGTCGCGAGGGCGCAATCCTCGACATAAAGGCCGCCCCTGCCCTCCAGCCCGGCCGCCACGGCGGTCCATACCGGCGAGGCCGCGCCTTCCTCCGGCGTCTTCATGCGGCCTTGGGGCAATGTGCCATCCTCATTCACCCACCCCAGGCGCACGGCATCCTCGAACGTCACGTGGCGGCCAAGATTGGTGGCGACGCCGCCCGGTGTCACGGCATTCATGGTCACGCCCTTGTCCGCATGGCGGCGGCTATATTCCACCGCCAGCAGGTTGGCGCACAGCTTGGCATGACCATAGGCCTCGAACTTTTCATAGTCGCGCCGTTCATAATTCAGGTCATCGAGCCGCAGCTCCGCGAAATGATGGGAACCCGAAGAGACGATCACCACCCGCCCCTTCCGCGCCGCCAGATTGGGCAACAGCAATTGGGAAAGCAGGAAGGGCGCGAAATAATTGACCGCCATCTGGCTTTCAAAGCCATCCTCGGTCCGGGTCAGCGGCGGCCCCATCAGCCCGGCATTGTTGATGAGCAGGTCAAGCGGACGGTCGCCCCACCGCGCGGCAAAGGCGCGAACCGACGCCATGGAAAGCAGGTCGATCGCGGCAACCTGAGGCCGCACCGGCGCGCCTCCCTGCGCGATCTCTGCAGCGGCGCGCTCGCCTGCCGCGACGTCCCGAACCGCCAGCGTGACGTCGGCGCCCGCGCCTGCCAGGGCGGACGCGATCGCCACCCCCACGCCTGACGATCCGCCGGTGACAATCGCGGTGCGGCCCGACAGATCCATGTCGCGCAGCACATCGCGGGCGGTGGGATAATTATCCTGATTATCAGTCATGATCTCTCCTGTGCCCTCTCCCTAACGTCCCCGAACGACGCCTCCAAGCCGAGAATTGCGGTGCGAGCGCCGCCGCATTCGCCCGCCTGTCGCCGCTCGTCGCAAATCGATTGACGTCGGAGGAGCCGCCGGGGAATAGCTCGATCAAAGGGATCAGGGGGTGCGGCCAATGAAGTTCGGTATGGCGATGTCGGTGTTGGCGGCCTGTGCCGCGCTTGCGCCATCGGCGGCGCTTGCGGACGATCCGCGCGACCCGTCGATGCAAAGCGCGCAGGCGCGGGCGCGCGACAGGGCGATCATCAAGCGGATGAACCAGCAGCAACTGGCCTATGTCCGTGAACGCGACGCCAGGATCATGAACGATTATCGCCAGGCGCGCAGCGGCGGCGATGGATATGCCAGTGCCCGCCGCGAACATGCGCGCGACATGGCCCAGTGGCGGCGCGCCGTGGCCGCCTGCAATGCGGGCCGCTGGGAATATTGCGATAACTGACGCTCACGGGCCAGTCCTTCGCGATCAGGCACTGGACCGCGAAGCGCTCCAACACCTTGAAGGCCCCCATTCGCTGATCCAATGCGACCTTGCGGAGGGGGACTTTTCCCATCTGGATCTGTCGGACTGGTCATTCGAACGCTGCAATCTGCGGCAGGCGGATTTCAGCAGGGCCACGCTGGAACGCACGCGCTGGCAATCATGCCGGGCGGCGTTCGCGAAGCTGACGGCGTGCGATCTGGGCGACGCTGCCTTCTTCGCCAGCGATTTCAACAATGCGTCCTTCAAACGCGCCACGCTGGAAGGCGCGCGGTTCGAACAGTGCAAACTCACCGGCGCCGACCTGACCGACGTGCGGGCCATCAATCTCCGTTTCGACGAAACGCTGCTCATCGATGCCAAGCTGCCGGCCCTGTCCTTCCACCGGACGACGCTGAACCGCATCGACCTGTCGCAGGCCGATCTGCGAAAATGCGATTTCCGGCAGGCGCGTTTCATCGAATCCAGCCTGCGCGAAGCCAACATGCAAGGGTGCCGTTTCGAAGGAGCGGACCTGCGCGGAGCCGATCTGGGCGGCCTGCGCCTTGTCGATGCCACCCTCTTTCGCGGCGCGACCATTTCGCGGGAACAGGCGGCGCAGCTTCTGAAGGAACTGGGCCTCAACATCCGCTGACGAGCCGGTTAGGCTCAGCCGACTTATCCCTGCTCCTGCCATGCGCTATAGGACCGACATGACGAAAATTCTTCTTGCAGGCGCAACGGGGCTGGTCGGCGGTCACGCGCTCACGCTGATGCTGGCCGACGATCGCGTAAGCCAGCTTGTCGCACCCACCCGCCGGCCCCTCCCGCCGCATCCCAAGCTGGTCAATCCGCTGACCGACAGCTCTTCCTTGCCGTCCGACGCGCCCTGGTGGGCCGTCGATGGCGTCGTCTGCGCCATCGGCACCACGCGGGCGAAGGCCGGATCGGCCGCCGCCTTTCGCGCGATCGATCGCGACTATGTTCTGGCCATCGCCCGGCACGCACGAACAGCGGGCGCACGCCGCTTTGCCCATACTTCCTCAATGGGCGCAAATCCGCGCGCGCCGCTGTTCTATTCAAGAACAAAGGGTGAGGCTGAAGCGGAGATATCGCGGCTCGGATTCCCTTCCCTCACCATCGTTCGGCCGGGCCTGCTAGGCGGAAACCGCAACGAACACCGTCCGATGGAACAGGCGATGGAAAGGCTGCTGCGCATCGCGGCCCCCATCCTTCCCCCGTGGCCCGCATCAGTCCCGCGATCACCGTCGCGCATCTGCTTGTCGAAGCCGCCCTGACCGGCCCGGACGGCACGCGGATCATCTCCTCTGGCGACATCGCCCGGATGCGCCACCGCTGATATAGCTTGGCCACGCAGCCATCGTACTCCGCATCCCGTGCATGGAACAAGGGCCGTCACCTCCATTTGCGTCGGACAGCACAATCGGGCAGGGGAAAGGAGGCCCGGACGCCAAAGGAACATCCGTCACCATGCGAAGCGAAACAGGCAACGCCAACCGGAAGGCGATGGAGCGACCGCAGCCTTCCGCGCAACGGCCCGCCGAACATCGCGGACGCGGCATCGCACTGCGCATCGGCGGGCTTTCTTTGTTCGCGGCCATGATGGCGGCGTTCAAATATGCTTCCCTCAACGGCACCAACCCTGCCGAAATTCTCTTTTATCGCAACTTCTTTTCCTTCCCCACCATCCTGATCTGGGTGCTGGTGAGCGGCGGCTTTGCTTCGGTGCGCACCAATCGTCCCGGCGCGCATGCGGCTCGCAGCGGGCTGGGGCTAGCCGTCATGCTCTGCACCTTTCTGGCGCTGTCCATGCTGCCGCTGGCCGAAGCGACGGTCATCAATTTCTCCGCTCCGCTCTTTGCCACCCTGCTGTCGGCGCTGTTCCTCAAGGAACGCGTGCTGTGGCATCGTTGGGGCGCGATAGTTGTCGGGCTGATCGGCGTGCTGATCGTGGTTCGTCCGGGCGGCGCGTCCCTTCCGGCGCTCGGCGTCGCGATTGCGCTGATGGCCGCGATGGGCGCTGCGACGGTGACCGTCACGCTGCGCCAGATCGGACAGACGGAAAGCGCGACGGCGACGGTATTCTGGTTCAACACGGCCGGCCTGATCGCGACGGCGCTCCCCATGCCCTTTCTCTTCCAGTTTCACACGCCCGCTGTGTGGGTGGCGCTGACGCTGGGCGGGCTGCTGGGCGGCATCGCCCAGATCCTGATAACCGCCTCGGTCCGCTATGCGCCGGTATCGGCGCTCGCGCCCTTCGACTATCTCCAGATCGTCTGGGCGATGATGTGGGGCCTTGTCCTGTTCGATACATTCCCGGCCTGGAGTTCCATCATCGGCGCGGCGCTCATCGGTGCCGCGGGATGCTATGTCATCTGGCGGGAACGAAAGGCGCGAACGCTGGTCGCGCCTTCCCCCAACGAACTGTGACTGCGCGCGACTGGCGCGCCGCCAGGGGCCGGGCTATCAACAGCGAATGAGCGAGGACATCCGCCACATTCTCGACCGGCTGCGCAGTCCGCCCGCCAATGTGGTCGCGCGCGCCCGCCGCATGGTGGAAGCCTATGTGCCCGAAGA
The DNA here is from genome assembly GCF_002080435.1 of Sphingobium herbicidovorans. Taxonomy (NCBI): domain Bacteria; kingdom Pseudomonadati; phylum Pseudomonadota; class Alphaproteobacteria; order Sphingomonadales; family Sphingobiaceae; genus Sphingobium; species Sphingobium herbicidovorans. The sequence goes on along the minus strand of NZ_CP020539.1, from coordinate 272,755 downwards.
ACGGCGCGGCCCCGGCTGGGACCGGCACTGGCGCGAACTGGAAGCCTATCTTGAACTGCCCGGCCGCTGGATCGGCCCGGAAAATGCGACGATGAAAGCCGAAGATGACAGCTGATCGACTGACCGACCTTCTCGTCGCCCGTCTTGTGCGCGACCATGGCCGCAGCAAACATCATTGGCGCAAGGCGATCGGGCCGGTGCGCATCTACAGCCGCGCCACCCACTCGCATTGCAACTGGGCGATCAACCCGACCGGGTCGGCGCAGGAGATCGCCCTTATCGAAACGCTGATGGATGACCTGCGCATGCGCCACCCACTGCTCACCGCTTGACCAGCCACTTCCCCCGCTAACCGATCCTGTTTTACCCCCAGCTGCCGTTCCTATGCGTTCAGTTGGCAGGCGCGCATCCTGATAAACCCGGATCCAAACAGCTCAGGGCGATTTTTGCCATTGAGACACAGCGGCTTGGCACCAGATGGCCTCTGCATCGTTATCAAAAGTCAGGAGGGGCCTTGAATGGACACCCATGACCATATCGTCGCAATCGGACTGTTGACCGAGGATGATGTTCAACGGCTAGGCGCGAATTTTTCCCGGCTTTTCCCGGTGCCCAGGGACGGCGCCTTCGACGACCTGATCAGGGCGATTGACGAGGCGGAACAGCAAAGGGATCTACAAAGGAAACCACATCCCAAGACATAATGGGCAGCCTCCCTTTCAACAGCCTTCCCGCGGCTGTTGGGTCCGGCTGTATGGCTTCGACTTATGATGGTCGGGGCAGCCGGACCCAGTCCCGCAGAATTTAGGGGAACCCTGCGGAAGCCGTTGGTTCCCCGGGCGCCAGCGGCTGACGACCATCCTATACCCCGCTCCTTCGCCCGCCAGTGCGCTTTGTGCTGGCGCACGACGATTAGGAGCAATGGCTCCATCCCCTTTCGGGGGATTGACGCAGAATCAAAGCTATCCCCATGAAATCGCGAGTTAAGGCTTTATGGCGAGAGGCGGTTGTATTGGCCCGTTCCGTCGCGTTATGGGGCGCCCATGTCAGTTTTTCACCGCCTTGCGCCGTTGTTGTTGCTGGGGCTCGCGGCCTGCGCATCGTACCAGCCGGTGTCGGACACGCCTGTTCGGGTCGGGCGGCCTTATACGATACGCGGCACGACTTACGTGCCTGCGCAGCAGCCCGGCTATGATCAGGTCGGCTATGCAAGTTGGTACGGACATGAATCGGGCAACCGCACCGCGCGGGGCGAAAAATTTCGCCCTGATTGGATCAGCGCGGCGCACCCGACGCTACCGCTGCCGTCCTATGTCGAGGTGACGGAGTTGACCAATGGCCGCACCTTGCTCGTCCGCGTCAACGATCGCGGCCCGTTTGCCCGTGGCCGGATAATCGACTTGTCGCGCGGGGCGGCAAAGTTGCTGGGCGTTGAGCGGCAGGGGCAGGCCCCCGTACGCGTTCGCCTGGCGGAGCCGGACGAGAAGGATCGCAAGAGGCTGCGCAAGGGCAAGCCCGGCGCGCAGCGGCCAACCCTGACCGGCGAAGCGCTCGCTGCACAACGGCGCAGGCTTCCGTCGCCTCGATGACAGGTTCTGGCTGTGGCGCGGCGGCAATTACCCATCGCCTTCGCGCATAACCGCTGTATAGGGGCATATACACCCGTCAGCCGGACATTTCTCATGGGCCGTTTTCTCTCGCTTCTGATCCTGCTGCTCAGCGCTGTCATGGCTCAGCCAGCTTCGGCGCGTGAACGCGGTCCGCTCGTGCTGGCGGCCGCAAGCCTTCAGGAAGCGTTGACCGCTGCTGCCGATGCCTGGGCGGCTGAAGGCCATGCCCCCCCTTTATTGTCCTTCGCCGCCTCCTCCGCCCTTGCCCGCCAGATTGAGGCGGGGGGCCCGCCGACCTTTTCCTGTCCGCCGACGAACCATGGATGGACGCCATCACCGCCAAGGGACTGGTCAGACGCGGCACGCGCGCTTCCTTCCTGACCAATCGCCTCGTCCTGGTCGCGCCAGCGTCCAGCAAGGGCATGCTGACGATCCGGCGCGGCTTCCCGCTGGCGCGCGCGCTTGGCGCGGGTCGGCTGGCGATGGCCGATCCGGCAAGCGTGCCAGCGGGCAGATATGGGAAAGCGGCGCTTGCCGCCATGGGGGTCTGGCCCACGCTTTCAAACCGGATCGCGGCTGCGGAAAATGTTCGGGCTGCGCTCGCCATGGTCGAACGGCGGCAGGCGCCCTATGGCATTGTCTATGAAACCGACGCCCGCGCCACCCGGGCGGTGCGGATCGTCGGTGTTTTCCCTGACAGCAGTCATCCTCCCATCGCCTACCCATTGGCGCTGCTGACGCGCTCGACCCATGCAGAGGCAGAGGGCTTCCGGCGGTTCCTGCTCTCACCCAAGGCCAAGGCGATCTTCCACCGATACGGCTTCGGCGCGCGATAACGGCCATGATGCTCAGCGCCGACGAATGGGACATCGTGCGCCTGTCGCTGAAAGTCAGCCTGGCCGCCGTCCTCACTACCTTGCCTTTCGCCTTCGCGCTGGGCTGGCTGCTTGCGCGCGGGCGCTTTCCCGGCAAGCTGCTGCTTGATGCAGCGGTCCATTTGCCGCTGGTGCTGCCTCCGGTCGTGATCGGCTGGTTGCTCCTGCTCGCCTTTGGGCCAGCCGGTCCGGTCGGCGGCCTGCTGGAACGATGGCTTGGCTTCACCGTCATGTTCCGCTGGACCGGCGCGGCGATTGCCGCGGGGATTATGGCGTTGCCGCTGATGGTGCGGGCGATCCGCCTGTCGATTGAGGCGGTCGATCATCGCATAGAGGATGCCGCACGCACGCTGGGCGCAAGTCCGGCCTACTGTTTCTGGACCATATTGCTCCCGCTGTCCCTGCCGGGCGTCGCCACCGCATTTATCCTCGGCTTTGCCCGTTCGATTGGGGAGTTTGGGGCGACAATCACCTTCGTTTCCAACATTCCCGGCGAAACGCGCACATTGTCCATCGCCATCTACAGCGCATTGCAGATCCCCGGCGCGGACGCCGCCGTCTGGCGCCTGGCGCTGATTTCCATTGGCCTGTCGCTGGGCGCGCTTCTGATTTCCGAAGCGCTCAGCCGCCGCCTGCGATCAGGACGGAGCGGCCATGTCCTTTGACGTCGATGTCAAAAAGACGCTGGGCCACCATGTCGTCAAGGCGCGTTTCACCGCGCCGGCCGGGCTGACGGTCCTTTCAGGCCCTTCGGGCGTCGGCAAGACGTCCGTGCTCAACATGATGGCTGGCCTGCTGAGACCCGATGAAGGGCGTGTCAGCATAGGCGGGGACATACTGTTCGACGCGCGCGAAGCCATCGACTTGCCCGCCCATCGCCGCCGCCTGGGCTATGTGTTTCAGGATGGTCGGCTCTTTCCCCATCTCCGAGTGCGGGCAAACCTGCTTTACGGGCATCGGTTGGCGAGGCCGCAATACCGGTGGATGTCATTGGAAGAGGTTGTATCCTTCCTGGGCATCGGACATCTGCTGGACCGCTGGCCAAACGGACTTTCGGGCGGAGAAGCACAGCGCGTAGCCATAGGCCGGGCGCTGTTGTCAGGCGCCCGCGCGCTGCTGCTGGACGAGCCGCTCGCTTCGATCGATCCCGCTCGCCGGGGAGAGATCATGGATGTCATCCTGCGGATTCGCGACGAACTGGGTCTTCCAATCGTCTATGTCACGCATGATCCCGCGGAAGCCGACCGCCTGGCCACGCGTCGGGTCGAAATCACCCCTTCATCTCTATGATGGCGATCAGGCCGCCATCCTCCGCATTGACGAGCCGAACCGACCCTTCGAATGTCAGCGCTAGCGACCGTGCGATGGTCAGTCCAATTCCGGTGCCGGGCCGGCCGCCCGGTTGCCCCGCCGCCCCGCGCGTGAATGGCTCGAACATCTGGTCAAGCTGATCGGGCGGAATTCCAGGACCTCTATCCCGGACATGGATCGACACACGGCCGCCATTGCGTGAACATCCGATTTCTGCGCCGCCGCCATATTTGATGGCGTTGCTGACGAGATTGCTGATGCAGCGGCTAAGCGCGTTCGGTTTGACGCGCACGGTCCCGCCACACCCCCCGTAAAGCGCAAGGGCGCGCCCAGATCCTGCGCATCCTCGACCAGGCTTTCCAACAGGGAGTCGATATCGATGAACGACCAATCTTCCTGCGCTTCGGTACTGGCGGCAAGGTCCAGCCCTTCCCTCACCAGCGTCTGCATGGCCTGATGATCCTGCAGCAGGCGGCCTCGCAATTCCTCATTCTCGACCAGTTCCAGCCGCAGCCGAAGCCGGGTGAGCGGCGTCTGAAGATCGTGGCTGATCGCCGCAAGCAACTGTGTCCGTTCCGCAAAGCCCGCACGTACCCGCCGCTGCATCAGGTTAAAGGTGGAGAGCGCGGCCCGCACCTCTTCCGGCCCTTTTTCGGGAATCTCTTCCGGGTCGCTCGATACCGAGAAGGCTTCGGCCGCCAGTTCCAGGCGGCGCAGCGGTCCAGCCACGATGCGGGCAACGACGACTGCAAGGCCCGCGGACGCGATCACGATCAGCAATATGTACAGCGGGTTCGCGATCATGCTTGGAGGCCTGACCACGCGCGGCAGATTGAGCGCCATCGACCGACGGGCGCCCGTGCTGTCAGTGAAGCGCACGATCCAGCAATCCGGCCTTGGCGCATCGATGACGCCCGCCGCACTTTCCGACGGCGAATAATGCGCGTTTGGAAAACAGAGGCCGACAGGGACCTGACTGGCCTCAGGATTTGAATCCGGGCCAAACCTCTCCCTCAGCGCGCGCGCCAGCGTAGCGTCGGGTTCTGCCACAGCAATGCCTTCAGGCGCTACCGTAGCCCCCATGATCTGCTGCCCCGCCAGCATCGCTTCTATGCGCTGCGGGTCGCGTTGCAGTCGATGCGCGATATCCTCCGCGCTCGCAACGACCCGCTGCATTCGCCAGCGTTCGAAATCGTGGCTCCTGCTCTGTTCGGCCACCAGCAGCGCAATCATCGCCGCCAGCGACATGCCGATCGTGAGCAGCAGGAATATCCGCCCCGCCAAAGAACGAAAAAAGCTCCGCGCGCGGCCGGTGATGGATGCGATCATTCGTAGGATACCGGCGTTGCCAGCACATAGCCTTCGCCACGAACGGTCAGGATCAGTTCCTCGCCGCCCGGCGCGCCTGCCAGCTTCTGCCGCAGCCGACTGACCTGAAGGTCTATGGATCGGTCGAACGCCGCCGTCACCCGCCGTTCAGGCACCAGATTTTCCCGCGACAGAACGACGTTGGGTTCTTCGATGAATCGCGACAACAGGCGAAACTCTGCCGACGAAAGCATAACCAGGCGATTATCCTGAGCGATCAGCCTGCGTTGGAACAGGTCGAGGCGCCACGGCCCGAAGCATGCGACGCGCGCACCCTTGTTGCGCTGACGCTCGGCATCATCGGGCTGCGCCCGGCGCAGAAGGTTGCGGACTCGCACCAGCAATTCGCGAGGCTCGAAAGGCTTGGTCAGATAATCATCCGCCCCCAGTTCCAGGCCCAGCACCCGATCGATCGCGCTCCCCCGCGCGGAAACCATGATGATCCGGACATCGTTGCCCTGACCACGTAATTCCCGGCACAGTTCCAGGCCGTCACCGTCCGGCAGATTGAGGTCCAGCACGATCAGGTCGATACGCTGTTCGACGAGCGCTGCTTTAAATTCGGATACGCCGCCCGCCGACAGGACTTCATAATGGTCCTGCCGCAGCTGCCTGACGATCAAGTCCCTGATATCGGGATCGTCATCGACGACGATCAAGCGTGGCTGACGGCTGTTTGGATGCTCTGGCATGGGGCTATTCTACCCATTCCACCGCAGAAAGTCTGCGTCCTACAGCCACTTGATACGTGTCGATACATTTCGACATGTTGCGATGCACAATGGCACATCTTTCCTCTATGAAGACGCGCGACGCGCGGCAAATAGGGATGGTCGGCACCCTGCCGGTCTGACGATCGTCAGACCAGGGGCCGTGCTTCACCCGGCGCTTCCCTCCCTCCCCCTGCGCCGGGTGAAGTTTCCGAATTGCCGAATTGTCATTGGAATGCCTGCCGCCATGTTGTTGCGCCCTGTCGCTTTTCTCCCTCTGTCGCGTATTGCGCCGGTAGCTGCGGCGCTATGCCTGCTCGCCAGCGGCTGCGGCGAGAACAAGCCGCCTGAAAAAAGGCTGACGGAAGTAGGCGTCGTGACGTTGCAGGCACAGGATGTGACGGTATCGACCGAGCTGCCCGGCCGCACGGCGTCGACGATGATGTCCGAAGTTCGACCTCAGATCACAGGGATCATCCAAAAGCGGCTCTTCGCCGAAGGCTCCTACGTTCGGGCCGGACAGCCTTTGTATCAGATCGACCCCTCGCTTTACCGCGCATCGCGGGACGAGGCGCAAGCAGCGCTGGCCAATGCGCAGGCGACTGCCGTTGCCGCACAGGCCAAGGCGCGCCGGTATCAGGCGTTGGGGCAGACCGAAGCAGTGAGCGCGCAGGACCGGGACGATGTGCTGGCAGCGGCCCGGCAGGCAGGCGCAGCGGTGCAGCAGGCGCGCGCCTCGCTTCAGACCGCAGGCATAAACCTGCGCTTCACGGAAGTCCGGGCGCCCATCAGTGGCCGGATCGGTCGTTCGATGATGACGCCCGGCGCGCTGGTCACGGCCAGCCAGGCGACGCCGCTCGCCACCATCCAGCAACTCGACCCCATATTCGTGGATATCACGCAGTCGAGCGCACAGCTTCTGGCGCTGCGCCGCTCGCTTGCCGCAGGCAAGACGCTACCGGCCAGCGCGACTATCCGTCTGAAGCTGGACGACGGCAGCGATTATCCACTGGAAGGCCGGATCGAATTCGCCGAGCCCATCGTCGATCCCGACAGCGGCACGGTCACCCTGCGCGCCCGTTTTCCCAACCCCGACAACCTGCTGCTGCCCGGCATGTTCGTGCGCGTCGTTGCGCCGCAGTCTGTCGTGCCGGGCGGCATATTGGCGCCGCAACAGGGCATCAGCCGCGATCCCAAAGGAAATGCGACCGCACTCGTCGTCACCAAAGCGAACAAAGTAGAGCTGCGAACCGTAACCGCGGCAGAGGCGATCGGTGACAAATGGCTCGTCACTGCCGGGCTGAAGGCTGGCGACAGGTTGATCGTCGAGGGGACAGAGAAGGTCCGGCCCGGCGACACGGTGCGTCCGGCCACCATCGGCCAGAGCAAGTAGGCCTCAAATGCTCAGCCGCTATTTCATCGAACGACCCATCTTCGCCTGGGTCATCGCGATCGGCATCATGCTCGCCGGCCTGGGCGCCATGCTCTCGCTGCCGATCGCTCAATATCCCGACATCGCGCCTCCGTCCGTGAACATCAGCGCCAATTATCCCGGTGCGTCAGCCGACACTGTCGAAACCAGCGTCACCCAGGTCATCGAGCAGCAGCTGACCGGCATCGACGGCCTTATGTATTTCTCATCGACATCGACTGCCAACGGACAGTCGCGGATCACGGTGACCTTCACCAAGGGCACAGATCCCGACACTGCCCAGGTACAGGTGCAAAACAAGGTGCAGCAGGCATTGAGCCGCCTGCCCAATGCGGTGCAGCAGCAGGGGCTTTCCGTCACCAAATCGCAGACCGACTTCCTGATGCTGGTCGCCCTGTACGACAGTACGGACCGATCGACGCAGACGGACATCTCGGACTATCTGGTCAACAATTTCCAGGACCCGATATCCCGGATTGAAGGGATAGGGTCGGTGCAGATCTTCGGATCTCAATATGCCATGCGCATCTGGCTCGACCCCTATAAACTCGCCACGGTCAAACTGATGCCATCGGATGTGGAAAACGCCATCCGGGCGCAGAATGTCGAGGTGTCCGCCGGGCAGATCGGGGCGGATCCCGCGCCGGCGGGACAGCAGCTCAACGCAACCGTCAGAGCCCGCGCGCGGCTGGAAACACCCGAACAGTTTCGCAACATCATCGTCAAGACGCAAAGCGACGGATCGGTGGTTCATCTCTCCGACGTCGCGCGGGTCGAGTTGGGCAACGAAAGCTACACCTCGTCGGCGGCGCTTGATGGCCACCCCGGATCGGGCGTGGCGTTGCAGCTCGCACCGGCTGCGGACGCGCTGAAGACGGCCGAACTGGTAAAGGCCAAGGTTGCCGAACTATCGGCCAACCTGCCCCACGGCTATAAGATCGCTTTCCCGCGCGACACGACGCCGTTCATTCGCCTGTCAGTCGAGGAAGTCATACAGACGCTGATTGAGGCGGTCGGGCTGGTCGTGGTCGTCATGTTCGTGTTCCTGCAAAGCTGGCGCGCGACATTGATCCCCGCGATCGCGGTGCCAGTCGTTCTGCTCGGCACTTTCGGCGTGCTGGCCCTGTTCGGCTATTCCATCAACACGCTCACCCTGTTCGGCATGGTGCTGTCTATCGGCCTTCTGGTCGATGATGCGATCGTGGTGGTCGAAAATGTCGAGCGGGTGATGCACGAGGAAGAGCTGGATGCTCGCGCCGCGACGATCAAGTCGATGGGAGAGATTGGCGGCGCGCTGGTGGGCATTGCGCTCGTCCTGTCGGCGGTCCTGCTTCCCATGGCGTTCTTTGGCGGATCGACAGGCGTTATTTACCGTCAATTCTCGATCACCATCGTTTCGTCCATGCTGTTGTCTGTCGTCGTCGCGCTGATCCTTTCGCCCGCGCTATGCGCCACCCTTTTGAAGCCAAGCAGCGAGGAACGGCGGCAACAGGGATGGGCGGGCCGCTTCAACCGCTGGTTCGAACGGGTGACCGGCGGCTATATGCGGCGGTTGGAAAAGATCATGCACCGGCGCGTGCTGTTCTGGGGCGTCTATCTGCTGATCATCGGCATCCTCGCGCTGCTCTTCGTACGTTTGCCCAGCAGCTTCCTGCCGGTGGAGGATCAGGGGCAGGTGATGGTGCAGATCACCTTGCCGGCCGGCGCCAAATCCTCGCGCACCGCTCAAACTATCGAAAGCGTCCGCAATTATTTTCAGAACGACGAAGCCGAGAATGTCGAGAGCATATTCATAGCGCAGGGTTTCAGCTTTGCCGGACAAGGTGAGAACACCGCCATGGGCTTTGTCAACCTGGCCCCCTGGGATGACCGCAAGGGCAAGGTCAACAGCGCAAGCGAGATCGCGGCTCGAGCCACCAAACAGCTTGCGGCTATTCGCGACGCAAAGATATTGGCAATGACGCCGCCGTCCATCCGCGGCCTGGGGCAATCGAACGGCTTCACATTCGAATTGCTGAACAGCAGCGGCCTTAGCCGCGAACGGTTCCTGGCGTTGCGCAACCAATTGCTGGCGGCTGCGGCGCAAAGCCCGCTGCTTGCGGGCGTACGAGCCGCCACGCTGGAGGATACGCCGCAGCTTAAAGTCGATATCGACAGCGAGAAGCTGGCCGTTCTGGGTCTGGCGCAAGGCGATGTGGACGATGTGCTCAGTTCCGCCTGGGGCAGCACATATGTCAATGATTTCGTCGATCGAGGCCGCGTGAAGCGCGTTTTCCTTCAGGCTGACGCGCCCTATCGCGCCCTGCCGACGGACATTCAAAACTGGCAGGTGCGGTCCGCTTCGACCGGCGAGATGGTGCCGTTTTCCGCCTTTGCCACAACACATTGGGAAATGGGGCCATCGACTGTCGCCCGTTTCAACGGTCAGCCATCCTACGAGCTACAGGGACAGGCCGCGCCCGGCGCCAGTTCGGGCGAGGCGATGACCGAAATGATCCGCCTGCAACAACAGCTGCCTGCCGGAACAAGCTATTCCTGGAGCGGCCTGTCCTATCAAGAGCAGCTTTCAGGCGGGCAGGCGCCCCTGCTCTATTCGCTGTCGGTGGTGGTGGTCTTCCTCTGCCTGGCCGCTCTATACGAAAGCTGGTCGGTGCCGCTGGCGGTATTGTTCGTCATTCCGCTTGGATTGGTCGGTGCGGTCATCGCGGTGTGGGCCAGAGGGCTGGAAAACAATATTTTCTTCCAGGTCGGCCTTCTCACCACCATGGGGCTGGCCGCCAAAAACGCGATCCTCATCGTCGAATTTGCCGAGCTTGCCTACCGGCAGGGCAAGGACGCAATGAGCGCGGCGATTGAAGCCGCCAAGCTGCGCTTCCGTCCGATCATCATGACATCGCTCGCCTTCATCGCGGGCGTCCTGCCGCTCGCCCTGGCGAGTGGAGCGGGCGCGCAGAGCCGCCTCTCCATCGGCACTGCGGTCGCAGGCGGCATGCTGACAGGAACGGTGCTGGCGATCTTTTACGTCCCGCTATGCTTCTTCACGATCATGCGGCTTTTCACACGCAAGAGCGGCCCGCCCGCTGCCGGAACCGAGGTGCTGGCATGATGCGCCTTATCGCCCTGAGCGCCACCGTTGCGCTGACCGCGTGCAACCTTGCCCCCGCCTATGAACGCCCGGCGGCGCCCGTGCCGCCCGCTTGGCCCAGCGGGCCGGCATATCCCGCGACCGATGCAGCGCAGAAAGCCGGCTTCGCCTGGACCGCCTTAATCGGCGACAATCGGCTGCGCACCGTCATAGAAGGTGCGCTGGCCAATAATCGCGACCTGCGCGCCACGCTGGCCAATGTGCTGGCCGCCCGCGCCCAGTATCGCATCCAGCGCGCCGCCCAGCTTCCTGCGATAACGGGTGACGCGGGCGGGACATTCGCCCGTCGCGATGGCCAGCGGCAGGACAGCTACAGCGCCGACATAGGCTTCACCGCGTTCGAAATCGACCTGTTCGGCCGCCTGCGCAATTTGTCTGAGTCTGCATTGCAATCCTATCTGGCGACGGAGGAGGGCGCTCGCGCTGCCCGCATTGCGCTGGTCGGCGAAACCGCGAGCGCTTACGCAACGCTTGCCGCCGACCAGCAGTTGCTGGCCCTTTCGCGAGACACTTTGGCCAGCGCCGAGCGGACATTGGCGCTTACCCGCTCCCTCAATGGCGTCGGCCTTACCGGCAAGCTGGACGTCCATCAGGCGGAGACTCTGGTGGAACAAGCGCGGTCTGATGTGGCCGCAGCGATGACCCAGGTGGCGCAAGATCGCAACGCCATTGATTTGCTTGCCGGGGCCCCCGTAGCGGACGCGTTGCTGCCCCCGTCGCTGGACGCGCTGATCGGATCCACGGCGCAGGCGCCCGCAGGCTTGTCCTCCGACATCCTGTTGCAACGGCCCGATGTGTTACAGGCCGAACATCGGTTGCAGGCTGCCAATGCAGATATCGGCGCTGCCCGCGCAGCCATGTTCCCCAAGATCAGCCTGACCAGCGCAATCGGCGTCGCCAGCTCGGCTCTATCCTCCCTTTTCACTGGCGATGCTTTCAGCTGGTCGGCGACGCCATCGGCCAGCTTGCCAATCTTTGGCGGCGGCGTGCAGGCCAATGTCCAGTACAGCAAGGCGCAGCGCGACGCCGCACTCGCCAGCTATGAAGGTGCGATCCAGAGCGCATTCCGGGAAGTGGCCGACGCACTGGCCCGTGCAGGCACGATCTCCGACCAGCAGCGCGCGCAACAGGCGCTCGTAACCTCCAACGAGCAAGCCTACGCGCTGACCGAGCAGCGTTACCGCGCAGGCATCGATCCGTTCCTGACCACTCTGATCAACCAGCGGTCGCTCTATTCTGCGCGGCGTAGCGCAATCGCCACGGATCTTGCTCTTATCCAGAACCGGATAACGCTTTATCGCGTCATCGGCGCGGATTTTTGAGAATGGGCGCTTTGGGGAGCCAACCTTATCGAGACGCTGCGCTGCCAGACCGAAGTTTCGCGCACGCCGATGCCGCTATCAGAAGCACGGTTTATTGCAGTTAATGCTAATGACTTGCATCATGACGACCTATGTCTATTAGGGAGTCATGACTGGGAAAGCCGTGGCCGGAAGCAGAGATCGTTGGATTCGCGCCCTCCTCGCGGGACCTGGGGCGATCGTGGTGACCATCATCATGATGGCTGGCATGGCGCTTTGGCTGCCCGGCGGTCGGGCGGGGATAGATAATCTGGTCCTGCCGCTTGTGCTGGCGCCGCTGATCTGGGCAGTACTCTTCTTTCACGCCTGTCTCGACCGCCGTATAGGACGTGTCACGCTTGTCGCACTCGCGCTTTTGCTGATCCATGGCGGGTTGCTTGCGCACAAATTTCTTGATCGCCCATCGGCAACGGAGATGGCAGGAAGATGATTCATCTCGCCAAAAATGAAACGAAGCTGATGGTGGCGGTCCATGGCTGGTCCGGCATCCTGCTTGGTCTTGTGCTCTATGCGGTGATCCTGACCGGCACGGCGGCCGTGTTCGCTGAAGAGATCGGAATATGGTCGGGCGGCCATGTATCGACCGTTTCCGCCTTCGAAAGGCCGATCGGACCCACGGTGGAAGCGCTGGGCGCTCAGACGCCGAAAAAATATCATGAGGGCGTCGATCTTTTCGAAGTTGGCGACCATGAGCTTGGGGCCTTTTTCCATCGCCACGAAACCGAACCCGATGGCGCCTTCGTCAGTCGTGGCATCTATTATCAGGTTGATCGCGATGGGCGGGTGGTGGATCGCCAGGCTGGCACCGGCGAAGAGGTGTTCGGCCCGCGCAACGACGACGCGTTGAGCCATTTCCTGGTGGATACCCATGTGCGCCTGCACGTCCCCAATCCCTGGGGTCTGTTGTTGACCGGGATATTGGGTCTCGCCATGCTGGTCGCGGCGATCTCTGGATTGATGATCCACCGCCATCTCTTCAAGGACATCTTCACGCTCAGACGCAAGGCCAACCCTGTGCTGTTCAATCGGGACCGTCACAGCGTTGCAGGCACGTGGAGCCTGCCCTTCGCTTTCATACTCGCCTTCACGGGCAGCTTCTTTTCCTTTTTCGGGACGGTTGGCGTGCCCATCGTCGCCATGGCGGCATTTGGCGGGGATGTTCAGGCGCTGAACGAGACCGTCTTCGGCAATCCTGGCAAGGCGGACCCCCGCCCTGTCGCCACGAGCGGCTTAGACCGGGTCACCAGCGACGCAATCCGGCGGACGGGTGAGATCCCGACATTCGTCACGGTCGAGAATTTCGCGCGGGCTGACGCCAAGATAACGACCTTTCACCCCCCGAAGACGGCGGCATCGTGCCAGTCAGCCTGCTCTATCATGGTGCGGACGGTCGCTTTGAACAGGTCAAGCCGCTGATCGGAGCAAAGCCTTCTGCAGGGGGCACCCTCGCGGCGATCATGTCGCCCCTGCATTTCGGCAACTTCGCTGGCCTGTTGTCCAAGGCGGTCTGGTTCGGCCTTGGATTTGCAATGTGTTACGTGACCTTGACCGGGCTTCGCCTGTGGGTAGCGCGGCGAGCGTCCGAGGCCCGATCATTGGGATGGCTGGATCGTGTCGTGACCATCATCGGCCTTGGATTACCCCTCGCGCTCCTGTGCACCGCCGTCGCGTTTTTCCTGACCACGTCGTCAGGACAGGCATTGTTCTGGACACCCGCCGGATTTCTGATCGCGGCGGCGGCGATCATCCTGGGTGGATTTCTCCTGCCCGACCGGTCAAAGCTCAGCGCGTTCCTGCAGGCCGCGACCGGTGTGCTGATGCTCGTTCTTCCGCTGCTCCGCCTGTTCATGGGTGGTCCGGGCTGGAACGTCGCACTGAGCGAGGGGCAGCCGATAATAGTAGCGGTCGATATCGCCCTGTTGCTGGCAGGGGGCTGGGTAATTGCCCGGATCGCCTCGCAGCGAAGCGACCGCAGCGCGGATCAAACTATCCTGTTTCAGGCAGCGGAATGATAGCGGCGCTGACCGTGACCGCTACTGCGGCGTCAATCTTCTTCGTCGTCCTTCTCGCGCTCGGCGATCCCAAGCGAAGGCGCGCCAATGCCCTGCCGAACAGCCTTGGCAAGGCGAAGCGCCACGCATATCTAATGGGCGCAATTATCCCCGGCATGCTCATCGCCATTTCAGGGGACGCGGCAATGTGGTTGATATGGTTTGGCGGCTGTGCGGTGGCAGGATGGCTTATCGCACTCTGGCTCGCCAGCCCCTCGTCGCAAAGGTCCTGAAACTGTCGGCTTGTCGGAATATTCACATATGCGGCGGGACGACACGAAGGCGGCGATAGCGCGCCTCGACAATGCTGAAAATGCCAAAGAGAGCCAGCCCTGCAGCTACGATGAGCAGTAACAACGGTCCTTGGTCCTGCGCCCGCAATTGCCTTAATGCCGCGCCCAATCCGCCCGCTTCTTCCGGATTGCGGTGCAGCACCACATTCGACAAGAACCATGCCATCATGGCAAAGACAAGCGCCCGCGCGGCATAGCCCGCTCGCCCCAACAGGCGAACCTTATCCGGGGCGGGAACATCGCCGCCAAGTTCATCAAAGTTCGCTTTATAGGCCTTGATCGCCTGTGCGCCCGCAGTGGCTAACAACATCACGGCTGCGACCATCAGAAGAACCAAACCCGCGGGCTGATCCATCAGCCAGGCTGACCAATCCCGCATGGTTTCATCGCCCGGAGCGCCGTTGGGCGAAGAACCATCCCGCGTGGCGAGCCTTAGGGCCGCAAGAGCAAGGCCAATATGAATGACGCCGCTGAACGCATAGCCGACCCTGTCGAACTTGCCTTTCATGGTCCGTCCGCGATGTTCGGGGTCGAACGCCGCTTCAGTCAGCCGCCAGAAGGCATAGCCGGCAAAGCCGATGGCGCAGAGTATCAGTAACAACTGGCCGCCCGGCTTGTCGGCCATTGTTCCCATTACCCCCTGATTGTCGCTGGGTCGGCCGCCACTTAGAGCGGCGTCTATCGCGATACCCCCGACAAGCAAATAGACCAGGCCGCGCGCGGCGAAGCCCAGTCGAGCAAAAGCGGTCAGCCAGCCCGCCGGGGAACTCTTCATCATATAATCGCGCCTCCGCTGCCGTAACGCCGACGGGGGCATGAAGTTGCAAGGGGCAGAGGCAGTCGGAACCGAGCGAGGGCAGCATGCCGATCCCATTCACATATTTCCTGAATGGTCATCTAGAGAAGAATTGCGAGCCGATCTCGATTCGGATATTCCATCGCTTAAAGGGCGGAGGATGACGCTCATCGGTTGAAGGCGGCTGGACCGCAAAGGAGATGAGGATGCGTTCACCTTTGCACCGCAAGGAATTGTTCATCCCAAAGATGCGGCCATCTCGGCCCTGAAAGCAGCCTGAATTGCGTTCCAACTGCGCGGCGGCGACGCCGGGCACCTTTCCCAGGAGAGAAAATGCGCGCCGCCATATTTCAGCAGGCTGGAAAGCCTCTTTCGATCGAGAATGTCCCCGATCCGACGCCCGCCGCCGACCAGGTCCTCCTTGAAGTCGCCAATGCCGGAATCTGCGGTTCCGACCTTCACATGGCGCAAAGCGATCATACCCCGGCCGGATTGATCCTGGGCCATGAATTCGCCGGCGTGATTTCCGCCCTGGGGAAGGATGTGGCGGGATGGAAGGTCGGTGACAGAGTGACGGCGCTACCGCTCAATGCCTGCAATTCCTGCAATGCCTGCGACAGTGGCCTGCCTGCGCTGTGTAGTCAGAACCTGTTTACGGGCTGCTATCTGACCGCTCAGGGCGCCTATGCGCAGTTCGTAACGGCGCGCGGCAGCATGTTGCAGCGCCTGCCCGATGGCGTCAGCTTCGAGAATGGCGCACTTGTCGAACCGCTCGCTGTGGGACACCATATTGTCGATATGGCGGAAATGCCCGCCGGTGCATCGGTGCTGATCATCGGCGGCGGCCCGATAGGGGTCGCCGTGGCGCTGTTCGCCCGGCAGGCAGGCGCGCGCCATGTCATCGTCAGCGAAATGTCAGCCGCCCGACGCGCCAAAGCGCTGGAAGTGGGCGCAACCGGCGTGATCGATCCCAAGACCGAAGATGTGGCTGCGGCCTTCCATCGCATGGCCGATGATCGTGCGCCCCAGGTCGTTTTCGAATGCGTCGGAGTGCCCGGCATGCTGAAGCAGGCGGTCGATCTCGTCGGGCTGCGCGGGCGCGTGGTTGTGGCCGGGGTGGTCTTTACCGAAGACGTCATCGCCCCCGTCGTCGCTTTGGGCAAGGAAGTTTCCATCCGCTTCAGCCAGGCCTATACGGAGCGGGATTTCGAAGCGGTGATCGACGCTATCGCAAAGGGCCTGATCAACCCGCGCCCGATCCATAGTTCCACCGTGTCGCTCGACGAACTGCCCGCAGCCTTCGACGCGCTGATGACGCCTTCGACACAATGTAAGGTATTGATCCGGCCGTAAGCGTAGATGCGACCGTTCAGCTTGTGAACGCCGATCAGGGCAACAGGATCGCCCGGACCGAGGCGCGAGGCGCAGATGTCATTATCCTTGATCTGGAACATGTACGCGAACTCCGCCGCCCAATAAAAGGAGCTATCCATGGAACAAGACGATCCGACGATTTCTCGCCGACATTTTTTCGCTTCAGCAGGCGCCATTGCTGCGGCAACCGCCACGGCCGGGACCGCCGAGGCGGCGGCATTGGCGCAGTCTGGAAAGCGCTTCGCGGGGAAGGTGGCTTGGATCACCGGAGGCGCTCGGGGTCAGGGCCGCAGCCATGCCCAACGGCTTGCCGCCGAAGGGGCCGACATCATTCTTTCCGACAGCCTGACATCGTTGCCCACGATCGACTATCCGATGGCGCGTCAGTCCGACCTGGACGAGACGGCGGCGATGGTCCGTGCTGCCGGAGGGCGCGTTCTGGCCCTCAAGTCCGACGTACGCGATCCAGCCGCTGCGGCAGAAGTGGCGCGCAAAGGCATGGAGACATTTGGCAAGATCGATCTGCTGGTCGCGAACGCCGGTGTCTATGGCACTGCGTCGATGACATCCATGGACGACGCATTGTTCGACGACATCATTCGCACCAACCTGTACGGCGTATTTCACAGCATTCGCGCCGTCCTTCCCGGCATGGTGGAGCGCCGCTCGGGCCGTATCGTCGCGATCGCATCGCTCGCCGCCCGGACTGGCCAGATGAACTCGGCCGCCTACTGCGCGTCCAAATGGGGCGTCATCGGCATGGTGAAAGCAACCGCGCTCGACGTCGCCAGGAGCGGCGTGACGGTGAATTGCGTCTGCCCCACCGCCGTCAACACGCCGTTGCTCAATAATCCAGTCGCCTGGAAACGGGCGCTTCCCGGTGACACTGAGCCGACCCAGGCGAAATTTGAAGCAAAGATGCGCGCCAATCCCTTCGCTCCGCAGGCCGTGCCGTGGGTCGAGCCATCCGACGTCAGCGACAGTGTCCTGTTCCTGCTGTCCGATGAGGCCCGGCATATTACCGGTTCGGCCATTGATGTTGCAGCCGGAAGTATGGCAGGCAATGTCGCGTAGCGACGTCTGCCCGTCTGTTCAACATTCGCCCTTAAGCTGGTTGGTGAATAATTTATCGTAAAATCTTGATGTTACGATGAACATTGAGGAAATTTGACAATATTCGCGACCCCGGCAGTTTCAACTGTCTGGCCATAAGTTCATCGTGTTTGCAGCTGTAGTTTAGCGATTGGTACAATTTTGTTCCGTCGGCTATCAATTCCTCGTCCATGTTTTAAAACGCTTCACCTCACATCCGTTGTGCAAATGAACGGCCGAGCAGCATGCATCATCTGACGCTGGGCGGTGTGCTTGAGTCCAGCGGATCCAGCGGGGGGATGCAGGTGACGAGTGCGTTCGGCGAACGTGATGGCGAGTTGTGGGAAGTCGTCCGCAACTACAGGAAAGTGTTCATTGTCGTCCTGTGCGTCAGCGCAGTGCTCAACGTGCTGCTGCTGGGTGGATCCCTTTACATGATGATGGTTTATGATTCGGTTCTGCCGAGCCATTCCATCCCGACATTGGCCGGGCTGATGATCCTGGTGATGATCGTGTACCTGTTCCAGGGCTTCTTTGAAAATATGCGGGCGGGCATGCTGGCGGACGTCGCGAATTCCGTCGAGCGTGAACTGTCGGGTCGGGTCCAGAGCGCGATGTCGCAACTGGCGCTGACCGGACGGAAAATGCCCGGTGATGGCCTCAGCCCCATGCACGACCTGGAAAATGTCCGCGCCTTCATGTCGAACGGGGTCGCGACCCTGCTCGATCTGCCCTGGGTCATCTTTTTTCTGGCCATATTGTCCGTACTGCATATCTGGCTGGGCGTCACGGCGTTGGTCGGCGCCATCATCCTGTTTTCCCTGACGCTGTTCACGAACCGGGCCATGAAGCAGCCGACCGAACAGCTTTTGCAGCTATCCGCCTATCGCAATGGCGCGGCTGAAACCAATTTGCGTCATGTCGAACTGCTGACAGCGCTCGGCATGGGCGGGCGCATGCAACAGCGGTGGGGCCGGCTGAACGCCCTTTATACCGCCGCGCAGAACAAACTGGCGCGCTCCGGCGCGGCGCTCGGCGGCCTGAGCAGGATATTGCGGCTGGCGCTTCAATCGATCATCCTGACCGTGGGCGCGCTGCTGGTCATCGAAGGGAAGGCAAGCGCCGGGGTCATCTTCGCTGCGTCCGTCCTGTCTGCGCGCGCGCTCGCGCCGGTCGATCAGGCAATCGCGAATTGGAAGAGCCTGATCAGCGCGCGGGTCGGATGGATGCGCCTGACGGAGATGTTGAAATGCGTCCCGGCAACGGCTGGCGTTTCGCTGCGTTTGCCTGCCCCGATACAGAAGCTGGAGGTGGAAAAGCTGGTCGTCGCGCCGCCCGGCACTCGGCAGATTACCGTCAATGGCGTGGAATTCCGCCTGAATGCCGGGGACGCCTGCGCCGTCATCGGTCCAAGCGGGGCGGGGAAATCGTCGCTGGGCCGTGCGCTGGTTGGAGCCTGGCGGCCGTCACGCGGGACGATCCGTCTCGACGGCGCAACGCAGGACCAGTGGGATCCTGAACATTTCGGCGAATTTATCGGCTATCTGCCGCAGACTATTGAACTGCTGGACGGCACCATCGCGGAAAATATCGCGCGCTTCGACCCTTCCGCGACATCGGAAGCGATCGTCGCAGCGGCGCGGGCTGCTGCCGTGCACGACCTGATCACCGGCCTCCCCAGGGCTATGACACCCGCGTCGGTGCGGATGGCCAGGCGCTTTCGGGAGGGCAGCGGCAGCGCATCGGCCTGGCCCGCGCCTTGTACAAGGATCCGTTCCTCGTCCTGCTCGACGAGCCCAATTCCAATCTTGACAGCGAAGGGGAGGCTGCACTGGCCGCCGCGATCGCATCGGTGCGCGAGCGCGGAGGTATCGTGGTCGTGATTTCACACCGGGCGCTGGGGCAGGTCAGCCATGTCCTGCTGATGCGAGAGGGCCGCATGGAAATATTCGGCCCCGCGGCGGACGTCATGGCGCGCTTGCGACAGAGGCAAAAGAGGCCGCGGGAAAATGTCGTGGCCATGCAAGCCGCCGCCGCCGGAACAGCGTGAAATGAACACCCATCTTGCCCCCTTCATCACCGATGACCGCTTCGCCGTGGATTATGACCCGGTCGAACATGTCCATGACAAGGTGCGCGCTGTCCTGATCGCCATGGCCATACTCATTATGGGTTTCGGCGTGGCTGGCACTTTGATCCCGATCGGCGGCGCGGTGATTGCGACAGGCCAGATCGGCGTGGCGTCTCACATCAAGAAGATCGCCCATCCTTCAGGAGGCGTGATCAAGGAAATACTGGTCGAAAACGGCGCGCCTGTCCGCAAGGGACAGGTGCTGATGCGGTTTGACGACAGGGTTACAGGGGCGGATGCGGAATATTCCAGCCTGAGCGTCGATCAGATGCGGGCCCAACGCGCCCGCCTCGAAGCGGAACGGTTGGGCGCTCGATCCGTCACCTTCCCCAGTGAATTGATGCGCGCCGATGCTGCCGCGCGTCGCGCGATGGCGGATGAAGCCAATCTGTTCCAGATCAGGCAGTCCGAGCAGGCGGGGCTCGCCGCACAGATCCAGTCGCGCATCCGCCAGTATCGCCAGCAGATCAACGCCTACCAATCGCAAATCCGCGCGCTCCAGCAACAGGCCGCCCTCATCGAACCTGAACGAAAGGGGGTAAGGGCTTTGTGGGACAAGGGGCTGGTTACCATAAGCCGCCTCAACCAGCTGGAGCGGACAGCCGTGGATCTGCAAGGCGACATCGGCGCGCTGCGCGCCAACATAGCGCAGGCAGAGGCGCGCATCAGCGAGGCGCGGGAACAGATGATCCAGCTCGGGGAAAGCCGCCGGTCACAGGCGGGCGCCGACCTTGCCCAGTTGAACGGCGCGCTCAACCAGCAGCAGGTCCGCAGCGTGTCTGCCGTGGATGCGCGGGACCGCAGCGTCGTCCGCGCCCCTTATGAGGGCGTAGTCGACAAGCTGGCTTTCAACACCATTGGCGGCGTCGTGCGCCCCGCCGAAGTCATCATGGAAATCGTTCCCAACAGCGACCGGCTTCTGGTCGAAGGGGCCGTTTCGGTCGCTGATGTCGATCAGGTCCATGTCGGCCAGGCGGCGCGCATCCGCTTCACCGCCTTCAACAACAGCGCCACGCCCGAAATCCGGGGCAAAGTGACCTTCGTGGCTGCCGACAGGGCGGCCGATCCGGAAGGAAGGTTGAGCTTCTACCCCGTGCGGGTGGAAATCGACGAGGCACAGCTGCGGAAATATCCCGAACTGGCGCTAAAGCCCGGCATGCCGGTGGATTTATTCATCGACACCGGCAGCCGGATGATGATCTCCTACCTTACCAAGCCGCTGCGCGACCAGTTCGAGCGGGCATTCCGGGATAACTGAGCCTTGCGCGCCAGCTTATCCCATCGTGGGGATGACGAAGGCGTTGGCGGCGTCGCCCACACCGCCGTCTGGCCAACGCTGCGTCACCGTCTTGACCTTTGTCCAGAATTTGACACCCTCCATGCCATGCTGGTTGGTGTCGCCGAAGGCTGAACGCTTCCATCCGCCGAAGCTGTGATAGGCGACCGGCACCGGGATCGGCACGTTGATGCCGACCATGCCTATGTCGACACGCGCGGCGAACTCCCGCGCGGCATGGCCGTTGCGGGTGAAGATCGCGACGCCATTGCCATATTGATGCTGGCTCGGCAGCGTGAGCGCGTCCTCGAAGCTGTCGGCGCGCACCATTTGCAGGACGGGGCCGAAAATCTCTTCCCTGTAGGAGCGCATCGTCGGTTTCACATGGTCGAACAGCGTCGGCCCGACGAAGAAGCCTTCCTCATGGCCCTGTAGCGTGAAGCCGCGGCCATCGACGACCAGTTCGGCGCCCTCGTCCACGCCCATCTGGATATAGCTTTCGATCTTCGCCTTGTGCGCGGCGGTGACGACCGGGCCATAATGGGCCTCAGGATCGGTCGAGACGCCGACGCGCAGTCCTTCAATGGCAGGGATCATCTTTTCGCGCAGGGCAATTGCGGTCTTTTCACCGACCGGCACCACAACCGACAGGGCCATGCAGCGTTCGCCGGCCGAGCCGAATGCAGCGCCGGAGAGGTCATTCACCACCTGATCGAGGTCCGCGTCGGGCATGACGATGCCGTGGTTCTTGGCCCCGCCCATCGCCTGCACGCGCTTGCCGTTATCGACGCCCCGCCTGTAGACATAATGGGCGATGTCGGACGAACCGACGAAGCTGATCGCGCCGATGTCGGGATGGTCGAGAATGGCGTCGACCATTTCCTTGTCGCCGTGAACCACCTGCAATATGCCTTCGGGCAGGCCCGCTTCCAGGAAAAGCTCCGCCAGACGCACCGGAACCGAAGGGTCGCGTTCCGAAGGCTTCAGGATGAAGGCGTTGCCGGTCGCAATGGCGACGCCCGACATCCAGAGCGGGATCATGCCGGGGAAGTTGAAGGGCGTAATGCCCGCGCCGATGCCGATCGGCTGGCGGAAGCTGTAGACATCAATGCCGGGACCAGCGCCCTGGGTAAATTCACCCTTCAGCACGTGCGGGATGCCGCAGCAGAATTCTATGACCTCGAGGCCGCGTTGAATGTCTCCCTTGGCGTCGGCGACCACCTTGCCGTGTTCGGAACTGAGCAGGTGCGCCAGCTCATCCATATGCTTTTCGACCAGCGCCTTGAAATTGAACATAACCCGCGCGCGGCGCGGCGGATTTACGGCGGCCCAAGCGGGTTGTGCTTTCTTTGCGGCTTCCACCGCGCGGTCGAGCAGGGCGGCATCGCCAAGTGCGACGCGGGCCTGAACGCCGCCATTGTTCGGATCGAACACATCGCTGTAGCGCTGGGCTTTGCCGTCATGGTCAAAAGCCAGTTTGTGATTAATGTCGCGCATCAGCAAGCCTCTCTCAAATTTTGCTACATCATGATCGAATGCGGCATGGCGTTCAACATCCAGGGATGCCTGCCGGTTGATGGCGCTGTCGCAATGCTAAAGCGATCGAAGCGCGCGTGCCGGGCGTACGGACATGAGCGGTATAGACCCCAGCAATCCTATCGCCAGCGTCAGGACCCCGCCACCTAACAAAGTGACTGTCACCAACAGCCAGTCCGGCGACCAGGTAAATTCGAAAATCCGCACGATCACGAACCATGCCGCGCCAAGACCCAAACCCAGAGCCACCGCGGCGAGCACCGTCGCCAGCAGTGCATATTCGATCCCCTGGCTTACCAGTATCTGCCATCGCGTCGCGCCCAGCGTCTTGAGGATCACGCTGTCATAGGCGCGTGTCTGCCGCGATGCCGCGATCGCACCGATCAGCACCGCTATACCTGCAAGGATCGCGACGGACCCCGCCAGGATGATCGCCGTCGCCATCTGGCCCAGCAGGGACGTGACCTGACCCACCACTTCGCCGACTTCTATGATCGAGATTGATGGGAAGGCGGACAGCAGCGAACGGGTCAGCCGTCCTTCCGATGGATTGGCGGACCTGGTCGTGATCGTCGCGGCCAGACTATGCGGCGCGCCCGCCAGGCTGTTGGGCGAAAAGACCATGATGTAGTTGAAGCCCATCGTTTCCCAGTTCACCTGTCGCAGGGAAGCGATGCGCGCCTCGATCTCGCGGCCCAGAATGGACACGACCAGCCGGTCGCCGACGCCCACGTCCATGATTTTCGCCGCGTCCCGGTCGAGCGAAACGAGCGGCGGACCGTCATAGCCGCGCGGCCACCACTCGCCCTCTGTCAGTTCGGATCCCTCGGGCAGGCTGTCGCTGTAGGTGACGCCGCGTTCACCGCGCAGGAACCATGCGTCCTTTGGCAATTCCTTGAGATCCGCGACCCGCGTTTCATCATAGGCGACGATGGTGCCGCGCAACGTAGGGACGATGTTGACCTCCGCGCCGGGGGCTTCGCGCGCGATCAGGCGCTGGAACGCCTGTTTCTGATCGATGGGAATGTCGAGCACGAACTGGTCGGGTGCGGTGCGCGGCACCGTGTTGCGGATTTCAGCGCTAAGGCTCGACTGGATCGCGGCCAGAGTGACGAACAGGGTCAGGCCAAGCCCCAATGCAACGACCAGCGCGCTCGTCTGCGCGCCGGGTCGGTGGAGGTTGGCGACGGCGAGCCGTAGCAGCGGCGCTTTGGGCCGGCGCATCCGGCGCGCCAGCCTTTGCACGAGCAGGCCGATGCCAAGCAGGATGAGCAACATCGCCCCAACAGCGCCCAGCACGGCGGCGGCGAACAACGGTTCGCGCGCCGTTCCCAGAGCGAGCGTGATCGTGGCCAACGCTGCAACCGCGACAGCGATCCCGCTCCGCCGGTCGATCACGCGCCGCCGGTCAACCGTCTCGCGAAACAGGACTGCGGCAGGCAGGGCGCGCGCATGCGCAAGCGGCGGCATGATGAAGATGAAGGCGACCAGCAACCCGTAAGCCGCGCTCGTCAGGAAGGGCCAGGGGGTCAACGCGAAGGCAGGCTGGACGGGCAGCAGGTCGCCGACCGCCGCCAGCAGCAGAGCGGGCGATCCCGCGCCCACCAGCAGCCCGCAGCCCGTCGCCAGTGCCGCGATCATGCCGACCTGCATCAGGTAGATGCGCGATATGTCGCTGGCCGACGCCCCCAGAATCTTCAGCGTCGCAATGCTGTCCCGCTTGATCGCCAGATAGGATGCGACGCCGTTACCGACGCCGATCCCCGCTATGGCCAGGGCGCACAGCCCGATGAGCGAGAGAAATTGTCCCATGCGCTCGAAAAAGCGGCTGGTCCCCGGCGCTGCGCGATCGCGATCCTTGATCTCGAACGCTCCGGCTGGAAAGGCGCGCTTGAGCGCATCGCCAGTAGCGCGGACATTCGTGCCCGGCGTCACCCGAATGCGATATTTGCTTTCATAAAGACTGCCGGGCTGAATCAATCCCGTGCGTCGCAGACCTTCGAGCGAAGTGATCGCCACAGGACCAAGCGTAAACCCTTCGCCGACGCGGTCCGGCTCATCTACGATGATATCCCGGATGCGGAAATCCGCATTGCCATAGCGCAAATACTGTCCCGGCCGCAGCGCCAGCCTGTCCGCCAGCGCCTGCCCGATCACCAGTTCGTCGGCCTTGAGTAACCCGGCGGCGCCGGATTGCAGCATCAACCTGCCATAAAGCGGATAGGCGCGGTCAACGCCCTTCAATTCGGTCAACACGGCCGCCGGGCCGCTATCCCTTCCCGGCCCTTGCGCCATGGCGCGGAGGCGGACGGTTTCGCTCATCTGCCCCGCGCGGCGGAAGGCTGCCTTCTCGTCCTCACTCGCCTGCCGCTGCGACATGGCGACTTCGACATCGCCGCCCAGCAGCAACTGCCCCTTGCTGGCGATTTCGCCGGTGATGGCCGCCGTCAGGCTGCCGATCGTCGCCAATGTAGCGACGCCCAGGAATAGGCAGATGAACAGCAGCCGCAGGCCACGCAGCCCACGGTGCAGGTCGCGCCGGGCGATCCGCCAGCAGCCGCGCCAGTCGAGGTTCTGGCTCATGGCCGCCGTTCGGCGACGATCAGGCCGTCGCGCATTTCGACGATCCGGTCGCATCGTTCGGCAAGGGCAGAATCATGGGTGATGATGACCAGTGTAGCGGCATTGGCGGCTTGCCGCGCGAAGAGCAGATCGATGATCGCGTCGCTTGTCCCGCCGTCAAGGTTGCCCGTGGGTTCATCGGCGAACAGGATATCGGGCCCGGGGGCGACCGCGCGGGCGATGGCGACGCGCTGCTGCTCGCCGCCCGATAATTGCGTGGGATAATGATGCAACCGGTGGCCCAGCCCCACTGCCTCCAGTTCCGCCGCGGCCCGCGCGAACGGATCGCTCCTTCCCGCCAGTTCCAGCGGGATGGCGACATTTTCGATGGCCGTCATCGTGGGCAGCAGATGAAAACTCTGAAGCACGATGCCGATCCGCCCGCGCCGCGCCCGCGCCAGCCCGTCTTCGTCCAGCGGGCCATAATCTATGCCGGCGACCCGAACATCGCCCCCGCTTGCGCGCTCCAGCCCCGACAGGATTGCCATCAGCGACGACTTGCCCGACCCGGACGGTCCAAGTATCGCCAGACTCTCCCCCTGCCGGATCGACAGATCGACGCCTTTCAATATCTCCGTCTGACCCAGCGACAGGGTGACATGGCGCGCCGCGATGGCGATATCGGTGGGATCGGACGAACCGTGCATGAATGAAGGAAATCCTGATGGCGCGACAGTGGCCGACATATGTGGTCTGTGGACTGATTGTGCAAATGCTTGCCGGATGTTCCGATGAACCGGCATCGAACAACGCCGCCGCGCCAACGGTGCGGGAAGAACGCCGTGCTGCGTCCAATGCTGATGCAAAGCTGATCCTGGCGTTCGGCGACAGCCTGTATGCGGGCTACGGCGTCGCGCAGAATGAAAGTTTCCCGCATGAGCTGGAAAAGACACTGAGGGCGAAGGGTGGCGCGGTCGAGGTCCGCAATGCGGGCGTATCGGGAGAAACGACGCAGGGCGGCCTTCAACGACTGGCCTTCACCCTGGACGGGTTGCCAAGAAAGCCCGATCTGGTGCTTCTGGGGCTGGGCGGGAATGACATGCTGCGCGGCCTGGACCCGGCCGAAAGCGAGAAAAACCTGCGGGCCATGCTGGACATTCTGGCCGAAAGGAAGCTGCCGGTCGTGCTGACGGGCATGCTTGCCGCACCGAACATGGGCGAAGCCTATGCCGCCCGTTTCAACGCCATATACCCCGCCTTGGCCAGGGATTATCGCGTTCCGCTATATCCGTTCTTCCTCGATGGGGTGATTGGCGATCCCAAATATATGCAGCCGGACTCGATCCACCCCAATCCGGCCGGCGTGGACGTCATCGTCGGCAAGGTCGCGCCGCTGGTCCTCGATAACCTCGCCTCGCCAAAGTAAGGCATTTGGCGCTGTCTCTTGCGCCGCCGGGACAAGACCCCTCCCCTTCTGGTGCGTTCCTGTCTACATCGCCAGCATGCCCCAGATATTGATAGACGCGGACGCTTGTCCGGTGAAGGACGAAAGCTACAAGGTGGCATGGCGTTACGATGTGCCTGTCACTGTCGTCAGCAACAGCCCCATCAGGGTGCCAGCCCACCCGCTCGTATCCCGCGTGGTGGTAAGTGACGGGTTCGATGCGGCGGATGACTGGATAGTCGAGCATGTGGACGCTGGATCCATCGTCGTGACCGCCGACATATTGCTGGCCGACCGATGCCTGAAGGCCGGATGCGGGGCCGTGATCGCGCCGACAGGCAAGCCGTTTACCAAGGCATCCATCGGCAATGCCGTCGCCGTCCGGGCCATCATGGCGGATTTGCGCGCAGGGGCGATCAACGATGGGCTGGGTGGGCCAGCGCCTTTTGGCAAGGCGGATCGATCGCGCTTTCTTTCGGTTCTGGATGAAACGGTCGTGCGGCTCCGCTAATATCGCCAGAGCGCGATAACGGGCGCCCGCCGGTCACGCCCGCGACAGACTGCCATGTCAGACGGGTTCGGATCGATCGATAGCGCCGCTGTCGAGCAATGGCGCGGCATCGATGTCCTGCGCGTCGAGCAACATTGCCAACCGCTCGACCGCCGCCAGAATCATGGCCTGTTCCCATTGCGGCAGATTGGCGAAACGCTTGGTGAAGCTGGTCTGTAGCAAGTCCGGCGCCTCGGCCAGCGCGGCGTCGCCCGGCGGCAGGGACGACAGGATGAACTGGCGCTTGTCCTTGTCGCTGCGCTGGCGCTGAACGAAGCCCAGTTCCTGTAACCTGTCGACGATGGCGGTGATGGTCGCCTGGCTGAATTTGAGCGCGGTGGCGATCGTGCCGGGCGTGGGCGAATCGCGGGAAGCGATTTCGCGCAGGACGAGCCATTGCGAGGGGGTGAGTCCGGTCGCGGTGGCGAGGCGGCGGCTGCCGATGTCGGTGGCGCGAAGGACGCGGCGGAGGGCGCGGAGCGTGAGGGAAGCGATGTCTGAACTCATGAGGGAAACATAGAAAAGATGGGGGTTTTGCGCCATCCAAATTCCTTCGATAGACAAAGTATTTTTATGGATTCTTTATGTGGTGAAGGATCAAAATCACCCGCTGGCGGTTGAAAAACGCACAAAAACAGCCTAAATGGCAGCGGAGAACGAGGGGATGACCAAAATCTGCATAGAATTATAATTCGGGAGATAAAGCATCTTTGAGTCACAATCCGATGCGGCCAGCGCGCCGCCACGGACGTTCGCGCATCCTTCGCCGGAGCGCCAATCCAGCTTCCAGCTGCGCAGGCCCGTTGCCGCCGATGGTCCGGGCGTCACCGCGCTGATCGCGCAATGTCCGCCGCTCGATTCCAATTCGGCCTATTGCAACCTGCTGCAATGCACGCATTTCGCCGACAGCTGCGTCATCGCCGAGTGCGACGGCGCGATCGCGGGATGGGTTTCAGGATACCGTCCGCCGTCAGAGTCGGACAGCTTCTTCGTCTGGCAGGTCGCCGTCGCGTCGAGCGCGCGCGGGCAGCGGCTGGCCGGCCGCATGATCGAGGAACTGCTCGACCGCCCGTCTGCGCAAGGCGTCACCCACCTGATCACGACAGTCACGGACGACAATGATGCGTCGTGGGCCTTGTTCGAAGGCCTCGCGAGACGGTGGAACGCCCGGCTCGACAAGAGCGCGCTGTTCGACCGCGACATCCATTTTGCCGGCGCCCATGCAACCGAATGGCAGGCGCGCATCGGCCCCCTATCCCGCTCGCTTTCCCGACCATCGGGCAGCGCGGCGTCAACCGATTCAAAACAGGGAGAAACGGCGATATGATTACGACCCTTCCCAAGCCGACTAACCGCAAACCCGACACGGCCATCTATGAACGGCGCGAATCCGTCGTCCGCAGCTATGCGCGGTCCATGCCCCGCCAGTTCAACAAGGCGGAAAATGTATGGATGCACGACAATCAGGGTGGCCGTTACCTGGATTTCCTGTCCGGCTGTTCCACGCTGAACTATGGCCATAACCATCCGGTGCTCAAGCAGGCGCTGCTCGACTATGTGATGGCCGACGGGATCGCGCACGGGCTGGACCTGCACACCGATGCCAAGGCCGATTTCCTGAACGCGCTGGAAAATGTGATCCTGAAGCCGCGCGGCCTGGATTATCGCGCGATGTTCACCGGGCCTACCGGAACCAACGCGGTCGAAGCGGCGATCAAGCTGGCCCGCAAGGTTACGGGCCGCGAAATGGTGATCGCGTTCACCAACGGATTTCACGGCATGACGCTGGGCGCGCTCGCCTGCACGGGCAATGCCGCCAAGCGGGGCGGCGCAGGCGTGCCGCTCAACCATGTCGCACATGAACCCTTTGACGGCTATCACGGACCGGACGTGGACACGGCTGAATTGCTGGAACGGCGGCTGTCCGATCCTTCGAGCGGGCTCGACGCCCCCGCCGCCATATTGGTGGAAACCGTGCAGGGCGAAGGCGGCCTGAACGTCGCATCGCCCGAATGGCTGCGCAGGATCAACGCCATCGCCAAACAGCATGGCGCGTTGATGATCGTTGACGATATTCAGGCGGGATGCGGCCGGACGGGCAACTTCTTCAGTTTCGAAGGCATGGGCTTCACGCCCGATATCGTCACCATGGCAAAGTCGCTGTCGGGCATGGGCCTGCCATTCGCGCTGACGCTGGTCCGGCCGGAACTGGACCAGTGGGCCCCCGGCGAACATAACGGCACATTCCGGGGCAATAACCATGCCTTCGTGACCGCGACAGCCGCACTGCGCCACTTCTGGAGCGACAGGCAGTTCCAGCAGGATGTCGCCCGCCGCAGCGCGCTGCTTGAGCGGCGGCTGGACGCGATGGCGGCCGAACATGGCCTGTCGACCCGCGGCCGGGGGATGATGCGCGGCATCGATGTGGGATCGGGCGAGATCGCATCGATCGTGACCGCATCCTGTTTCGAACGCGGCCTCATCATCGAAACCAGCGGCGCGCATGACGAAATCGTCAAGGTTCTTGCGCCGCTCATCATAGACGACGCCCTGCTTTCTGCAGGGCTGGACATATTGGAAACCAGCATCCGCGAGGCGATGACCGTCCCCTACGGCGTCGCGGCGGAGTGAGGAGCAGATCATGATCGTTCGCAAACTTCAGGACATCCGCAAATCGGATCGGAATGTGAAGTCGCAGCAGTGGGAAAGCGCACGTCTATTGTTGAAAGACGACGATATGGGTTTTTCCTTTCACATCACGACCATGTATGCCGGTGAAGAAATCAAGATGCATTACCAGAACCATCTGGAAGCGGTGCTGGTGCTGAAAGGCACGGGCACTATCGAGGATCTGGGCACCGGCGTCACGCATCAGCTGGCCGGGGGCGTCATGTATGCGCTCAATGCCCATGACAAGCATGTCGTCCGGCCCACCACGGACATTCTGTGCGCCTGCGTGTTCAACCCGCCGGTCACCGGCAAGGAAGTGCATGACGAGAGCGGCGCCTACCCCGCCGAGGCGGACATGGTCCGCGAGGCCGCGCTTACCAATTGAACCAACAAAGAGGGGGAAGTCCCTTGCAAGACATCTACCCGTCCCGCCATGCCAAAATGGCGGAGTTTCTGCCGCGCCTCGACCCGGTCGTCCATAACGATTGGAGCGAGGACGCACCGATCAGCATCGAGCAAGCCGCCCAGTTCGACCGGGACGGCTATCTGGTGCTGGAAAACCTGTTTTCGGACGAGGAAGTCGCCTTCCTTCAGAGCGAGGCGCGCACGTTGCTGGGCGATCCCGCCGCGCTGGAGGAAGAAACGGTCATCACCGAGCCGGGCAGCCGTGAGATCCGTTCCATCTTTCGGATTCACGCGCAAAGCCCGGTGATCGGAAGGCTGGCCGCCGACGAGCGGCTGTCCGGCGTGGCGCGATTCCTGCTGGGCGATGAAGTGTATATTCACCAGTCGCGCCTGAACTACAAACCCGGTTTCCAGGGCAAGGAGTTCTATTGGCACAGCGATTTCGAAACCTGGCATGTCGAGGATGGGATGCCCCGCATGCGGGCGCTGTCCATGTCGGTACTGCTGGCGGAAAATACGCCGCATAACGGGCCGTTGATGCTGATCCCCGGATCGCATCGCAGCTTCCTGACATGTGTGGGCGAAACGCCCGAGGATCATTATCGCATGTCGTTGAAGCGCCAGGAATATGGCGTGCCGGACGAGGACAGCCTGGCCGAGCTGGCGCACAAGCATGGCATTGTCGCGCCGACGGGCAAGCCGGGATCGGTCGTGATATTCGATTGCAACATCATGCATGGGTCGAACGGCAACATCACCCCCTTCCCCCGCGCCAACGCCTTTCTGGTCTATAATGCCGTGAGCAACCGGCTGGCCGCGCCCTTTGGCGTTGAAAAGCCGCGTCCCGAATTCATCGCCGCGCGGGGCGAACCCACGCCGATCACGCCGGTATCCGGGCCATTGATGGAAGAGGTGACGGCATGAACGGTCATAGCGTCGAGAAGATCGGCGGCACATCCATGGCCGCCACGGCCACCCTGTTCGACAATGTGCTGATCGCGGGCCGCAAGGGCGCGGACCTGTATAACCGCATCTTCGTCGTGTCCGCCTATGCCGGGATGACCGACCTGTTGCTGGAGCATAAGAAGAGCGGCAGGGCGGGCGTTTATGCCCGGTTCGTGGCCGATGAAGGCACGGATGGCTGGCGCGAGGCGATAGAGGAAGTGCGGGCCGCCATGTGCGCGCGCAATGCCGAGATGTTCGCGCGCGGTGAAAGCCGCAAGCAAGCGGACGCCTTTGTCGACAGGCGGATCGACGCCGTAGCCGCGTGTCTGGGCGATCTGGCGCGATTGCGC
The DNA here is from genome assembly GCF_002080435.1 of Sphingobium herbicidovorans. NCBI lineage: Bacteria > Pseudomonadati > Pseudomonadota > Alphaproteobacteria > Sphingomonadales > Sphingobiaceae > Sphingobium > Sphingobium herbicidovorans. Next base: position 241,468 of record NZ_CP020539.1, on the reverse strand, counting down.
AGCCATGGGCGCTTTTGCGTCAAGGAACAGTTGATGACGGTGCGTGAGCTGCTCGCCGGGCTTGGCGAGGCGCACAGCGCCCACAGCACCGCGCTGCTGCTGAACGACCGGGGCGTCAATGCGGTTTTCGTCGACCTGACCCTGTGGGACCAGGATGACATGGTCGGGCTGGACGAGCGGATCGTGGCGGCGCTGGAACCCATCGACCTGGCTACGACGCTGCCCATCGTCACCGGCTATGCCGGGTGCCGCGAGGGCATGGTGCGCCGCTATGCACGGGGCTATTCGGAAATGACATTTTCCCGCATCGCCGTGCTGACCGGCGCGCGCGAAGCGATCATCCACAAGGAATTTCACCTGTCGAGCGCTGACCCGAAACTGGTCGGCATCGGCAAGGCGCGCAAGATCGGCCGCACCAATTATGACGTCGCCGACCAGCTCGCCAATCTGGGTATGGAGGCGATCCATCCCGGCGCCGGGCGCGGATTGCGCCAGACCAACATTCCTTTGCGTGTACGCAATACTTTCGACCGGGAGGATGGCGGGACGCTGATCTGCGGCGATTATGTGTCCGACACGCCGCGCGTGGAGATCGTGACCGGCATCCGCCGTGCGCAGGCGCTGCAATTTTTCGAACAGGATATGGTCGGCGTGAAGGGATATGACGCCGCGATATTGGAGGCGCTGACCCGGCATGGCGCGTGGATCGTCAGCAAGTCGTCCAACGCCAACACCATCACCCATTATCTGTCGGCAGAAGCCGCGACGATGAAGCGGGTGATAGAGGATCTGCAACAACGCTATCCCGACGCGGCGATTTCGGCGCATCCCGTGGCGATGGTGTCGGTGATCGGCAGCGATATTTCGCGCCCCTCGCTGGTCGCCGATGCACTGCGCGCGCTGGATGACGAAGGCGTCGGCGTCATCGCGATGCAGCACCAGATCCGCAATGTCGATGTTCAGTTCATCGTCGATGTCGCGCATTATGATGCCGCCGTCCGGGCGCTGCATTGCGCATTGGTGGAGTGCGACGGGCAAGGCGCGCAGGAGCAGCGCGCCGCCTGAGCGACGCGCGTCCTGTCATGATTGCCGCCATCTATCCTGTTCGCAGCCTGTTGCTGTCCATCTTCATGCTGATGGCAGGCAGCGGGTTCCTGGCGACGCTCATCAGCCTGCGGCTGGAACGGGCGGGCAGCGGCACGATGGCCATCGGCATCGTCGCGACGGCCTATTTCGGCGGACTGATCGTGGGGTCGTTGCGGGCGGCGGACGTGGTGCGGCGCGTGGGGCACATCCGCGCCTTTGCCGCGTTCGTCGCGTTGCTGTCGGCCAGCACGCTGTCCTATGCGCTGCTGACGCACCCGCTGTTCTGGATGGTGCTGCGCCTGATCGACGGGGTCTGCGTCGCGGGCGTGTTCGTGTGCCTGGAAAGCTGGCTTAATGACCGGGCGGAGCCGCAGATGCGCGGGAGCGTGCTGGCCGCCTATATGGTCGCGCTCTATTCAGGGCAGGCGATCGGGCAATTGCTGCTGGGGGCGAGCGGGTCTTTGCCCGCCATCCCGTTCCAGATCGCGTCCATCCTGATTTCACTGTCCATCATTCCGCTGTGCCTGACCCGCAGTTCAGCGCCCGCGCCGGTGGAGGCAAGCGCCTTTTCCATCCGGTCGCTGCTGATCGCATCGCCGCTGGGCGCGGGGGGCGCGGTGGCGACGGGGCTGATGCTGGGGGCGTTTTACGGGCTGGCGGCGGTGCATGTGCGGCGGTTGGGGCTGGACCTGGCGGAAACGGCGCGGTTCATGATGATCGTGATCCTGGGCGGCGTGGCGCTGCAATGGCCGCTGGGGCGATTGTCCGACCGGCACGACCGGCGGCGCGTGATCGTGGGATGCTTCACGGTGGCGGCGACGGTCAGCGTGGCGCTAGCGCTGAGCCAGGACGGGATGCTGCTGATGGCGCTGGGCGCGCTGTTCGGGGGCTTGAGCTTTGCGCTGTATCCGCTGTGCGTCGCGCATTGCAACGACCGGCTTCTGGAGACCGAGCGGGTGGCGGCGAGCGGGCGGCTGGTGCTGCTCTATTCCATCGGCGCGGCTTTGGGACCGCTGCTGGGGGCGACCTTCATGACGGCGGCCGGGACGGGCGGGCTGTTCCTGTTCATCGCGCTGTGCGCCGGGCTGGCGATGATGATCGGCCTGTGGCGGCAAAGTGCGTCGGAGCCTGTGCCGGACAATTACCAGCAGGATTTCCAGATCATGCCGCGCACCACGCCAATGGCGTCCTTGCTGGACCCCAACAGCGCCGATGAAACGCCGCCCGAAGGACAGACGACATGAACGCGATTCCCGGCCGCGCCCCAACCGCGTGCCCCGATCCGTCGCAGGACGCGACGCTGCGCCGCGCCATCGCTGCATCGGCGATGGGCAATGCGACGGAATGGTTCGACTATGGCATCTATGCCTATGGCGTGACCTATATCTCTGCCGCACTGTTCCCCGGCAGCACGGAGGAGGCGGTGCTGTTCGCGCTGGCGACGTTCGCGATCTCCTTCCTCGTGCGGCCGTTGGGCGGGCTGTTCTGGGGGCCACTGGGCGACCGGCTTGGGCGAAAGTCGGTGCTGGCGCTGACCATATTGCTGATGTCCGGCGCGACCTTGTGCGTGGGGCTCATCCCCGATCATGCCACGATCGGTTTCTGGGCGCCGGCTCTGCTGATCGTGCTGCGGATGGTGCAGGGATTTTCAACCGGCGGCGAATATGGCGGCGCGGCGACATTCATGGCGGAATATGCGCCCGATGACCGGCGCGGCTTTTACGGCAGTTTCCTGGAGTTCGGGACGCTGGCGGGGTTTTCGCTGGGCGCGGCGCTGATGCTGGGATTTTCGCTGATGCTGGGCGAGGCGGCGATGCATGAGTGGGGATGGCGTATCCCCTTTCTGGTGGCAGCGCCCATGGGGCTGGTCGGCATGTATCTGCGCTCGAAAATGGAGGATACGCCCGTGTTCCGCGCGGCGGCGGCGTTGCATGACAGCGGGCCGCCATCCCCCAGCCTGTCGCTGCTGATGCGGCAATATTGGCGGCCGATGTTGGTGGTCGGCGGACTGGTCGTGGCGCTCAATGTCGTCAACTATACGCTGCTCAGCTACATGCCGACCTATCTGCAACGACGCATCGGATTGTCGGCCGACGAAGCGCTGATCGTGCCGATCATCGGCATGTTGCTGATGATGGTTTTCCTGCCCTTCGCGGGCGCGCTGTCGGACAGGGTCGGGCGGCGGGCGATGTGGCGCGCGTCACTGATCGGGCTGCTGGTCGGGGTCGTGCCGCTTTACATGCTGATGGCAACGGGGCTAATGGGCGCGATTATCGCCTTCGTGGCGCTGGGCCTGCTGTACGTGCCGCAGCTTGCGACGATTTCAGCGACCTTTCCCGCGCTGTTCCCGACGCAGGTGCGCTTCGCGGGCTTCGCCATCGCCTATAATGTTTCGACGTCCATTTTCGGCGGGACCGCGCCAGCCATCGGCAGCGGGCTGATCAGCTTCACCGGCAACGAACTGATGCCCGCTTATTACATGATGCTGGCCTGCGTCGTCGGCCTGATCGCGTTGCGCTTCATGCCCGAAACCGCTGGCCGGTCACTTTATGAAGATCCCTTTGCGGAGAAGCAGGTTTGATGACCAACCTTCCCATTTCCAACGACAGCATCGGGACGTTGACGCGCGGCTATGTGGATGAGCCGTGGATGCAAAGCGGACTGGCTCTGCTGCTGCTGGGCGTTGTCGCATGGGTGGCGAACTGGGTGGCCAAGCGCGTCGTGCTGAAGCTGTTGCTGCGCCTGTTGAACCATCTGCCCTTCCGCATCGAGGCGGAGCATATCGGTACAATCGTCGCGCGGCTGTCGAACATCGTGCCCGCGATCGTCATTCAGGTCGGCATCGGCGCGGTCCCGCATCTACCGGTCCAGGCCGTGACATTCGTGCGCAGCCTGAGCGCGGCATTCATCATCCTGACCATCGCCATCGCGATCAGCGGTTTCCTGACGCTGCTCAACGATCTGTACCAGCGCCGCCCCAATGCCGCCAACCGGCCGATCAAGGGTTATATCCAGCTGGGCAAGCTGCTGCTGTTCGGCGCGGCGGCGGTCCTGATCATCGCTGCATTGATGGACCAGTCGCCGCTGCTGCTGCTGTCCGGGCTGGGCGCGATGGCGGCGGTGCTGATGCTGGTGTTCAAGGATACGATCCTGTCGCTGGTCGCTTCGGTGCAGATCGGGTCGAACGACATGGTGCGCGTGGGCGATTGGATAGAAATGCCGCAATTCAACGCCGATGGCGACGTCATCGACATCGCGCTGCATACGGTGAAGGTCCAGAATTTCGACAAGACGATCACCACCATCCCGACCCACAGGCTGATTTCGGACAGTTTCCGCAACTGGCGCGGGATGGCGGAATCGGGCGGTCGGCGCATCATGCGGTCGTTGATGATCGACCAGAGCAGCGTGCGATTTCTGGATGACGGGGACGTCGAGAAAATGGCGCAATTCTCTGTATTGCGGCCTTATCTGGAGGCCAAGCGCAGGGAGATCGAACGGTGGAACGCCGAGCATGGCGCGGACGGCACCGTCAATGGCAGGCGCATGACCAATATCGGTACATTCCGCGCCTATGTGCAGGCCTATCTGCAATCACGCAGGGACATAGCGCAGGACAAGACGTTGCTCGTCCGCCAGCTTGCGCCCAGCGAAAACGGCCTGCCGATTGAAATCTATGCCTTTGCCAACAGCACGGCATGGTCGGAATATGAAGGCATACAGGGCGATATATTCGATCACCTGATCGCGATCCTGCCCGATTTCGGCCTGCGGCTGTTCCAGCGCCCCGCCGGTTCGGATCTGGCCGGACTGGTCCCGGACCATATCCGGGAGCATGCTTAAAAAGGGAAGAACCAGTGAATGGCCGCGACCGCCGCAACCCAGGTGATGAGGTTGAGCGGAAGGCCGACCTTGGTAAAGTCGAGATAGCTGTATCCCGCCATCTGATAGACCAGCACATTGGTCTGATAGCCAAAGGGCGTGGCGAAGGCGGCGCTGCCCGCCATCATGACGGCGACGAGAAACGGGCGCGGGCTGACGGCCATGCTTTCGGCCAGCGCGACCGCGATGGGCGTCACCAGCACGGCCACGGTGGCGTTCGACAGCAGTTCAGTCAGCAGCAGCGTCGCGCCATAGAGCAGGATCAGCGCGCCCAGCGGGCCGAACAGGCCGACCTTACCGACCATCGCATTTGTGGCCGACGCCGCGAGACCGGTCTGTTCCAGCGCGATGCCGATCACGACCATCCCCACGATCAGCATCAGGATTTCGGGGCGCAGCCCGCCATAGGCCTCATCCGGTTTGATGACGCGCAGCAGGATGAGGAGCACCGCCCCCGAGAATGCGGACGCGGCGATGGGCGCGACGTTGAAAGCCGCCAGCAGGATAACGCCGATGAAGATCGCGGTGGATAACAGCGCCTTGGTCGGGGCCAATGGCCGTTGCACCGCGAAGTCGGCGGCGTCGCCGATCATGTCCCCGGCGATATCGACATGGCTGACATGGTGCGGGAGCGCGGCCTCCACCCTTTCGAGCGAGGCGGGCAGCGGCTTGGCAAGCAGCCGTCCGGAAAAGAGGAAAAGATAAAGCCCGCCCGCCGCCGCGACCACCAGTCCCACCGGCGTAATTTCAAAGATTGAAAAGGGCGCCTGTCCCGACGACCGCGCCATGTCATCGACCAGCAAATTGGTGGACGTCCCGATCAGCGTGCAGGATCCCCCCAGCACGGCGACATAGGAAAGCGGCATCAGGAACCGCTTGGGATCCAGCTTCAGCGATTTCGCCACGTCACGGACAACGGGCGCGGACAACACCACGATCGGCGTGTTGTTGAGGAATCCCGACGCCGCGCCGCACAGCACGATGACGAGCCAGATGCCCACTGCCCCGATACGGCGGCACAGACCCACCGCTTTGCGAATCAAAAGGTCGAGCAGACCGGACAATTCCATTGCGTGGGCGATGACGAACAGGGACGCGAGCGCGATGATCGCGGGACTGCCGAAAGCGCCCTGCACCTCGCTGGGGCGCACAGCCCCCGTCAGCAGAAGCAGAGCGGCCCCGGCCAGCGCCACGACGTCGGCGCGGATCTTGTCCCAGATCAGCGCGAGGATCACGCCCGCGAGCACGAACAGGGTGACAAGTTGCTCGAATGTCATGAGCGTCGGCTAGCATAAACAGGCGACGGTGGGAGAAGAAATGCAAAAAAAGCTGCAAATTCGATCCTCTAAGGGGTCAATTTGCCCGACACTATCTGCTAGGCTGTCGAACATGGCCGAACATAATATCCGGTTTCGCATCCTTACCCACCTGATCGCGGCCGGAGCGGGCGGCGTGCTGGCTTTCGTCCTTGCAGACAAGGAGCCAGCAAAAACCCCCGCGCCCGACGAACAGATTGTGCAGGACCCCGCGCCTGTCGTGGAAGTGCCGAAAATTCCGGTGATCCCCGTCCCTTCCCCGCCGCTTGACCGCGCCGCCCTTCTCGCTGCGGCGGCAAGCGCGGCCGACGCGGCGGCAAGCGGGTCCGCCCTGCCACAATCCAACGCGGCGCTGACCGGGCGCTCGTTCGTCCTGCGCATGCCCTTTGGCTGCCGGGGCGAAATGGCGGACCCCAAGGGCGCGGACGCGAAGGAAAAGCCCAGCTGGGCGGGATGGAGCTTCAACCCGAAAAGCCGGGCGCTTCGCCTGACCGCGCAGGCCAGCGATCTCGCCGAAACGGAATGGGTGAAGCAGCTTGCCGGTGAAATGACCTTCGATGCGGTCGAGGGCTTCTGGTTGCGGCGTCCATGGACGCGGACGGAGCAATGCGGGGCGGACGATCTGGCCCCGACAGACGATATGCTGGACGCTTCCCAGCGACGGCTGGCGATTGCCCAATTCTACTCGCCCGAAGGTTCGCGCACATTGAGGCGCGGCAATCGGCCCTATTCGTCGACGGTCAAGCTGAAGGAAAATGAAACGCCGTCGAGCAATGGCTATCAGCTTCAACTGGAAGGCAAGATCAGCGGCTTTCCCGATGGCCAGCCCATTCACTGCTCACAGGCCAGCCCATCGGTCGCGCCGCGTTGCGTGATTGCGGTTCAGTTCGAACGGGTGGCGTTCGTCGCGCCTGGCAAGGACGAGCCGATCGTCGAATGGCGATGATCGGGTGAAACGCCCCGGCGCGCCACGGGCCTGTCGGCCTGCGGCGCACCGGACGGTCGATGTCAGCCAGCCTTCGCCATCTGGGCAAGGACCTGGGCGGACGGCTTGTTGGCCGCATCGACACTGCCATCGGCGAGCATCGCCTTGGACAAGGTCGCCGCTTCAGCCTTTAGCGCCGCATCCTCGCTGGTCTGGCTGGCGCCGATGAGCGCGGCGAGCAGCAGGTTGCGGTTTACCGGGTTGGACTGTTCAGCGACGGCCTTGCGGGCGAGCGGGATGGCTTCGGCATAGAAGGGGTCTGCGCCCGCCTTGTCCTGCTTGCCCAGCTTGAAATTGCCCAACTGGATCAGGATGCCGGTCAACACGCCCCTGCTCTGGGCATCGGTCGGGTTGGCGGCAACGACCTTGCGCCAGTGCGGCAGGCTTTCTTCATAGAGCGGGGCGACGGCGTCGAGCTTCTGCAAGGCGGCGTTCGCCGCGGCCGTCGCATACAGCGCGTTGGCAAGGAAGTTCACATTTTCGATCTTGTCGGGCTGGGTCTTCACCGCGTCGCGGATGGCGGGAAGCGCGGCTTCATATTTGGCGACGGCGGTCATGTTGTCGCCCTGCTGCTGCGCCTGCTGGCCAGCGGTGAAATCGGTGACGGCCTTGTTGAAGGCGACGATCTGTTCCTGGCTGAGCGTAGCGGCGGGAGCCGCGGCCGGGGCGGCGGCGGGCGTCTGCGCAGTTGATTCCGCGGGTGCGGCTGGCGCTGCGGGGTTCGCGGGTGCGGCAGCCGGCGCTTCCTGCGCGGCGGCGGGCAGGGCTGCGGTAAGAAGGAAGGTCGTAAGCATCATTTTGTGCATTGATATCTGCTCCGGTTTAAGTGGCTGCGTACACAGCGTTCAACGCCATGGGGCGGCCACGGTTGCTTTGAAGGACGCCCTCAGGTCGCCAATAAATTTGGCGGTTCGGGGGAAGGGAAAATGGCGTCGATTATGTGCGATGCCAGGGCGTCGAAACGATAGGGCTTCGGAAGGATGGGCCCAAACCGGCGCAGGTCGTCCGGAAGCCCATGGTGCAATCCGCCCGATGTGATCAGCATGCGGATCGCGGGCCAACGCCTGCTGGCTTGCCGGACCAGATCGAAACCGTCGCGTCCGCCAGGCATGTTCACATCGGTAAAAATCAGATCAACTCCGCCATCCAGTTCGTCAAGAATACCTAGCGCGTCATCAACATTCTGCGCCGCGAAAACCGTAAATTCCTGATCGATCAGAAATTCACAGACGTTCATGCTGACAAGGGCTTCATCCTCCACGACGAGAATGATGACCGGCCTTGGAAAACGGGGCCTGCCCGTCTCCCCTGCCCTTGCGAACCCCCCGTTCGGTGTCATGCTGCCCCATATTATCGAGGTGGGATCTGTGGTCGCGGTGTCCCTGATCTCAGCCCAATCCCTTGCTCGGCGCCTATTTAAGCACGCTCGGCAGCATGGCGTTATTATAGCTTTTATATGCATGGACCGGGCCAGGCCTGCTGGCTAAGCTGGGAAATGCCTTGCAGTCGCCGCCTGCCGCCAGCGCGTCCATGATCCACGCCAAGCATCGAAGCGCGCCGTCGCACGAAGGGGCAGCGCGGCCCTGGCGGATGAGCATGCTGGCGGCCGCCATCGTGCTGCCGTCCTGGTTCATCGCCATATATATGCAACCCGCGCTGGGGCGCGTCGCCGCTGCCCTGTTCTTTGTGTTGGGCGTCGTAATCTGGGGCGCGATCGGCGGGCTGGGCCCGGCGCTTGTCGCGGCGACGGCGGCGTTCCTGCTTTATAATTTCTATCTGGTCGAGCCGGTCCTGAGCTTTCAGATTTCCACCAGCCGGGACTTCATGCCCCTGCTGCTGTTCAGCCTGTGCGCAGTGGTGGCCGGCATTCTTGCCGCGCGGCTAAAGGAACGCGCCACCGCCGCCGACCGCGGCAACCGGCAATTGCGCAGCCTGCTGGACATCAGCCAGTCCCTTCAATCCGCGCTGCGCGTCCCGGACATCGCCAGGGCGCTGGACGATCATCTGTCGGGCGTTGGCGGCGCGACGCCGACGCTGTTCCTTGTCAGGGATGGATCCTTCGACGCGGCGCGTAAGGCGCCGGAAAGGGATAAGGGGCTTCATCTGGTTCAGGACGCGACAAGATATTCGGGCGGTCCGCGCGAAGAAGGCCCGTTTACGGTCTATCGGCTGGACAGCAGCACGGGATTTGAAGGCGTCATCCTGTTCGAGCATGGCCCGTCCCGACGACTGGAAAGCGCATTCATGTCGGCGCTTGCAAATCTGATCGCGCTGGCGGTCGAGCGTGCCGCGCTGTCGGAAAGCAATGCCGAGCGCCGCGCCCAGGCGAGGACGGAGGAACTCAAGACGGCACTGCTTTCATCGGTCAGCCACGATTTTCGCACGCCGCTGACCGCGATCAGCGCTTCGGCATCGAGCCTGATCGAGTTTCGCGACAAGCTCGATCCGGCGGCGGCGGAGCGTCTGTTGCGGGGAATCGTCAGCGAATGCGACCGCCTGAACCGTTACACATCCAACCTTCTGGAGATGAGCCGCCTGGAAGCGGGCCAGTCGCTCGCGCGCAGGCAGACATTGGGCGTCGCCGACACGATCGGCGCGATCGTGCAGAGGGTGCGTCCACGGGCGGGCGATCGCCAGATCGTGCGCCGGGCAAGCGACGATGATCTGCTGGTGACAGTCGATGCCGCCATGTTCGAACTGGTGCTGGTCAATGTGCTCGACAACGCGGTTATCTATAGTGAGAACGGCACACGCATCGATGTCGATGTCCGGCGCGAGGGCGATTATTGCGTCATCAGCATAACGGATGAGGGGCAGGGCATACCGCCCGACGACCTCGAAAGGGTCTTTACCCGTTTCTATCGCGTATCCCGTCCCCACGCATCGCCGCGCGGAAGCGGGCTGGGGCTGGCCATCGCCAAGGGCTTTGTCGAAGCGCTTGGCGGCCGGATCAGTGCGGCTTCGCCGGGTCCGGGCGGACGCGGCGCGACCATCACCATCATGCTTCCCCTAGCCACAGAGACCTCGCCCACATGACCGCCCTGCATATCCTTGTCGTGGACGACGAGCCTTCCCTGATCGACGTGCTTCAGCCCGTTCTGGAGACGGCTGGATACCGCATCACCGTCGCGCAGGATGGACGCGGGGCCATGGCCGCCATCGAAGCGGTCGAATTCGACCTGATATTGCTGGATCTGGGCTTGCCCGACATTGACGGCAAGTCGCTGCTGCAACGCATCCGCCTTGACCAGGATGTGCCCGTCATCGTCATTTCGGCGCGGCACCAGGAAGCGGAGAAGATTTCCGCCCTGGACGAAGGAGCGGACGATTATGTCAACAAGCCGTTCGAGATCGGAGAATTGATGGCCCGCATGCGCGCGGCCATCCGGCGGCATTCATTGTCGAAGGCAGAGGCGTCAACCTATTGCGCGGGCGGGCTGACGATTGATTTTCCCACCCGCCGCGTCACTTTGTCAGGTGAGCAGGTCAAGCTGTCGCCCAAGGAATATGACCTTTTGCAAACTTTGGCGCGCAAGGCCGGGCAGGTCGTCACGCACAAGCGATTGCTGGCCGCCGGATGGGGAGCGGAGGCGACCGATACGCAATATCTGCGTGTCTATATCGGGCTGCTGCGCCAGAAGATCGAACAGGATCCTTCCGATCCTTCCCTGCTGCTGACCGAACCAGGCGTCGGATATCGCCTGATCGCGGCTAATTGAGATGGGCCGCCTGATCGTCGTTTCCAATTCGTTCAGCCGACACGTCTGTACGATAAGGGCAATCCGGTAATGGGTTCAGAGGGTGTTCGCCCGGTTTTGCGATTCCGGCGATTGGGGTAAGATCAACGCCATAATCTTCTCAAGTCAGGGAGATTCTTCTGCTTGAGGGACGAAGCAGCGGGGCCGGATCAATCGGACCAAAGCTGCCCATGGAATATGTGAGGAAGACATCATGAGCCGGTCATTCATTCTCATGTTCTTCGCGGCGGCGACCGTACCGGTTTCGGCGAGCGAGGCCGTGGAGGGGACGAGAGACATACCGGCCTTCTTCTCGGGCGAACGGCTGTTCGAAATATGTTCGCAGCCCAATTACGGCCAATGTTCGATGTATGTCGCTGGCGTCATCGACGGCATGTTCTACGCCGACGGAGAGGGGGGCAGTCGGGCGATCTGCCGCACCGAAATCACTAATCAAGCGGCTGCGGAACTGGTGCTGAACCGGCTGTCCGGCGATGCCCAACTGCGTTCGCTGTCTGCCGCAGCCGCGGTCCACGCCGCCATCGCCGACCGGCTATCCTGTCCGGGTCCGGCCTCCGCCATCCTCGCCGAACAGTGATCGCACCGTCAACGCGTCCAGCCCTTGTGGAACCGGGAAGCGCCAGACCGTCAGTGCGGCACCGTGCCCATTTCCACGCCCGTCTTGTCATGCAGCGCGAAGCGATCGACGATGTCGGCGCTGGCCCTGTTATAGCCGATGACATTCACCATCTGCCCTTCGCGCCGCAGCCGCGCGACGATCTTGTCCAGCGCGGCGACGGCGGAAATGTCCCAGAAGTGCGCCGCCGACACGTCGATCGTGACATGGGGGGCGCGCTGTTGGCCTTGAAAAGCGCGGGTGAACCGATCGACCGAGGCAAAGAAAATCTGCCCCGTCACCCGATAGGTCGCATGAGCGCCATCTTCGGACAGGCTAAGTTCCACGGCGAACATACGCTGCACCTTGCCAGCGAAGAATATGCCCGAAAGCAGCACGCCCGCCAGCACGCCCAGCGACAGGTCGCGCGTCGCCACCACGACCGCCACGGTCACCAGCATCACCACTGAGGATGTCGGCGGATGGCGGCGCAGATTGGGAATCGAATTCCAGCTGAATGTGCCGATCGACACCATGATCATGACGGCCACCAGCGCGGGCATCGGCACCTGTCCCACCCACGGTCCCAACACGGCGAGCAGGAACAGCAGGAAAGCGCCCGCCACGAATGTCGATAGCCGACCGCGACCGCCCGATGTCACGTTGATGACCGACTGGCCGATCATCGCGCAGCCGCCCATGCCGCCCAGAAAGGCCGAAACGACGTTCGCCCCGCCCTGCCCCAGGCATTCGCGCCGCTTGTCGCTGTCCGTGTCGGTCATGTCGTCCACGATCTGCGCCGTCAGCAGCGATTCCAGCAGCCCGACCGCCGCCATCGTCACCGAATAGGGCAGGATGATGCGCAGCGTGTCCAGCGTCAGCGGCACCTGCGGGAATGCGAATGCGGGCAATCCTTCAGGCAGTTTCCCCATGTCGCCGACCGTGTTCACCGGCAGGCCCATCCCGATGCTGATGAACGTCAGCAGCAGGATCGCGACGAGCGGCGATGGCACGGCCTTCGTAAGGCGAGGGAACAGATAGATGATGGCAAGGCCGCCCGCGACCATCGTGTAGGTTTGCCACCCCACATTGGTCAGTTGCGGCAGCTGCGCCAGGAAAATCAGGATCGCCAGCGCGTTGACGAAGCCGGTAATGACCGAGCGCGACACGAACTGCATCAGCAGGTCCAGCCGCAGCAGACCCGCCACCGCCTGAATCACGCCCATCAATATGGTCGCGGCGAAAAGATATTCGACGCCATGTTCGCGCACCAGCGGCGTCACCAGCACCGCAACGGCCGCCGTCGCGGCGGAGATCATGCCGGGACGGCCGCCGATGAACGCTATCACCATGGCGATGGCCACCGAGGCATAGAGGCCCACGCGCGGATCGACCCCCGCGATGATCGAAAAGCCGATGGCTTCGGGAATAAGAGCGAGCGCAACGACGATGCCCGCCAGCAGTTCCTTGCGCATGGATGCGCCATCGGTGAACCATTGCCGACGATAGGGGGTAGAATTGCCAGTCATTCAAAAATTTCCACATCAAGGCACATGGCGCTTTGAAGCGCGGATCATTGCAGGTCATGTGTGATGTTGTCCGGCGGATCGGCGGCCGGAATAGCCACCCGGATTTTCACCGGGTCCTTGCGAATGCGCGTGCCTTAACGCATGAAAATGGCCGGTGGCAAGAGGCGTCTGGTCCTGCCCGGCCATTGGCGATCATGGCTTGCGCCGAGCTTCGACCCAGGTGGTGCGGCGGGGTGTGAGAAGCGTGACGGGCTGGCCAAGCTCCCTTGCAAGCATGGTCATCATCCAGGTGCGATGGCTGACGAGAAACGCGTCGAACCCTTCGGGATTGGCGGGATCGAATGTGGGGACCGACCAGTCCGCCTCGGCCGCCTGATAGTCCGCCTGCCAGATGCCGCGCGGATCGTCAGGCGCATCGACATGGCGGCCAAGGAAACGGTTGCCGTCGAACCGGATCGCGGGCGAATGGGGAAAGCCGGGCGCGACGATATAATCCGGCCCATCGCGGCCTGTTTCATGCCCATAGCGCACGGCGCCGGCGACCGCGAAAAGATTGTTGGTGAAGCTGACCTCGCTTGGCCAGCCCTGCCACTGGGTCGCGGCGACCATGGTGATGTCCTGGTGACTGCCGACATGGATGACGTTGCCTTCTATCCGCGCATGGCCGATGCCGCCGGACAGCTGGATGACCCGCGCGCCGTCATGGCGGCTGACATTCGCGCGCACGAGGCTGCCATGATTGCCGATATTGTCCGGCCCCGTCCGTCCGGGCGAGCAGATCAGGACGAAACCGCCTTCATTATCATGGCTGAAATTATGGGCGATGATCGTGCCGCGCGAGTTGAAATCGGAATCAAATCCCTGCCCGTCCCATCTGCCCTGGGTAAAGGCCGCCTCGTTCAGCTGGATCAGCGTGTTGTCGGTGCTCCATTGCCAGATGGCGACATTATAGCCGGGCGCGCGGCCAGCCGCATAGCGGACCACATTATGTTCGACCAGCGCGCCGTCCGTGCCCCGTGGCACGATGCCGTCGCCGCCAATGTCTTCAAGATAATTGTCGCGGATAACCACCTTTTCGCTCGGAAACCAGCGATCCAGCGTGACCTGATCGCTGATGCCAGCGATCCCCGACCGGTCCACACGCCAGATGATATTGCGTTCGATCGTCAGATTGTGAAAGCGCGTCGCCCGCTTGCCGCCCAGCGCCCGGAAAACGATGCCGCCATTGTCCTTCCGCTCGTTCGAGCCGCGCACGTCATGGATATACATGTCCCGCACGGCGATGTTGCGCGCGACCCCTGCGTCCTGCTGCGATACCAGCACGCCGTAGCGGGGTGCGGGCGGCGCGGCGTCGTTGGTGACTTCCAGCCCGCCGACCTCGACATATTCAGCGTTCAGGATCGCCACCCCATATTCCGAAACGCCGCCCGCATCGATCCGTGGGCGCGCGCCAGTTCCCGTGGTCCCGACGATGATCGGTGCGTTTCGCCTTCCCGATCGGGAGATGACGAGCGGCTCTCGCCAGACCGATCCGGCGGCCAGCAGCACCCGGTCACCCGGCCTGAGATGGGCTTTCCCGATCCGGGCGAGCGATTGCCAGGCGGTTGCTGGCGAGGACGCGTCGTTCCGGTCGTCCCCGTTGACCGCGTCCACATGATAATCCCGCGCGCTGGCCCCGGTGGCGGTGAGCATCGCGAAAAGGAAAAGAAGCGGCAGCAACAGACGCCGACCGCGCCTTTCCGATGGCGCGAAGGCGCTTGCTTTCAGCATGGCGATGACGACGATAACCTCCCCGGCCCTTAGCTCAACGCCCGATGATCTGGGCGAAGGATGCGACCCCTGCCGTGACTGGCGGAGCATCGCGCGCGCTTTGTGTAACGACCGGCTGCGCAGATCCGATCCCGGCGAACATCGCTTCGATATTCCGCATGCACAGGGCGACGCTTTCGCTGGCGAGCATGTACCAGACCTGCTTGGCTTCCTTGCGGGTCTGGACCAGTTCGGCCCGGCGCAATTCGCCCAGTTGCTGGCTGAGCGCGGGCTGGCCGATGCCGGTTATTTCGGCGATCTCCCCCACATTTCGTTCGCCCTGAAGCAGGCAGGACAGGATCATCAGGCGCTGCGCCTGCGCGAAGGCCCTGATCTTTTCAGCAGCAGCGGTCGCGGCGTCGCGATCTTCGTACAGGCCCTTCACGGCTTTGGCTCGAACCGGCAGAACCAGTCAGCCGCCGCGTCGGCCCGGTCTGCGGCCGGCAGAAGCAGCGGCTGTCCCTCGACCCATCCTTCCGGCGTCAACCTGTCTGCCGCATCGACCGTCTGCAAGGCGCGCACCAGCCGCAGCATCTCATCGACCGAGCGCCCCACATTATGGGGGTAGCAGGTCGTCGCGCGAATGACGCCCAGCGGATCGATGAAAAAGGTCGATCGCATGGTCATGCTGTCCGGGGCGTCGTCGCCGATCATGCCATAGGCGCGGCCCACCGCCATGCTGGGATCCTCAATGATCGGAAAGCCGATTTCGACGTCGAAAAGGTCTTTCAGCGCCCGAACCCAGGCAAGGTGGGCGTACAGGCTATCGACCGACAGTCCGACCAGCGTGCAGCCAAGCGCGTCGAACTCCGCCTGCCGACGCGCCAATGCGGAGAATTCCGTACTGCATACGGGCGTAAAATCGGCAGGATGGGAAAAGAAGATCACCCACTGCCCGCGCAAGGCGGAAAGCTGAAAGTCGCCCTGTGTCGAACGTGCGCGAAAATCGGGAGCAATGTCGCCGATCCGCAGCATTCCGGTTTCGCAAGTCGTGTCGTCGTCACTCATGTCGGCCTCACTGCAAGGGACCATGGCGGAGAGCAAGCCCTTGACGATTTCAAGATAATATAATACATAATTAGTGTAAATGTTAAATCATGGAGACGCACATGTCCGATGAAGCACTCGCCAAGGCCGCCGGCCAGGTGGTCGCCGCACGAAAAGGCGTCCCGGTGATCCAGTCCTTTTTCGATGAGACCACATTCACTGTGACTTATGTGGTCCATGACGCCGAAACGCGCCGCGCGGCCGTGATAGACAGCGTCCTAGCCTATGACCCCGCGTCCGGCGGCACGTCTTTCGATGCGGCCGACCCTGTCATCGCCTATGTCATGGATCAGGGGCTGACGGTCGATTGGCTTCTGGAAACGCATGCCCATGCCGACCATCTGTCGGCTGCGCCCTATCTCCAGAAGAAGCTGGGCGGAAAGATCGCCATTGGCGCGCATATTTGCGAAGTGCAGCAGACGTTCGGCAAGCTGTTCAACGCCGAACCCGGTTTCCGGCGCGACGGATCGGACTTCGACCAGCTATGGAAGGATGGCGACAGCTTCAACATCGGCAATGTGGCCGTGACGGTGCTGCATGTGCCGGGCCACACGCCCGCCTGCGTCGCCTATGTCATCGGCGATGCGGTGTTCGTCGGCGATACCATGTTCATGCCGGATTATGGCACGGCGCGGGCGGACTTCCCCGGCGGGGACGCGCGCACGCTGTTCCGTTCGCTGCGCCGCCTGCTGGAATTGCCGCCGGAAACGCGCCTCTTCATGTGTCACGACTATCTGCCGGAAGGGCGCGACCATTATGTCTGGGAAACGACGGTCGCCGAACAGCGCCGCGCCAATGTCCATGCCCATGACGGCGTAAGCGAGGATGAATTCGTGGCGATGCGCGAAGCGCGCGACCGCACGCTGGACATGCCGCGCCTTATCCTGCCCTCGGTTCAGGTGAACATGCGCGCGGGGCATCTGCCGCCCGCAGAGGATAATGGCGTCACCTACCTAAAAATCCCGGTGAACCAGCTATGAGCGCAGCCTTTCCCCATGCCCAGCCGGTCGAGGGCCTGTTCGGCATTGGCGGCCTGTGCCCCATGACGCAAGGCCCGCGATGGACGGCAAGCCGATCTGCGCAGGGCATTCGTCATGGATAGCCTTCACTATGCGCTGGGCGCGCTGTCGGGCGGCCTGGTCGGTTTTGTCCTGGGTCTGGTGGGCGGGGGCGGATCAATCCTCGCCGTGCCGTTGATGGTGTATCTGGTCGGCGTGCCGAGCGCCCATGTCGCCATCGGCACGAGCGCGCTGGCGGTCGCCGCCAATGCCGCGACGGGCCTGGCCAGCCACGCCCGCGCCCATCATGTGAAATGGCGCTGCGGTGGCATGTACGCCGCGGCGGGGATCGTGGGGGCAATCGCCGGATCGACCTTCGGCAAGATGGTGGATGGCGACAAGCTGCTGTTCCTCTTTGCACTGGTGATGCTGGTGGTCGGCGCGTTGATGCTGAAGGGGCGAGGCAATCCCGGCGACCCCGGCGTCGAGTGCAACAGGGAAAAGGCGCCCAAGGTCGTCGCCTATGGTCTTGGCTCTGGTGCGTTTTCGGGATTTTTCGGCATTGGCGGAGGATTCCTGATCGTGCCCGGACTGGTTGCTTCGACCGGCATGCCGATGTTGATGGCGGTTGGCACATCGCTGGTCGCCGTCACGGCATTCGGTCTTACGACTGCGGCCAGCTACGCCTTTTCCGGCCTTGTCGACTGGCTGCTGGCGTTCGTTTTCATCGCGGGCGGCGTTGCAGGCAGCTTCGCCGGGACGAGCGCCGCCGAGCGGCTGGGCGAAAAGACCGGCCGTCTCAGCATCGTCTTTGCAGGACTCATCTTCATCGTCGCCTTCTACATGCTCTGGCAAAGCGCGGCCGCCCTGCTGCCGGGCATGACAAGCTGATCGATAGCCGCTACCCCTAGCCTTCTGCCCCGGTCAAAAGGACATGCCATGTTCGATGCTGTGGACGCCATCATACTCGCCCGCGCGCAATTCGCCTTTACGGTCAGCTTTCATTTCCTGTTCCCGGCCTTTTCGATCGGGCTCGCCAGCTACCTGATGGTGCTGGAGGGGCTGTGGCTCGCGACGGGCAAGGGCGTGTACGCCAATCTGTACCGCTACTGGCTGAAGATCTTCGCGGTCGTGTTCGCCATGGGCGTCGTGTCCGGCATCGTCATGTCCTACCAGTTCGGCACCAACTGGTCGGTCTTTTCCGACAAGGCTGGCCCGGTCATCGGCCCGCTGATGGCTTATGAGGTGCTGACCGCCTTTTTCCTGGAGGCGGGCTTTCTGGGCGTGATGCTGTTCGGGATCAACAAGGTGGGGCGCAAGCTGCATTTCGCCGCGACCTGTGCGGTGGCGATCGGCACGTTCATTTCCGCATTCTGGATATTGTCGGTCAACAGCTGGATGCAGACGCCGACTGGCTATGAGATCGGCGCGAACGGCCAGTTCCTGCCCGGCCCCAGCTGGATGGCGATCATCTTCAACCCCAGCTTTCCCTATCGTCTGGTCCACACCGTACTGGCGGCTTATCTTACGACCGCCTTCGCAGTCGGCGCGGTCGGCGCCTGGCATCTTCTCAAGGATCGCGCCAATCCCGGCGCGCGCACCATGTTTTCCATGGCGATGTGGATGGCAGCGATCGTCGCGCCGATTCAGGTCGTCGCGGGCGACCTGCACGGCCTCAACACGCTGGAGCACCAGCCGGTCAAGGTGATGGCGATGGAAGGCCATTATGACAGCCACCCCGATGGCGCGCCGCTGATCCTGGCCGGCATCCCGGACAGCGCGAACAAGCGTATCGACTATGCCATTTCCATCCCCAAGGCGTCATCGCTGATCCTGAAGCATGACCTGAACGCGCCGCTTAAAGGACTGGACACTGTCCCCGACACCGACGAGCCGCCCGTGCCGATCGTCTTTTGGGCGTTTCGCGTCATGGTCGGGCTGGGCTTCGCGATGGTGGGGCTGGGCATGTGGAGCCTGATCGCGCGCGCCCGACGGCGGCTTTACGATTGGCGATGGCTGCACAGGGCCGCGCTGGTCATGGGGCCATCGGGTTTCAACGCGGTGCTGGCAGGCTGGGCGGTGACAGAAGTGGGTCGCCAGCCCTTCACGGTCTATGGCCTGCTGCGCACGGCGCAAAGCGCTTCGCCCTTGGACGCGCCAGCCGTCGCCGCTTCGCTGATCGCGTTCGTGCTCGTCTATTTCGCGGTTTTCGGCATGGGCATATGGTATCTGCTGCACCTGATGAAAAAGCCGCCCGAAGCGCATGAGCGCGCGTTGAGCGACGCCCCGATCCGCACCGCCGGGATAACCCCCGCACCCGCCATGGAAGGAGGCGAATGATGGTCGACCTGACGGTCATCTGGGCAGCCATCATCGGCTTTGCGATCATCGCCTATGTCGTGATGGACGGTTTCGACCTGGGCATAGGCATCCTGTTCCCGCTGTTCAGGGCAGGAAAGGACCGCGACACCGCGATGAACAGCATCGCCCCTGTGTGGGACGGTAACGAGACATGGCTGGTGCTGGGCGGCGGCGGTTTGCTGGCGGCTTTCCCGCTGGCCTATGCCATCATCCTGCCCGCGCTTTACGCGCCGCTCATCGCGATGCTGCTGGGGCTTGTGCTGCGCGGCGTCGCGTTCGAGTTCCGCTGGCGCGACCCCGCGCACCGGCTGTGGTGGGACAGGGCCTTCACGGGCGGTTCGGCCGTCGCCACCTTCGCACAGGGCGTGACGCTGGGCGCGTTGCTGCAAGGCATCAGTGTAGAGGGCCGCGCCTATGCCGGGGGATGGTGGGAATGGCTATCGCCCTTTTCCATGCTGACCGGGGCGGGGCTGTTGGTCGGCTATGCGCTGCTCGGCGCATGCTGGCTCAACTGGAAGACCGAGGGCGACCTGCAACGGCAGGCGGCGGGCTATGCCGGGCGGCTGGGCATCGCTCTGCTGCTGGTCATCGGCGTCGTCAGCCTGGCGACGCTGACGCTTGAGGCGAGCTATCAGGACCGCTGGCTGTCATGGCCCGGCATCCTTGCGACGGCGCAGGTTCCGCTGGCCACCCTGATCGTGACGGCCCTGTTCTACCGCAGCCTTTCCCGTCAGAAGGATGTGCAGCCCTTTATCTGGGCGCTTGGGCTGTTCATGCTCTGCCTGCTGGGACTGGGTATTTCGATATGGCCCTATGTGGTGCCAGCGCGCGTCACGATATGGGAAGCCGCCGCACCCTATCGCAGCCAGATATTCATGCTGGTCGGCGCGGCGATCCTGGTGCCCGTCATCCTTGCCTACACCGCCTGGGCCTATTGGGTGTTCAGGGGCAAGGTCGGCGACGAAGGCTATCATTGATGCAGGGGCGCTGGGCCAGGCTGATATGGTTCATCGGGATCTGGGCGACGAGCGTGGCTGTCCTGGCCGCCGTGTCGTTCGGCCTGCGCCTTTGGCTGATGTGAAGCCCGAAGCGGCTGATTGCATCAGGACAAAGGGCGCATCATGATGGCTTCATCACGGGTGAAGGGTGAGGTCGTTTACAGCATGATGAAATTAATGTGCGCCCTTCCGGCCGATCCGGTGAAGCGCATACATCTTCTCGTTCTGCTGGTCATCCAGGGCGTCATGATGGCCGACCTGTTTTGGGCGATTGTCTCGGCGCGCTGGATGCATGTTTTCCTGATACTGGGTTTGACGGCGGCGACATGCCTGCCGATACTATTTCCGCGACGCCTGCCCGTGCCGATCCCCTCGGAAATCCAGCTGCTTGCAATAGCGTTTCTGTTCGCGACGATCTTTCTGGGCGAAGTGCGTGATTATTATGAGCGCATCTGGTGGTGGGATCTGATGCTCCATGGAAGCGCAGGCCTGCTTTTGGGGCTGCTCGGTTTCTGCATCATCTATATCTTCAACGAAAATGACATTGTCGATTTCCACCTGACGCCGGGGTTCGTCGCCCTGTTCGCCTTCTTCTTTTCGGTAGGGCTGGGCACCTTGTGGGAAATCTTCGAGTTCGCAATGGACCGCTGCTTCGGCCTTACCATGCAAAAGCCGATGCTGGGCGATCCGTCCGGCCTGACCGACACGATGTGGGACCTCATACTGGACACCGCGGGCGCTGCCATCATCAGCGGGGCGGGATGGCTTTATATGAGGCGGGGCCGACGCGACTGGCTCCAGGGACCGCTGCGCCGCTTCATCGAGCAACATCCAGACATATTCGAGCCAAAAGCGACCACCTCCGACCGTTAAATCGGCGGCAAACTGCCGATTTGGGTTGCCTCATGGGGACGAAGCGGGAAAGAGGAACCCGTCGCCCCTCAGGTTCAACACACCGCGCCAAGCAACGGCGTCCGGGAGAAGATTTTGCTTTTGGTCCTCATCGCCCTGCTGCCCTTTGCCTGTGCCGCAGTGCTCTCCATGATGAGCGGCGCGAGCCGGACCTGGCAGACGCTGGTGGCCATTACGCCTTCCTTCGCCGGGCTGCTGCTCCTTGCAGCGATGCTGCCCCCCGTGATGGCCGGCGGCGTGGTCCAGTTTCACGCGCCATGGGTGCCGATGCTTGGGCTGGACTTCGGCCTGTGGCTCGATGGGCTGGGCCTGTTGTTCGCGGGCCTGATACTGGGCATTGGCCTCCTCATCATCCTTTATGCCCGCTACTATCTGCCGCCCGACGAAGCGATGGGGCGGTTCATGATGCTTATGCTCCTGTTTCAGGGAGCGATGCTGGGCATCGCGCTGTCGGCGAACATCCTGCTGCTGCTGATCTTCTGGGAATTGACGAGCCTGTCCTCCTTCCTGCTGATCGGATTTCGCAACGACAAGGCGGAAGGCAGGCAGGGCGCGCGCATGGCGCTGGCCGTCACGGGCGGCGGCGGGCTGGCGCTGATCGGCGGGCTGATGCTGCTGGGCGACATCGCCGGATCTTTCGAACTGGCCGACATATTGGCGGCTGGCGACGCGGTTCGCGGTTCCCCCCTCTATCCCGTGGCGCTGGTGCTGATCCTGATCGGCTGTTTCACCAAGTCGGCGCAGTTCCCTTTCCATTTCTGGCTCCCGCACGCCATGGCCGCTCCTACCCCGGTCAGCGCCTATCTGCACAGCGCGACCATGGTGAAGGCGGGCGTGTTCCTGCTGGCGCGGTTATGGCCGGCGCTGTCGGGCACGGACCTGTGGTTTTACCTCGTATCGACGACGGGCCTTGTCACGATGATCATGGGCGCGGCGGTCGCGCTGTTTCGTCATGACCTGAAGGCTGTCCTCGCCTATTCGACGGTCAGCCATCTTGGCCTGCTCACCATGTTGTTCGGCCTGGGCACGCCCGCCGCCGCGATGGTGGGCGTTTTCCACCTGTTGAACCATGCGCTGTTCAAGGCTGCGCTGTTCATGAACGCGGGCATCGTGGATCATGAAGCAGGAACGCGGGACATCCGCCTGCTGGGCGGGCTGGCCGGATTGATGCCGATCAGCGCGACGCTGGGCATTGTCGCCGCCGCTTCCATGGCGGGGCTGCCGCCCTTTGGCGGTTTCCTGTCCAAGGAGATGATGCTGGAGGAGGCCGCGCATAGCGTCTGGGCCGGGCAGCATTGGTTCATCCCACTGGCGGCGGTGATCGGCGCGACCCTGTCTGTCGCCTATTCGCTGCGCTACATCTTCCACCTTTATCTGGGCCGCCGCCGCCATGATTATCCCACCCAGCCGCATGATCCGCCGCTGGGCCTGTGGGCGCCGTCGGCCCTGCTGGTGGCGCTGACCGTGCTGATCGGGCTGTTTCCGCAAAGCCTGACATCCGGCCTGATCGCCAGGGCAGCAGGTGCGGTGACGGGGGGAAGCGCGCCTGTATTCGCGCCCGCGCTGTGGCATGGCGTTACCCCGGCGCTGGGGATGAGCGTCATCGCGATCATCGTCGGCGGCGCGCTGCTCTGGCGCCATGGACAGTTCCAGCGCCGTTGGGACGCAGCCCGCCTTCCCGACGCGAAGCGGGCGTTCGACAGCGGTATCCATCGCTTCATCGGCATGGCCCGCGCCGTGACAATCGCCATCCATAACGGATCGCTGCAAAGGCAGCTCAGCCTGCTGTTCCTTGTCGCCATCGCGCTGGGGGTTCAGGCGGTGTGGATCGGCGGCTATGCGCCCGGCACGCGCGCGACCATGCCTGCGCCGCCGGTCGCGGTTATCGCCTGGCTGCTGTTGATTGCGGCGATCGCTGCGGTCGTGAAGGCGCAGAGGCAGCGTTTCCTGACACTCATCTACATCAGCGTCATCGGCCTGATCGTTTCGCTGACCTTCATCTACCTGTCCGCGCCCGATCTGGCGCTGACGCAGATTTCGGTCGAGGTCGTGACGATCCTGCTGCTGCTGCTGGCGCTCAACCTGTTGCCGAAGAAACCGGCGCGGTTGTCCAGCAACGGCCGAAGGCTGCGCGACGGCTTGATCGGAATGGCGGGAGGCGCGGCCACCGGCCTTGCGGCATGGGCGGTGATGACCCGGCCGCCGAATGATCCCATCTCCGCCTATCACTGGGCCAACAGCTACGCCCATGGCGGCGGGACCAATGTCGTCAACGTGATCCTGGTGGACTTCCGCGCGTTTGACACGTTCGGCGAAATCACGGTGCTGGGCATTGCCGCGCTCACCATCTTCGCGCTGTTGCAGCCCGCCACCCGCGGCATTTCGGGGCAAAGGCTTCGCCAATGGGTCGCGGATCTGCCGCGATCCCCCGAGCGCCACCCGATGATGTTCGCCGTGGCGGCGCGGCTGCTGCTGCCGCTGGCGACGATGATCGGCCTCTATATCTTCCTGCGTGGGCACAATATGCCGGGCGGAGGATTCATCGCCGGACTGGTCATGTCGATTGCGATGCTGATGCAATATATGGCGTCGGGCTTTGAATGGGCGGACGAGCGGCGACGGATCGACGAACATCTGCTGATCGGCCTGGGCGTAATCATCGCCGCGCTGACCGGCCTTGGCTCGCTGTTCTTTGGCGCGCCGTTGTTCACCAGCGCCTTTGGCCATTTCACCTTGCCGATCATCGGCACTTTCGAACTGGCGACCGCCATGCTGTTCGACATCGGCGTCGCCATGACCGTCATCGGCGCGGTCATGCTGGCGCTCGCGGAACTCAGCCACATCGCCCAGCGGGCGCAAAGGGAGCCGGAGGAGGACAGCGGCCCGATGGACATCGACCCGGCCAAGCTGCGGGGTGCGCGGGCATGAGCATGGAATTTCTGGTCGCATCGGCCATCGGCATGCTGACCGCCGCGGGCATTTACCTGACCCTTCGCGGCCGGACTTTCCCGGTGGTGCTGGGCCTCACCATGCTGTCCTATGCGATAAACCTGTTCCTGTTCGCCATCGGCCGCCTGACCCGGAACAGTCCGCCGCTGTATGAAAAGGGGCTGACCAGCTATACCGATCCGCTTCCCCAGGCGCTGGTGCTGACGGCGATCGTGATTTCATTCGGCATGACGGCGCTGGCGGTCGTGCTGTCGCTTCGCAGCTTTCTGGAGACAGGCACCGACCAGGTCGATGGAGCGGTCGAAGCCGATCCGCCCAGGCCGGATCGCGAGGCGCAGTCATGATAGAAGCGCTGATCGCCGCCCCGTTGCTGCTGCCCGCTTTCGCCGGAACCGCGACGCTCCTCTTCCTGCGGCGGCGGCGCTGGATCGGCGCGGCCATTTCGATCGGATCGGCGCTAGGCCTGATCGCTGTGTCCATCATCCTGATGGGATGGGCGACCGCGGGCGAGCCGACCGCCTATGCACTGGGCGACTGGCCAGCGCCGTTCGGCATCGTGCTGGTTCTGGACAGGCTGGCGGCGCTGATGCTGCTGCTGACCGCGCTGCTGGGACTGGCGGTGTCAGTCCATGCGACGGTCACCGGGCTGGACCGCAAGGGATGGCATTTCCATTCGCTGTTCCAGTTCGAGCTGCTGGGCCTGAATGGCGCTTTCCTGACCGGCGACCTGTTCAACCTGTTCGTGTTCTTCGAGGTGTTGCTGATCGCGTCCTATGGCCTGATGCTGCATGGTCAGGGTGCGCGCCGGCTGACCGCGGGCGTCCAATATGTGATCGTCAACCTGATCGGATCGACGCTGTTCCTGGTCGCCCTTGGCCTGCTCTATGGCCTGACCGGCACGCTCAACATGGCGCATATGGCGGGGCGCGTGGCGATGTTGCCCGCAGGCGATCAAGGACTGGCCCAGGCGGCGGGGCTGCTGCTGGCGGCCGTCTTTGCGCTGAAGGCGGCGCTGTTGCCGTTGCATCTGTGGCTGCCCCGAACCTATGCCGCCGCCGCCCCGGCCGTCGCCGCCCTGTTCGCGATCATGACGAAGGTGGGGGCCTATGCCATCATGCGGACGATGCCCCTGATCTTTGGCGATGCGGCGGGCGCGTTCCTGCTTCCCGCCGCGCTTGGCACCATGTTGCTGGGCTTCGTCGGCCTCCTTGCGGCGCGCGGCCTTCGCGAGATGGCGGCCTTTGGGCTTGTCGGGTCGACGGCCATGCTGCTGACGGCGGTCGCCCTGTTCGACGGGCAGGCTATGGCGGCGGCGCTCTATTATCTTCCGCACACCACATTGTCGGCCGCCCTGCTGTTCCTGACAGTCGACCTGATAATCCGGTGGCGTGGCGCGGAGGGTGCAGCCATCGTCCCGACGCCGCGCTATGCAGGGCAAGGCATGCTGGCCTTTCTGTTCCTGGCGGCGGCCGTGGCGCTGTCCGGCCTGCCCCCCCTTTCGGGGTTCATCGGCAAGCTGCTGATCCTGCGCGCCACATTGGCGTCCCCCCATGTCGTCGCGATCTGGGTCGTGGTGCTGGGCACCAGTCTGATCGCGCTGATCGGACTGGCGCGCGCGGGCAGCAGGCTGTTCTGGAAAGAGGATGCCACCCAACCCGTGAATGCCGACCGGCCAGCCCCAGGCCGAGTGGAGGCGCTGCCCGCCTTCTTCCTGCTCGCCCTGCTGGCTGGCCTGACCATCTGCTCCGGCCCGGCCACAGCCTATATGGAAGCGACGAGCGCCCAGATTTTCGATACGGGCGGCTATGTCCGCTCTGTCCTGGGTTCGGGCGATGAAGGGAAAGGCGGCGAATGAGGCGGCTATTCCCCCACCCCGGCCTGACGCTCCTGCTCGTCATCATGTGGATGCTGGTGCTCAACGAGCTGAGCATGGGCGGCTTCCTGCTCGGCCTTGTGCTGGGGATAGTGGTGCCCCTGTTCACCGCGCCCTTCTGGCCCGATCGCCCAGCGGTCAGATATGGCTGGCCGCTCATCGCCTATGTGCTGCTGGTGATCGGCGACATCATTACCGCCAATTTCCATGTGGCGCGGCTTGTCCTGTTCCGCCGGAACCGCGACCTGCGTTCCTGCTGGCTCAGCGTTCCGCTCGACCTTCGTTCTGCCGAAGCCGTCACGGTCCTGGCCGGCACGATCAGCCTGACGCCCGGCACGGTATCGGCCGACATATCGACGGACGGGCGGTATCTGCTGGTTCACGGGCTGGATACGGGCGATCCGCAGGCGGAAGTGGCGCGGATCAAGGCGCGATATGAAAGGCCGCTGATGGAGATTTTCCGATGATCCAGCTGGCCCTGACCATTGCGCTTGGTTGCATCGCGCTGGCCGTGCTGTTGAACCTGTACCGCCTGCTGCGTGGGCCGACCGCAGCGGATCGCATATTGGCGCTCGACACGATGGTCATCAATGCCATCGCGTTCATCATCCTGTTCGGGATCATGGAGAAAACCACCGTCTATTTC
This sequence comes from Sphingobium herbicidovorans, assembly GCF_002080435.1. Taxonomy (NCBI): domain Bacteria; kingdom Pseudomonadati; phylum Pseudomonadota; class Alphaproteobacteria; order Sphingomonadales; family Sphingobiaceae; genus Sphingobium; species Sphingobium herbicidovorans. Next base: position 214,724 of record NZ_CP020539.1, on the reverse strand, counting down.
GAAGCGGCCCTGCTGCTGGCGATGGTCGGTTTCGTGGGAACGGTGGCCTATGCCAAGTTCCTGCTGCGCGGCGACATCGTGGAATAGGAGCAGGGAATGACCGATTTCATCGACATCGCCATCGCCCTGCTGATCGTGCTGGGGGGCGCCTTTGCGCTGATCGGCAGTTGGGGACTTGCGCGCCTTCCATCACTGATGACCCGTTTGCATGGCCCTACCAAGGCGACCACGCTGGGGGTGGGCGGTTGCCTGATCGCATCCATGCTCTATTTCCCGACGCACGGGCTTTCATGGTCGGCGCACGAACTGCTGATCACGCTGTTTCTGTTCATAACGGCGCCGATTTCGGCCAATATGATCGCCAAAGCCTATATCCATGGCCGCCACAGTCATCCGGATGCCCCCGGTCAGTGGGAGGGCGATTTGCCCGACGGACCGGGCGGCAACGCGGATTGGGCGACGTTCGGCGTGCAGGACGAACGGGAGTAGGCCAATCGCGGCGTTCGAACAGGCCGGCATCCCGGCCTGTCCGGAGGGGCCGAACTAGACGGCTTTGTCGCGCGCGATCAGGACGCTGATGGGCGAGTTCCTGACGATGGCGGAGGCGTTGGATCCCAACATCCGCGACGACAATGACGGCTGATGCGACCCGATGATGATCAGGTCCGCCTTGCTTCGCCGCGCTTCTTCGAAAACCTCGTCCCTCACCGTCCCGCGGCGCGTGATGAAATTGGCGTCTTCCAGCCCATATTCGATTTTCCAGTCGTGGATGCGGCGGCGCGCTTCCTCGATTTCCTGCGTATCGAAATCTCCCGAAAGCAATTCTGCATATCTTACGGGCAGATAATAGCGGACATAGAGGATGTTGATCTTCGTCGCCCCGGCCTGAGACGCCTTCAGGGAACGTGCTGCTTCAAGCGCGGACCTGGCGTGTTCGGGATCATTTATGTCGATGGCGACCAATATCGTTGCAAAGGTCATTTTTCCTGCTCCTATCCTTGACGCTTTCTTTTACCATGATGGCGAACGTCGAAGGTGTAACTATTGTAATAAATGATTTCGGCTGGCTTTGCACGACGGGCCCGCGCCACCGGGCGGACGGTCGCATGCCAGTGACACGATTCGGCAGGTTGCAATCGGACCGCCTAGTGACCAAAGGTGCCGTTCTGACCATCAACGCGTAAGATCGACGGAGTTTGGGGCATTGCTGATTCCCGCACCCCTGCGCGCGCTTCCATGGAGCATGTTGTTCACGGTCCTGGCGATCACGACGCTGGGGCTGGCAACGCTCTATTCGGCGGCGGGCGGGCATATGACGCCCTGGGCTTCCAACCAGGCTTTGCGTTTCGTCGTGCTGGCTGGCGGGATGCTGGTCCTGTCGCTCGTGCCGGTCAGCATCTGGATGCGCTTTGCCTACCCCTTCTATGGCGTCACATTGGCGCTGCTGCTGATCGTGGAATTGTTCGGCAAGATCGGCATGGGCGCGCAGCGCTGGATCGACCTGGGCATCATACGGATCCAGCCTTCGGAATTCATGAAGCTGGCGATCGTTCTTACCCTGGCGCGTTTCTACCATCGCGTGCCGCCCATGTTCGTCAGCGCGCCATTCGTGCTGCTCATCCCGGCGGGGCTGATCGCGGTGCCCGCCGGTCTGGTCATGCTGCAGCCCGATCTTGGCACGGCCCTGATGATCACGATGGCGGGAACGCTGCTGATCTTCATGGCGGGCACGCACCTGCGCTGGTTTATCGGCGCAGGCGCAATTGTCCTTTCCATGCTGCCGGTCGCCTGGGGCATGTTGCACGACTATCAGAAGAACCGGGTGCTCACTTTCATGGACCCGGAAAGCGATCCGCTCGGCACCGGCTATCATATTTCCCAGTCGAAGATCGCAATCGGATCGGGCGGCATATTCGGCAAGGGGTTCCTGAACGGCACGCAGAGCCATCTGGCCTATTTGCCTGAGACGCATACCGACTTCATCTTCGCCACGATGATGGAGGAATGGGGAATGATGGGCGGGCTGTTCGTGATCTTCGCCTATGGCTACCTGATCTGGTGGGGCCTGAGCCTGGCCATGCGATCGACGTCCGTGTTCACGCGCCTGACCGCCATGGGGCTGACCTTCACGCTGTTCCTGTATGTCGGCATCAATCTGTCCATGGTGATGGGGATGGCGCCTGTGGTCGGCATTCCGCTGCCGCTCATGTCCTATGGAGGATCGGCCATGATGACCGTTCTGATCCTGCTGGGGATATTGATGTCCATCCATCGCGACAATCAGTTGCGGAGCCGAACCCCGAACGGCCTGTAGAAGGCTGTTTCACCGCCATCCATCGAACGATGTCAGCAGCGATGGCGGGTTCCCAAAGCCCTCCCTGTTGGCCGCAAGAGGATTTGGCCGGTTCAGCAGCGCCTGCCAGTCCGTGCGGATTGTGGGCGCAGGAGCGGGAGCGGGAGCGGGCGGCTGTGCGGTGGATCGATCGCCGATCACTTGCTGGATCACAGGCGCCAAAAGCGTGAACAATTGCGCGGGCAAGGCGCTGGTGAACCGATATTGCGATGCCTCGGCCCCTTCCACGAAGGCGGTGATCGTGCCGAAATGGCGCTGGCCGATGAAGAAGGCGAAGGTGGCCGTACGGGAACGCGCCTCCGACCCGACGAGGCGACCGCCAGACCCGTATCGCATATGGCGATTGTCACCGGTTCCCGTCTTGCCGCCGATCATCATCGCAGAGCCGTCCGCTGCGGTAACCGATTCATAGGCCCGCCGCGCCGTTCCATTTTCAACGACATCGACCAATCCCCGGCGCACCGCGTGGGCGATTTCGGGCCGAAGCACCCTGACACCGGCTTTCGGCCGCGCCTTCATCACGGTTTCATAGGGAGTCCCTTCCGCAAAATGCAGCCTGTCGATGAGCCGGGGCGCGGAACGGTAACCCCCACTCGCGACGATGCCCATCAATTCCGCCAGGGCATCGGGGCGGTCGCCCGATGTGCCGATGGCGGTCGCATAGGAGGGCACGAGCGTTTCGAAGGGGTAGCCCAGGCGCTGCCAATCCTTGTGGATCGGGACAAAGGCCTGTTTTTCCAGCATGGTCCTGATCCGCCGGTTCTGCCCGGCGAAACGGTTGGGTTTGAGCAACCAGAGATAGGCTTCCTGCCGCACGTCGGCGCTTGCAGCAACGATATCGCCCCACGACGCACCGGGATGCGTATAGAGATAGCCCGCCAGCCACAGTTCGAGCGGATGGATATCGGCGATGTAGGACCGGTCGGCCAGGTTGAGCCGGTCAGGCGCATAGGTTGCATACAGCTTGCGCATGCCTTCTTCATCATCGGGCGGGGTTTTTGCCCATTGCCGGATAAAGGCGGAAAATTGCTTGAAGTCGGCATCGGGCCGGACGGTTCGGAACGCCGCCGCCAGCCGGGGGCGCAAATATTTGGCGCGTTCGGCGACATGGCTCATAATCGCGGTAGGATCCAGCTCCCGATATTGGGGACGGAAGCGGGCGAGATATTGCCGCCCCTCCATGTCGATGAAGCGCCGCAGATAATAGTCCCGGCGCGGGTGATCGGCTCGTTCGAAAATTCCCGCCGCGCCCGGTATGCGGGCGAGGTGATAATCGACTATGTCGCGCATCATGCGGATGAAGACGAGGTTGACGCTCTGTTGCAGCGCATAGGACACCGTCATTTGCCCGCCATGCCGCCGGTTGAAATTGGCAAAGCGATGCATGCCCCCGGCGGTGAAAAATCGCTCGCCCGTTCCCGCGGAATATTTCTTCTCCATCGCCGCATCGACAATGGCCGCCGTGCCCCTGTCGCCATTTTCCAGCAACTGCCCGGCAGCCCACGCGGTCAACGGATCGCCTTGTTGGACGAGGCGGTTCAGTTCTGCGGACGGCCTGGTCCGAAGCTCGTCGTGAAGATCTGCGACGATGTTGAGGTAAGTGATGAGCGTGCGGACCTTCGCCGTGGACCCCAGTTCCAGCTTCGTCCCGGCGTTGACGTCCAGCGGCCCGTCAAGACTGTCCGTCTGGATGCGCACATGGGTAGAACCAGCGCCACGTTCATAAAGCGTGAAACTGTAATTCACCTGTGCCGGTGCGCTTCCGCTGAGCAGTCGGGGTCCGGTAAGCCCCAGTTCCGATAACCCTTCCGGCTCTCGCAAACTGCGTAGCAGCGCCGTCGCTTCCGCCTGAGCCTTCCTGTCGATCGACGTTTCGACGGTCAGGTCCAGCCTGTGGAGATCGTAGAAGCTCGGCGTCTTGATCAGCTTCGCCAGATTGAGCCGCAATGCGTTCGCCGCCTTCGCCACGGAATCGGACAAGGGCGCGGCGTCAGGGGGCGTGGTGTTGAAAGTGAGCCGCGCGCCAATGGCAGCATCGCCAAGATCGGAACCGATGATGTTTTCCGCGACCATCAGGCGGAGATAGCTTTCGGTCAGCGCCTCCAGTTCATCGCGGCCCGTCCCCAGATAATGAGCGGGGCGGCGCTGCGCGATGACCAGGCTTAGAACCTGTTTCAGCGCAAGACCCTGTCGGCGCAGTTCCGGACCGGTTCGTGCGGGTGTGCGCAGCGCCCTGTTCACGCTGGCGAAATCGGCTCCGTACCAAAGCTGCAATCCGTCGCCGAGGCCGATGACCTCCCCATGGCCGCGGAAGCCCGCGAGCGGGATCAGGTTCAGCGCATCCACGACGGTCTGCTTGCGGAAATCGACCGTATTAAGGCCGGAGTGGTAGGCCCGCAGGCTGGCCGACGTCATCTGCCGCAGCTTTTCGATCGGCCCGGTCGTCCGTCCACGCGGTGAATGGCGCAGCTTTTCCATCTGCGTCGCCACGGTGCTGCCGCCAGGACTGCGCTCGCCGTCGCTGCTGGCCCCGAAGCTGATGAGGGCGAGGCCGAGCCGATCCCACTCAACGGCGGGATTGCGGCGCGGATAACGCAGGCTCAGCAAATCGCGATTTTCCACAAAGAGCAGACTGCGAACCGCAAGGTCGGGCACATCGTCATAGGAAAGATAGATTTGGGCCGGATCCCGGTAGGAAAAAATCGGCTGCCCCCTCGCCCCCACCAGCGTCAGGCCCGCAGAGGTTTTCTCGCGATAAGGGGGGAATCCGCCAAGGCTTTGAAACCATTGCAGTGTGGATGACGTCCGTGCCTGTCGGTCGATCGTGAAGCCTTCACGCGACAGTTGGGCGATATAGTTGGGCAATTGCACATAGCCCAATCGTGTGTCGAACGGGCCGTGGGCCGGAAAGGCGATGTCCTCGCTGGCGCCATTGCCCATGTGGAAATGCATGCGGTCCGCCAGCCGCGAGAACAGGTGAGACTGAATGTAAGAGGTGCGAAATTCGACAGCTGCGACGATCAGAAATGCGACCAACGCTATCACCATCGCAGTCATTCGAGGGCGACGCCTTATCCCCCTCCAGCCGCTGTGCGCGCGCAAGTTCGTCAAGCGGCGGTAGGCGCCAGCTCCCAGTTCCGATGATCCCAATAAGGTCGTCATCGCCCTCCTCACCTCAGGTGACGCGGCGGCCCTTCCATCTTTCAGTCGAAACCATCTGGAAATGCCCGCCGTAGCACGATCGCTGCCGGTTAAAACGCACCGCCCATCAATTCGTTTCATCGCAATTTAATTTCGTTTCATCCCGGTGTTTGCGTGCGGAGTCAGTTGGATAGGGGCGCGATTCCCCTCACTTCCAACCCGGTGGGATTTGCGTAGGGCAGTGGCTCTGGAACCCTGTTACTGGCATGATGAAGCGATGCCGGGACGCATTTGAAAGATCCCGGACGACTGGAGAGTAGCATGGCCCTGCGTGACATTATTTTGCAGATGAACAGCTATCCCGAGCCAACCCCCGGTTGGGCGCTCGACAATGCGCTGGCCCTCGCCAGCGGGCTGGGCGCCAGGCTGTCGGTCGGTGTGTGCCAGGTCCGCATTCCTCCCGCATCCAATTGGCTGGCCGACACGCTGATCGATGCCGCCGGCATGATCGCTGCGGAAAACCGCAAGAGCACGGACCATGCACAGGCGCTGCTTGCTCAATTCCATGCTTCGGCAAGCGACGACATCAGAGGCGAGGCGATGCTCGTGGAATGCGTGGGGATGATGAGCACCTATTGGCAAATCGCCAGCAGGGCGCGCGCCTATGACCTGCTTCTCGTCCCGGTCCATGGGCGTGAGCAGGGTGTGCCGGTGGAAGGCTTGATCTTCGAAACGGGACGCCCGCTTATCCTGCTGACCGAAGATGCCCGGAACGGAAAGTTCGATCATATAGTGGTCGGCTGGGATGGCAGCAGGGCCGCGGCGCGCGCTCTGGCTGACGCACTCAGCATTTGTGCAGAAGCCAGAACGGTCGAGATCGCGACCGTCGCGGGTGACAAGGATCTGTCACCGGCCGCGTCGGTTTCCGATATCGTTCGCCATCTCGGACGCCATGGCATCACCGCCAACGCTATCGAAATCCCGGCAGCTGGGCGTGATGCGGGACAGGCGCTGCAAGCCTATTGCACAGAGGCGGAAAGCGATTTGCTGGTCATGGGCGCCTATGGCCATTCACGGGTCCGTCAATTCGTCCTGGGCGGCGCGACCCGGTCGGTGCTGGAACGACCGGCGCTTTCCATTTTCCTGTCGCACTGATGGCAGGCGGCGGCGCATGGCGCCTCGATGCGCGTTCGACTCACTGTTCAGACAGGACGGGGATGGGAGAATTGCCGTGATCGATCCGAATTCTGCGAAATCGCGTCTGGAAGCGCAACTGGCGGAACTGGAACGCCGCCAGAAAAGCGTCGCTGATGATCTGTCCGAGCCGCTGAACCCGGATTCATCGGAACAGGCGGTAGAGAAGGAAGACGACGCCTCGCTGGAGGCGCAGGCCGCCTTGATCGCGCGCGAGATCGCTTCCGTGCAGCGCGCCCTTTCAAGGATCGAGAATGGAACTTATGGGGAATGCGTGCGCTGCGGCGGCGCTATAACGCCGCAGCGTCTGGAGGTCCGGCCCGAAGCGGCCCTGTGCATCGCGTGCGCCCAGAAGGCGGGTTGATCAGCCGGGCGCTCCAACAGCGCCCGGCGGGAACTCAGCGGACCACAAGCACGGGAATATCGGTGTGCGTCAGCACTTCGGACGCCTTGCTGCCCAGCATCAGGCGACCCAATCCCCGGCGGCCATGCGAAGCCATGACGATGAGGTCACAGTTCCGTTCCTGCGCAGCCGTGATGATCGCCTCGGCCACCTCCGTTTCCGGGACATGGAGCGTGTCGGCGGTCACGCCCAGTCGCTGCGCCGATTGTTTAGCGGCAGCCAGGATGCTGTCCGCGACCTTCGTCTGGCCTTCGGAATATTCGGCCAGCGCCGCACCGCTCCAGGCAAGATCATAGCCCGCTCCGCTGGTGTACACCGGGAACCGCTCAGTCACGGTGATGATCGTCACCTCGACGCCCAGGGTCTTTGCCAGCGCCAGGCCATGATCCACGCCCTTTTGCGCGATTTCCGATCCGTCCGTCGCGATGAGTATCCGATTGTACATGCGCTTTCCTCTTCCAGTGGATTATTCATAAAAGGCAGATTGATTGAATTTCCTGCCGCAACGCCTTCGACTATTCAGTAGTACGTCCGTCAAAATGCTCGTGACTTCCCTCTGCATCGGCCTTTGTGCGGTGGATGACGCCATCGACATGTTCGGGCGGGCCATAGATGGTGTAGAGCTGGAGCAATCCCGTTCCCCTATTGATGACATTGTGGCGCGCGCCCGCAGGCACGATAATGGCGTCGTCGGCGGCAACCGCCGTGGAGACGCCATCGATCTGGACCTCGCCTTCTCCATATTCAACGCGGAAGAACTGATCGCGATCCTCATGCACTTCTTCCCCGATCTGATCGCCCGGCGCTATCGCCATGAGCACCAGTTGCAGATTGCGGCCAGTATAGAGCACGTGGCGGAAGTCAGAATTGTTTTCCGTCAATTCGTCAATGTTGCCGACAAATCCTCTCATGATGATCTCCTCTGCCTGAACCCATGGTCGCGCGAGAGATGAAGCTGAAAAATTTTCATCTCGATATTTGGAGAATGCGAGTCTTTTCGCCTTCCTGTTTAGGCGATCGAGCCTCAAAATTCCAGCCAGCCCGCTCGATTGCATTTGCCTGACGCTCGCGCGCACCGCGTTGCGGTGTCACAGGCGGGTCACGACACAGTCACGCCGTCATCATCATAGCTACGCGCCCCAGTCATAGTGTCCGCCTAGGTGCCCCCAACGGAACGAGAAGGGGCTCACCAATGACAAACGACATCTTGAAGGCGGCGCTGGTCGCCGGAACGGCCATGGCTGCGATCATGGCGCAAAACGCAGCGGCGGAAGAAAATAGCGCCGCCGTCACAGCGGTATCGGCCGAGGCGGCGGCGATGGATGAAGGCGGGGAGATCGTCGTCAACGGTTCCCCTATTCGCGAAAGCCTGGAAGCATCGCTCCGGGTGCAGCGGGAGGCCGACAATGTCGTCAACGCCATCACCGCCGATGACGCGGGTCGTTTCCCCGACCAGACCGTCGCCGCTGCGCTTGCCCGCCTCCCCGGTATCGGCGTGCAGCGCGACCAGGGTCAGGAACGCTATGTCCAGGTGCGGGGCGCGCCGACCCGCTGGACCGTCGTTTCGTTCGACGGCGTCAATGTGCTGGGCGCGGAGGAGCGCGTCTTCCGCTTCGACTCCGTCCCGGCCGCGCTTATCAGCACGGTCGAACTCAACAAGACTTTGCTGCCGGACATGCCCGCCGAGGCGCTCGCAGGCCGGGTCAATATCAAGACCTACTCCGCCCTCGATAAGCCGGGATTCCACGGCTATCTCGACCTTGGCTACGGCTTTGTCGACCTGGGCAATGGACCGCAGGAGCAGGCGGCGGGCCGCTTGAGCTATGGCAGCAACGTCTTTGGCATCACGCTGGCCGCATCTCACAGCCAGTTCGAACAGCAGACCGACAATAGCGAGCCGCGCTACGACGCCGCAGGTGCGCTTCGGGAGCTTCGCAACGCGAAATATATCATCGAGCGGGAGATCAACTCGCTTTCGGGCAAGATCGAATTCCGCCCGGCCGATGGCCATCATATCAGCGCCACCAGCCTCTACACCGAATTTCTCGATCATGAGCAGCGCAACCAATATACCTTCACCTTCACCGGCGCCGATCGCACCGGGACCAGCGGCGCTACGGTGGACGCCAATGTAACGGGGGCGTTCGAACAGGGCGAATACAAGACGTCCACCTTCTTCAACATATTGCATGGCGACCATGAATTCGGCCGGCTGCGCGCGAGCTGGGATGCCGCCTATGTCGAGACGGAAAGCAAGATCGACCTGCCGATCATCAGCCAGTCATCGACCACTGCCGCGCTTCGCCCCGACGTCACATACAGCACGGGCAAATATAATCTTCCGGTCCTGACCGTCACCAACGCGAACGGCAGCAGCGGCGCGCTCGACCAGTTCGCGTTCGACCGCGAGACTCTCACCGCCTATGTGCTGGGCAGCAAGACCAAGAGCTATACCGGCAAGGCCGACTTTGACTATGACGTTTCCGATGCGATCATCGTCTCGTTCGGCGGTCAATATGACGATCGCAAGTCGGTCGATCCGGGCGCCCTGGCTCTGTTGCGACCCGACGGCACCAGCGGATCGTTCGCCATGCGCGATGTCGCTGCCGCGCTGGGCCTGCCCTGGACACCCGGCGCCTTCGTCACCGGGACGCCCGTCGATGAAGATCTCGATCGTGGCTATGTCTTCAACTATCTGAACAACAAGGGGATGCGCCAGCAGCTTGACGCGCTGATCGCGGGCGCGCGCGAAGCGAATGCGGCAGGCGGCACCTTCGCCGTGCCCAGCCGGAACCCTGCGCTCGCCAATACGGTCAAGGAACGGATCATCGCCGGCTATGCGTCGGTGAGCTGGAAAACGGACGACCTGTCCATCGTCGCGGGCGCGCGGGTGGAAAATACGAAAATCCGCTCCACCGGCACGGCGGCAGTGGGCGGAGCCTTGAGCCCGGTGTCGGTCAGCAGCGACTACACCTTCGTCTATCCCAGCCTCCACCTCAACTATGATGCGACCGATGAACTCAAGTTGCGTGCCTCCTTCGTCAGCGGCGCGGCGCGGCCAAGCTTCGTCGAGCAGCGGGCGACCGTCACCATCAACGATGCGGCAGGCATTCAGTCGATCATCGGCGGCAATCCCGCGCTGAAGCCGGAACGGGCTTTCGGCGTCGATGCCTCTGCCGAATGGTATTTCGCGCCTGCGTCGCTGCTGTCGGTCAACGGCTTCTACCGCAAGGTCAAGGACACGCTGTTCGAAACCACAGCGCCGGTCGGCGACAGCCGGTTCGACTTTGGCGGCGTGGACCGTTCGGGCTATATTTACAGCTCCACTCTGAACGGCGGAGACGGAAAGCTCTACGGCGTCGAATTCGCCTATAATCAGCCCTTCACCTTCCTCCCGGCGCCGTTCGATGGACTGGGCGCGCAGGCGAGCCTGACGTTGGTGGATGGCGATTTTGAACTGCCGTCCGGCCGCGAGGTGGCCTTCCCCGGCACGTCGAAGCGCATCGCCAACCTGTCGCTATTCTATGAGAAGGCCGGCTTTTCCGCGCGGGTAGGTTATCAGCACCGCACCAAATGGCTTGATGACATTTCGGTCGATGCCACGTCCGACATTTACTGGGCGAGCAACGAGCGGGTCGACCTGTCGGTCCGTTATGAGCTGGTGAAGGGCTTCACTCTCTATGCCGATGTCGTCAACCTGACCAATGAGCCGGGGATCCGTTATACCGGCAGCGACGCCACGCCTTATGAAGTGGAACTGTTCGGCACGCGCTATCTGTTTGGCGTCAAAGCCAATTTCTGAAGAGGGGATGAGCATCATGATGAAGTCCATTGCACTCGCGGCCCTTCTGCTCGGAAGCGCCGCAGCCTCCCCCCTCGCTGCGGCGGAGGCGCCTGCAAGCCCGATGGTCGAGCGGATCGCGCCCGATCGTTTGAAGATCAGTTGGTCCGCGAAGAACGCCGTCGATGTCTATATGTCGGACAAGGCGGATGCTGTGGCAACCGCATCCGCGCTGGTGTCCGCCAGGGACAGGGACGGCGTGCATGAGCAGGCGGTCAAGCCGGGCGAGCGCGCTTTCTTCCTGCTGAAGAATCAGCAGGACGGCGGGACAATCCGCGTCGCCGAGCGGGTGCTGCCGCTGGAGCAGGGATCCAATTTCCGCGACATCGGCGGATATCCGGCGGCAGGCGGGCGTCAGGTGAAATGGGGCATGATCTATCGGTCCGGCGCTACGCCGCTGTTGACCGAGGGCGACCTCAAGCTCATCGAGGGCCTGCAGCTTGGCAATATGGTTGATCTGCGGTCCAGCGAGGAACGCCAGTTGGCGCCCAGCCGGATCGTCGGCGTGCCCTACAACGCCGTGGGCTATTCCATGGCGGCGATCACCAACGCGATGAAGTCCTCAAACGGCGGGGCATTGGCTAATGGCGGCGCGCTCTACCGCAGGATGCCCGACATGATGGCGCCGCAGTTCCGGGTGCTGTTCGACCGCCTGCTCGCAAACCGGGGGCGCTGGCTTATAACTGTTCGGCGGGGCAGGACCGCACCGGGCTGGCGACGGCGTTGATCCTGTCGGCTCTGGGCGTTCCGCGGGATGTCATCATTGCGGACTATCATCTGTCGACCCAGTACCGCCGACCGGAATATGAAACCGCTCCCTTTGATCCGGCTGCGTTCCCGGACAATGCCGCTGCCCGGATGTTCGCTCGATACAAGGGCACGAAGCCCCAGCCGCTCAAGGATGCCGACGGCAAGGCGTTCCTGAGTTCGGCGCTGGAAGAAATCGACCAGCGTTACGGTTCTGTCGAAGCCTATCTCGACAAGGCGTTGGGCGTCAGCGCAGTTGATGTGGCCGCGTTGCGCGCCACCTATACTGAGTGAGCTGTGTTTAACGCAGGCATGCAGAAAGTGGTTTTATGAACCGCGCCGGGTGTGACGGAGGCGTTGTCCGTTTCCGTCACCGTGCGCCGGATCGGATGGTCAACCAGATCCCCGACCTGCCACGCGTCGAAAAACCTGCCGCTCATTCCGCTTCCTCCGCAATGACGCGCACGAGCAACGTGCCCTCCTGAACCTGAGCCCCCTGCCCGAATGGCATTTCATCGACCGTTCCATCAAACGGCGCCACCAGGCCATGTTCCATCTTCATCGCCTCCAGCGTGACGAGCTTCTGCCCCTTCACCACCTTATCGCCCTGCGCGACACTGACGGCGATGATCCGGCCTGGCATGGGCGCGAGGATTGCGCCGTCACCGGCCGCGGCAGCGCGACCGGCAGATGCCCGGAACGGTCGGATTTCCCAGCTTCGTCCATGCTCTGTCACCAGCAGCCGCGTCAGAGCCGGGGCAGCAAGCCCGGAATGGCCGGCATCCAGATCCGTCTCGACAGGATGCCCGTCCACCAGAACGCGTCCGCGCTGGCGGCGCGCGCCGTTGAGCCGGAAGCCCCAAAGCGCGCCCGCACCACCCAGGCGGGCGCTGGCCGCTTTCAGAACCGCGTCGCTTGGCAGCGTTGCCGGCATCAGCGCCTCGCCTTCGCGGGCGATCAGACCGGTATCGACCGTGCCGCCGGCAAAGTCGGGATGGGCGAGCGCCTTAACCAGGAAGCCGGCATTGGTGCGGAGCGGCCAGACCACTGATCGGTCCAGTGCCTGCGCCAACGCTATGCGAGCCTCCTCGCGGGTGCTGCCATAGGCGATCAGCTTGGCAATCATCGGGTCATAATAGGGAGAGATGACCGCGCCTTGTGCGACGCCCGTGTCGATGCGCACGGTGTCGCCAAGGTCGAAAGCATCGAGCCTGCCGATCGAGGGCAGGAACCCCTTGGCCGGGTCCTCGGCGTAAAGGCGCGCCTCCATCGCCCAGCCCGAGATGGACAGATCATCCTGAGCGCAGGGCAGCGGTTCGCCAGAGGCTACCCGCAGCTGCCATTCGACCAGGTCCTGCCCGGTGATCGCTTCGGTCACCGGATGCTCGACCTGCAGGCGGGTGTTCATTTCCATGAACCAGATGCGGTCGGCCCTCAGCCCTTCCGACGCGTCGGCGATGAACTCAATCGTCCCTGCGCCGACATAGTCGACAGCCTTCGCCGCGCGCACGGCCGCTGCGCAGAGGGCGTCGCGCGTCACGGCGTCCATGCCGGGCGCCGGCGCTTCCTCGATCACCTTCTGGTGCCGTCGTTGCAGCGAGCAGTCACGCTCGAACAGATGGACGATGTTGCCATGCTTGTCGCCGAACACCTGCACCTCGATATGCCGCGGGCGCTGGATGAACTTCTCGATCAGGACATGGGCGTTGCCGAAGGAACATGCCGCCTCGCGCTGGCAGGAGGCCAGCGCGTCGGCAAATTCCGATGGCGTCTCGACCAGGCGCATGCCCTTGCCACCACCGCCCGCGACCGCCTTGATAAGGACGGGATAACCGATCGCTTCCGCCTGGGCCGCCAGAAAGTCACTATCCTGATTTTCGCCGAGATAGCCGGGCGTCACCGGCACGCCGGCGTCGGACATCAGCGCCTTGGCGGCGTCCTTCAGGCCCATGGCGATAATGCTTGATGGGTTGGGGCCGACCCACAGCAGCCCGGCGTCCATGACGGCCTGCGCGAACTGCGCATTTTCCGAAAGGAAACCATAGCCCGGATGAATGGCCTCGGCGCCCGATTGCAGGGCCGCGGCGATGATGCGATCGCCCAGCAGATAACTTTCACGCACTGGCGAAGCACCGATGTGGATGGCCTCATCCGCTTCGCGTACGTGCAGCGCCTGCGCGTCCGCGTCGGAATAGACGGCGATCGTGCGGATGCCGAGACGGCGCGCGGTCTTGATGACGCGGCAGGCGATTTCGCCGCGATTTGCGATCAGAAGAGACTGGATCATGCGGCTTACATCCGGAACACGCCGAACGACGGGCGTTCGGGGATGGGAGCGTTGAGGGCGGCGGCGAAAGCGAGTGCAAGCACATCGCGGGTCTGGGCGGGATCGATGATGCCATCGTCCCACAGGCGCGCGGTCGCGTACCATGGATTGCCCTCATCCTCATATTTGCGGCGGATCGGCGCCTTGAAGGCCTCCGCTTCCTCGGATGTCCATTTGGCGGCGTCGCGGTGGACGGTCGCCAGCACGCTCGCGGCCTGTTCCCCGCCCATCACCGATATCCGGCTGTTGGGCCAGGTGAAGAGGAAGCGGGGCTGATAGGCCCTGCCGCACATGCCGTAATTGCCCGCCCCGAAGCTGCCGCCGATCAGGACGGTGATCTTGGGCACACTGGCGGTCGCAACCGCTGTCACCAGCTTCGCGCCATTCTTGGCGATGCCTTCGGCCTCATATTTGCCCCCGACCATGAAGCCGGAGATGTTTTGCAGGAAGAGCAATGGAATGCGGCGCTGGCAGGCCAATTCGATGAAATGCGCACCCTTGACCGCGCTTTCGCTGAACAGCACGCCGTTGTTGGCGAGGATCGCGACCGGCATCCCCCAGATGTGAGCAAAGCCGCATACCAATGTCGTGCCGTACAGCGCCTTGAACTCATGAAACTCGCTCCCATCGACGATGCGCGCGACCACCTCGCGCACATCGTAGGGCGCGCGCACGTCCTGCGGGATGATGCCGTACAGTTCGGCGGGATCATATTTGGGTGCGGCCGGTTCCTGTAGGTTGACCGACGGCGTTCCCTGCGGCGCGAGCGTGCCGACTATGTCGCGGACAATGCTGAGCGCATGTTCGTCATTTTCCGCGACATGGTCGACCACCCCCGATTGGCGGCCGTGCAGATCGCCGCCGCCCAGATCCTCCGCGCTGATCACCTCGCCCGTCGCTGCTTCCACCAGCGGCGGGCCTGCGAGGAAGATCGTGCCCTGGTTGCGCACGATCACAGTTTCGTCCGACATGGCGGGCACATAGGCGCCGCCCGCCGTGCAACTGCCCATGACGCAGGCGATCTGCGGAATGCCGCGCGCGGACATTTGCGCCTGATTGTAGAAGATGCGACCGAAATGGTCGCGGTCGGGGAAGACTTCGCTCTGGTGCGGCAAGTTCGCGCCGCCGCTATCGACCAGATAGATGCACGGCAGGTTGTTTTCGAGCGCGATTTCCTGCGCACGCAAATGCTTCTTCACCGTCATGGGGAAATAGGTTCCGCCCTTCACGGTCGCGTCATTGGCCGCGATCATGACCTGCCGGCCCGCGACCCGCCCGATCCCCGCGATGATCCCCGCCCCCGCAACATCTCCGCCGTAAAGCCCGTTTGCCGCGAGCTGCCCGATTTCCAGGAAGGGGCTGCCGACATCCAGCAGATTTTCGACGCGATCGCGCGGCAGCAGCTTGCCGCGGCTGACATGCCGCTCACGCGCATGCAGGCCCCCGCCCAGCGCCGCGGTGGCGACATCCGCGCGCAACTGCTCGGCCAGCGAACGATTATGCGCCGCGTTCGCATGGAACGTATCGCTTTCTACGGCGACGGCGGTTTCAAGAATGGTTCCGGTCATTGTGCTGCTCCGATCAGTTCGCGGCCGATCAGCATGCGCCGGATCTCATTCGTCCCCGCGCCGATGTCGAGCAGCTTTGCATCGCGCATGTAGCGTTCGACCGGCCAGTCCTTTGTATAGCCGGCCCCCCCAGCGCCTGCACCGCCTCCAGCGCGACCTTCATCGCATTCTCGCTCGCCAGCAATATCGCACCGGCTGCGTCAAAACGGGTGGTCTTGCCGGCATCGCAGCTTTTCGCCACCGCGTAGACATAGGCGCGCGCGCTATTCAGCGCGACATACATGTCCGCGACCTTCGCCTGCATCAGCTGGAAGGAGCCGATCGGCTGGCCGAATTGCGTGCGTTCGCGGACATAAGGGAGCACGGTATCGAGGCAGGCCTGCATGATGCCCAGCTGGATGCCGGACAGCACCGCGCGTTCATAGTCGAGCCCGCTCATCAGCACCTTCACCCCGCCATGGAGCGGCCCCATGATGTTTTCGCGCGGCACTTCACATCCATCGAACACCAGTTCCGCCGTCGGCGATCCGCGCATGCCGACCTTGTCGATCTTCTGGCCAATCGAAAAGCCGGGCATGTCCTTCTCGACGAGGAAGGCGGTGATGCCCTTGCTGCCCTCGCCCGTCTTGGCAAAAACGACCAGCGTGTCGGCACAGGCCGCGTTCGTGATCCAGAATTTCGTGCCGTCCAGCACATAGCCCTTGTCGGTCTCGCGCGCCTTGAGCTTCATCGACATCACGTCCGAACCGGCGCCGACTTCCGACATGGCGAGGCTACCGACATGTTCGCCGGAAATCAGCTTGGGCAGATATTTCGCCTTCTGCGCCTCATTGGCCCAGCGGCGGATCTGGTTGACGCACAGGTTGGAGTGCGCGCCATAGCTGAGCCCGATCGACGCCGATGCGCGGCTGACTTCCTCGCAGGCGATGACATGCTCCAGATAACCGAGGCCAAGACCGCCCCACTCTTCCTCGACAGTGATGCCATGAAGGCCCAGCTCACCCATGGCAGTCCACAGCTCATCGCGCGGGAACCAGTCGTCAGCGTCGATCTTCACGGCGAGCGGGGCAATGCGGTCGGCCGCAAAGCGAGCCGCGGTTTCACGGATCATGTCGGCATTCTCGCCGAGCGCGAAGTCGAAATCAGGCGTCACTTGCCTCTCCCGCGATAGATTATACGGCGAGATTATCAGGTGTGTGGCCTTTTGAAAAATTGACCCTGCTATAATCATATTATAGATCTCTTCTATGATAGAACGCTATCTTATCCACTATTTTCTAGCGGTAATGGACCAAGGGAATTTCTCTCGCGCCGCTCAACTGTGCCATGTCTCTCAGCCGACTCTGTCGGTGGGAATTGCAAATGACCTGCCCCCCGCTGGTCCCGCGGTCATAACGAGAGTCCACCGGTTTGATATTCGTGCTGTCCCACCGGCACAAGCGCGCCGGGTGGGACGCTTCCATTTTGCAGGAACGCCCGGCGCGCTTGTGCCGGTGTTCGGTTCCCCAGGGATGAGTGCGGTCTGACGTTGTTATAGTCATAGCGCCAGACAGCCAGCTTGCGGCGGGCGTCGGCAAGGCTGTCGAACAGTTCCTCATTCAAGAGCTCGTCGCGCAGCGACCCATTGAACGATTCAATGAACGCATTCTGCTGCGGCTTGCCGGGATCGATGTAGTGCCACTCGACCCGGTTCTCGCTCGCCCATTTCAGGATCGCCCGGCTGGTGAACTCGGTCCCGTTGTCGCTGACGATGCAAGTCGGTTTGCCATATAGCCGCACCAGCGTGTCCAGCTCGCGCGCCACCCGCACGCCGGAGATGCTGGTGTCACCTACGAGGCAGAGGTTTTCGCGACAGAAGTCATCGTTGATCGCCAAGATGCGCAGCCGGCGGGAGGCGCCGAACGTATCGGCCACGAAGTCCATCGACCAGCGGGCGTTCGGCCGCAGCGGGACCGGCATCGGCGTTCGACTGCCGCGAGCCCGCTTGCGCCCGCGCCGGCGGCGGACCGACAGACCCTCCTCCCGGTACAGCCGGTAGAGCTTCTTGTGGTTCATGATGTGCCCCTTGCGTTCGAGCATCACGCCGACGCGCCGGTAACCGAACCGGCGACGCGCAGCGGCGATCTCGCGCATCTCCTCGCGGATCTCGGCGTGGTCGGGCGGACGTTCTCGCCGGACCGTCTTGGGATCGACGCCAACCAGCCCGCAAGCCCGGCGCTGCGAGACCTCGTAGTCCCGCATCACGCCGAGCGCTGCGTCCCGTCGCTGGCCTGGCGTCGTCAGACTTTTCCCAACAGGTCCTTCAGGATCGCGTTGTCCAGCACGCTCTCGGCGAGCAACCGCTTGAGCTTCGCGTTCTCGTCCTCCAGCTGGCGCAGCCGCCGTGCATCGGACACCTCCAGGCCGCCGTACTTGGCCTTCAGCTTGTAGAATGTCGCCGGGCTCAGCCCATGCTTGCGGCAAACCTCCGCCGTGGGGAGCCCGGCCTCCTGCTCCTTGATCATGCCGATGATCTGCTCCTCGGTGAAACGGCTCTTCCTCATTCGTCTGCTCCTTCGTTGGGGCAGACTCTACATCAAATCGAGGGAGCCAGCGGGGGGCAGGTCACTCACCTTCGCCACCCTGCTGGCGACGTTGATCGTCCTCCTGATTTTGCTGGCCCGGGTTGCGTTCTTGCTGACCACCTTGCTGCCCGCCACCCTGCTGGGTCCGGCCGGTATCCTGCTGGTTCTGTTGACCAGGATTCTGGCTCTGTCCGCCTTGCTGGTTGCCCATTTGATTGTCTTGGTTCTGATTTGCCATTTTAGGATCCTCTCGTGCCGAAATGGCACATCATCAAAACCCGCCCCGTTGTACGGGGGTTCCCTGCGCGACTTCCCGCCAATCAATACTGGCAATTGAGCGCGGCGGTATTTGGCATCGACGCGCCTTGCGGGCGGGCGGAGCCCTTCATGCCTTAAGGAGCCGCGCTTGCGCCGCCCCGTGCGTAGCTTCCATCCGCATCGGCGTCCCTCCAACCCACAGCCGATCGACGGTGATGCCTTTCCATCCAGAAGGCAGGACTACAGGCCGTCGTCCCCACTCCGACGGATCGGCATCTGAAATCTCTATCCCTGGCAGGCCGAGCAGCATCGTCATCAGCATCCCGCCGATATTTGCCATGAAGGGACCGGCAGGCACCTTGGAGTCCGGATGATCCTCCCGATATTCCAGGCATTGGTGAAAACGCCCCTTGTCATAGGCAACATAACCTTCTTCGAACAGCTTCAGCGCCAATGCCCGATCCCCCCGCATGGCTGCCCAAACCGGATAGAATGCCGGCAGCATCGGCGATCCCGCATAGTCCGGCCAATGCGACAGAAAGAGATCGAGCGTCGCCTTCTCCTGCCGGCCGGTCGCCGGATAATTCATTGGGAACAGGCCGGCGAGCGGCGATGGGGTCGCCCCCTTGGGTTCACTGATGCGGAACTCTTCATGCGACGCGATGACGCCGTCACTGCGGACCGGCAAATGCAGGTTCTCCGCCATGTCACGCCAATTGGAAGGTATCTCTGCCCCGATCGACAGGCCGATGCGGATCGTCCGGCGCAGCAGGTCATAAGCCGTCATCAGCGTAAAGCTGTCATTATCGGGCGGCTCGGGCACTTCGGCCGGTCCGGTCGCCCGTAGCAGTTCAAAGCCCCGCGTCGTCCACGTCACGCGCGAAGCCAGCCAGTCCGCTACGCCCGACAATATGGGCCAGCCTGTCTCTCGCAGATAGCGCATATCGCGTTCCGCCTCGGCTTGGAGCGCGAAGGAGCGCGCGACATGGAGCGAGACATGGGCCGCATGCGCCGCGCCCGATCCGGGGCCGGGCGTCGCTTCCTCGCCCGAACGCGGCGCCGCCTCCCAAGGGAAACGCAGTCCATCCTTGTTGTCGAGCATCGCATACATCCGCGCGGCATCGACATGCCGTGCGCGAAAGCCGAGCAGGCTGCGCGCCGCCGTGGGCTGGACCAGCAATAGGGGCGGGACGCAGAAGGCGTCGATGTCCCACATCACATGCCCAAAATAATAATTGTAGTTGGGCCAGCTCGCGAGCCCGAACATCGACGTCGCGGCGGGCGACGACCTGTGGGCGGAGCTGTTGAGATAGAAGAAGCCCGCATCGATCAGGCGTTGATGATCCGCGCTCGCGCCATCGACAACTATCCGGCCCTCCCACAATTCCCGCCAGCTTTCCCGATTGAGGTCGCGCAACCGGTCGAAACCCAGCTCTTTGCCCTTGGCAAGCCGCCGGATGGCCTCGTCCATCGGGCGATGATGAACAAGGGACGGAACGAGAGCGGCGATCTGCTCCAGCTGCACCGTTCTGCCGCGCTTCAGCTCGACGGAATATTCGGCATTAAGCGATCCCGAGCCATGCTTATCCCGAAAGCAGGGCTCGTCCGTGGCTTGCGGGCATTCGCTGTGGCATGCGATGCCGCAGCAACTGAAGTCGCCCTCGGGTACCCAAAGCATCGCACCGTTGCCCCATGCCGCCTGCTGTCCCGCCTTACGCTCGTCCGCTCGGCCGCGCGAACCCGCCGTTGCGATGTCGGCCCGAAGCCGGACCGTGCAGGAACTATCGGCCGTCAGTTCAATGCGTTGCAGCACCAACGCGGGATCACTACGGCTGGCAAAGGTCAGGATCTCCACGCGGATCGCAAGTTCGCCGATATGGAATGTGAAGCCGCTGAAAAGCTCCCCGCCAGCGAAATCATATCGCTGTGTCGCATCGCTGATGAGCCAGGGCTGTTCGGTCAGCCAGGTCTCCCCAATGCCCAAGTCGGCGGCTAGCGGATAAGGGACGGGGACCGCAGCCTCGACCGGCTCCTCGGCATGCAGGCCCACCACGCCATTGACGATGGCCGAACCGGGTAACATGGGAATCTCGCGCACGCGAAGACCCACAAGACCGTTAGCCACATAGGCAGGGAGATCGTCGCCGCGAAAGCCGTCAACCGGATCTGAACTGAGCGGTTCCCATCCCATGGATCATCTCTCAGTGGTTTTCATGGACGGGAGTCCCGCCGATCCTTTTCCGGATAATCTTCCGGCCTCACCGTGCCGACACTAGGACGATCTTCGACCTCTTCCTGCGGCTGGCCGCCGCCAGTCCGTGGGTCTTCCTTTTCCCGTCCCGGCAACGTGTCGCCCAGCGGACCGCGCGGTGTTTCGGCATTGTCCGGCTTATGCTGCCCTTTGCGTTCAGTCATCGTCATGCTCCTCTGCTGTGCCGGGCTCGGCCATCTTGCGATGCTGCTCCGCCAGGACGGAGGCAGGCGTGACATGCGCGGCTGCGGCCTGAAGCTTGTTCTTCCAACCCGACACGATATGCGCCTTGCCCGCCATGAGCGCGTCCCAGCCATCCTGGGCGACCTTGGCGGGATCATCCTTTTCTTCCGCCCCCACTTTGGTATCCAGCATGTCCGCCCGCTCGAAAAATTCCGTTTCGGTCGCACCCGGCATCAGGGTCGTGATCGTGACACCCTTGGCATCCTTGATCTCATTCCGCAGGGCGTCGGCAAAGCTGTCGATAAACGCCTTCGAACCGTTATAGACCGCGTGAAAGGAGCCCGGGATAAACCCGGCAATGGAACCCGTAATCAGTACCTTGCCCTGATTGCGGGCAACCATGGCCTGCAACACCTTCTGCAGCAGATAGAGGGTGCCGGTGACGTTGGTGTCGATCACCCGTCGCCAGTCGGTGGCCTCCTGCTCCAGAAAGCCATGGCCTATCCCACGGCCGGCATTGGCGCATAGCAGATCGATCGTCCGCCCATTCGTCGCCGCCAACAGCCTATCCACGCCTTCCAGGGTCGCAAGATCGGCCTCCGCCGCTTCCACCTCCACGCCATGACGGCGGAAGTCGGTAGCGGCCGCCTCGATCAGTGGCTCGTCCGCCACAACCAGCAGGTGATAGCCATTTTGCGCGGCAAGATGGGCCAGTTCGAACCCGATACCGGTCGAGGCACCGGTGACGATGGCGAACTTAGTGGCTGCCATGGCGGCTCTCCTCTTTCTGGCTGGCGGCCATGCCCGGTTTCAAGACGACCTTGGTCACTTCGTCCTGATGGTCGTGGAACATGCGATATCCCTCCGCCGCCTCTTCCAGAGGAAGGCGGTGGCTGATGAGGAAAGTGGTATCGATCTTCTCTTCCATGATCGCATGGAGCAGGCCGGGCATATAATGCTGCACATGGGTCTGGCCGGTCTTGAGCGTCAGCCCCTTTTCCATGAAGGCCCCCAGCGGAAACTTGTCGACGAACCCGCCATAGACGGCGGGCATCGACACGCGCCCGCCCTTGCGGCAGGCCAGAATGGCCTGACGGATGGAGTGCGTCCGGTCGGTGCCGAGGAAGGTGGACACCTTGATCTGGTCCCACACATTGTCGGCGAAGAACCCATGCGCCTCCAGCCCCACTGCGTCGATGCAGGCGTCGGGGCCGATGCCGCCGGTCATTTCCATCAGCGCGTCATAGGTTTTCGTTTGCTCATAGTTGATCGTCTGCGCGCCAAAACGCGCCGCGAGTTCCAGTCGTCGAGGAAAATGGTCGATGGCAATGACCCGCTCTGCTCCCATCAGGAAAGCCGACTGGACCGCGAACAGCCCGACCGGCCCGCAACCCCATACCGCGACAGTATCCCCCGGTTCGATCCCAGCATTTTCCGCCGCCATCCAGCCAGTGGGCAAGATATCTGAAAGGAAGAGCACCTTGTCGTCCTCCACCCCATCGGGGATGACGATCGGGCCTACGTCGGAGAAGGGCACACGTACATATTCCGCCTGTCCGCCCGCGTAGCCGCCCGTCATATGGCTGTAGCCGAACAGCCCTGACATGGGCTGGCCGTAGATGGTCTGGCCGATGTCCTGATTGTCAGCCGGCAGGCCATTGTCGCACGCGGAATATTGATGCTTGCTGCAATGAAAGCATCCACCGCATGCAATGGTGAACGGCACAACAACACGCTGTCCCTTTCGCAGCGTCGATTTCGGTCCCGTTTCAACGACCTCCCCCATGAATTCATGGCCCAATATATCGCCCGCTTTCATCGTCGGAATATAGCCGTCGTAAAGATGAAGGTCGGACCCGCAGATGGCCGTGGAAGTGATGCGGATGATCGCGTCACGAGGATTTATGATCTCCGGGTCGTCCACTGTCTCCACCCGGACGTCATGCTTGCCATGCCATGTCAGCGCTCGCATCAGATCTCCTCCTGTTCGTTCCGGGTGCGTGCCGAAGTCGCTATTTCGCCTGTCTCCATCAACTGTTTGAAACGCCGCAGGTCCCTCCGCGCCTGAATCGCCGGTTCTCGCTGAAACATTTTAGCAATTGCCTTGCCAATGATCCCACCCGGCTGATCATAAAGGATCGTCGCGCTAACCCATGTTCCGCGCCCACCCGGCGCGTCGCGGAAATCGATCCGGCCACTATTGGGAACGTCGGCGCCATCCTCGGAAGCCCAGGCGATCGTCTCACCGGGCCTGTCCTCGGTAATGGCAGAAATCCACTCCACCCTCTTTCCGGCGGGAGCTTTTACCGTCCAGTGGGTGCGCCCCTCCGCCATCGGCGCCACCGAAACCACATTTTCCATAAACTGCGGCAAATTGGTGAAGTCGCGCCAAAAGGCATATAGCTCCGCCCTGGGGCGATTGATGGTCACCGTCCTGCCGACCAGCGTATCTCCCTGAGGTTCGATCCGCTGGTCTGCCGACTGTTCGCTGTGATCTTCCTTGCTCGTGATAAGCGGCGCGTCGTCGCTCGGGAGCGGCGCCTTGTTGTCGGCCATGCTGAGCCTCCTGAAGAGTGATCAAGGCCCCAACCAGCGGGCCGGGAGCTCGTTCCCTCAGTTGACGACATACTGACACAGCCGCGCGATAATGGAGATAGAGGGCTCCTGCGGCAGGCTCCGGAACATGTGCGAATAGCCATCGTTGACCGGCCATCAGACAAAGGGAAAAACCCATGGCGCTTCATACCCATTACCCTTCACGATCCCAAAGCCTGCTGCTGGGCGCAGGCCTTGCCGTCCTCGGGCTTGCCGGGCGAAAGTTGATGGTTCAGGCACCGACCATGCTGGCAGGGGACTGGGACAAGGCGCTTGCCGCCGAACATAATGCAGCTCTCGCCTTGTTCGATGCCCTCGCCGAAACCGACGCCACAGCCAGCGCAAGGCGTCGGTTGATTCTGATGCAGCTCAAACATGCCCTGGGCAAACATGCGCTGGAGGAGGAGAATGCCATTTATCCCGCCATGCGCGAACATGGCATGAAGGCGGAAGCTGATGCGCTCAACGGTGAGCACGGTTACGTGAAGCAATATCTCTATGAGCTGTCGGACCTGCTGGACGATAATCCGGCCTTCCAGCAGAAGCTGGCCAAGTTCCGCGCTGACATCGAACGGCACATGAAGCAGGAGGAACAGGAACTTTTCCCACGTCTTCGTCAGGCACTCGACGACAGCGCGACCGGCCGCCTCACGCGGCGGATGAATCAGGAAGGGCTGAAACTGGCCTGACACAGGACATGACCGATGAACGAAGAGAATTCTGACAAGCGGATCGTAGCGACGGAGCGAACCCGCGATCCAAACGTCTCCACGGAAAACCAGCCCAAAGGGTCAGCCCGGCGACCGAGCGAGACACTCGACCGTACGGAAGCGGACAATCGCGGCCATCGGGCCAAGGACGGATCGGGCATTGTCGAAGGCAGCGGCGCCTCGGCCGGAGGCGGCGGTAATCCAGAAGATTATGACAGCGACAGCGCCGGGGGAGGAGAAGCCCAATGACGGCGCAAACGTCCAAGAGCGCGAATCTTTCATCCGAAAGTGATGCCCAGTCTGGAACTGGCGGCGGCAATCTGGCGCACGATATCGGATCGCGTGATGAGGAGCGGACAGCCACCGGCGGCGATTCCCGAGCCGACGCGGGTGACGAAGCAGGACAAGGAGCAGCCCGATACCGGAACCACGTCAGACAATGAAGGCGCGCAAGCCTCTAAGGCTTAGCGTAAGCGCCAAGGTTCCCAGCACTCACGTGCACTAAGGCTGATCAATTACCCGGCGCGGGTCCTGACGCGGCGGCCAGTTCATCCAGCCAAAGGTCAGCGTCTTCCGGCCCCCCGGCAATCCCAGTTCCTTCACCGCCCCGCTATTGACGGCCACCTCGCCTACCGACCCATGCGGAGTTGCGGCGGTGACCCGAACAAGTCCGTAGCGATGAAGGGACGTTAACTTTTCAGCAGTCTTAATTGGCTTCCCCATCATCTCTAGCGCGACCCGGAGCGATTTTATCCGCTCGTGTCCGCGCCTGATATCTCTAAAATGCTCGACGCGGCGGACTGTCTCGCCATTGCGCCGGGCGACAGCGAAATGGACAAGCCCAGCCTCGTCTCCATCTGCTCCCGAACCGGCAAAGCCGGCAATGGCAAGTCCAATGTCGGCGTGGGATTGCCCGAGCGCGCCCTACGCCTTGGCAATGGCGCCGTCACGGCTTTCCGCTCGCCGGGCATCGATCGGTCCCCGGAACGCCCAACGACTCGCACTTGGCCTCCTCGCTGACAGACGGCAAATCCCGTTTGACTGCATGGCTCGCCCCCTCGACATCGGTCAGCAACGAGGCGAGCAAACCGCCCGAGCAACTTTCCGCCGTTGCAAGCCGCAGTTCCGCTTCACATGCTGCCTTCAGGACGGCAGCGGCGGCATCCTCCTCGTGGGGCAATATAGGGGATAGCGTTTCGGCTGATCCCGCCTCTGGACTTCGCGGCTTGTCCATGATGCGTTGCCTCGTGCTGCCTGCTTAACGGTCATATTAAAAGAACCGGTTCTGCCGAGTTCGCCTACTTCGATCACGCATAGCAAATTTGACCTGGTTCCCCCCGATCTATCTTGGCCGCCGAGCCAACAGGCGATCGTGGACCTTCGAACAGCAGTTCAGCGTTTCTCTCGAAGCGGATATGGGAGAGCAGGATGCGGGTAATGGCGTGACACACCTCTTCATATGGTGCGTCGCGGTCGTCAAGATCGGACCACGAACTACGCTAAATCTGGTCGCCTCACCGCTGGACGGAACGTAGCGCGGTAAGTTCCTCCTCAGCGCTGTCGACAATAACGCTCATGCTGCCGTCAGTCTCCAGCACGACGGCGACGACCGCCTCGAGCCGACCATGGCCGGCATTTCGGACCGCAGCGTCGATCTCGGATTTGGTTACACGCTCCTGCGCCATTGCGTCGCGGCGATATTCGCCATTTTCAAGCAACAGCCGCGGCTTGGCGCGAGCCAGCGTTCGGAACCAGGCGCTCGACACCGATAATCGCGAGACCAGCCATTGCAGGCTGGCAAGGGCGGCGAAGGCAAGCACGCCCTCGCCAAGCGCGACGTCCTTACTCAGCAGGACGGTAGCCAACGTCGAGCCGAGTGCGACGGTGACAACCAGATCGAACGCGTTGAGCTTGGCCAGCGAGCGCTTGCCCGCGATCCGCAGCACCAAGACCATCGCGGCATAGGCAAGCAGCGAAACGATCGCGACGCGCAGCAAGCCGTGAAGATCGTCAAAGAACATGACACGCCAACGTTGCGCAAGCGCTTTCGCTCCGGCCTAGAGACACGCTAGTCAGCATCGTATTTACTGGTGAACGGCGCACTGACGACTAGGACGAGCAGTACGCCACCCGCCAGCAGCGCCGCAAGCCAAAGCAGGCCGACCCCGCAGATCAAGCCGATCGCGCCCGCCGCCCAGATCGAAGCGGCCGAGCCGGCGCCCTTGACGAAGCTGTCCTCGCGGAACATCGCGCCGGCACCGAGGAAGCCGATGCCGGTGATGACGCCGGCGAACACGCGGCTGAGGCCCAGATCGACATCCGGCTCGGTGGTGCGCGCGGCGAGCTCCATGATTGTCAGCGACAGCGAACAGGCCGCCAATGCGACGATCATGAAGGGGCGAAAATCGATGGGCTTGCCGCGTAGAAATCGGTCGATGCCGATCAGCATCGGCAACAGCATCGAGGCGCCGATCCGCAGCAGCGCTTCAGCCCACGAGATATGGACGGGGGAGAATGCACCTGCTTCCATCACTCATCATCCTTGAGGGGCGACCGGGTCGCACCTGTGTCGGGCGATCGACCAGTCCAGTACGACCGGTACACGCCGCGCACGCATTCGAGATCGGCAGCGGATGTCATCGCGGTCTGGCTGCGCGCAAGCGCGTCCGCCGCGCGTACCGCCAGCAGGCCATGCGCGGCAGGCGCTATCGCGGCGATCTCGGCGAGCGAGCGCTGAAGCTTGATCGCGACTTCGACGACGCCGGCGCCATCGCGCGCGATCGGTCGGAACAGGTCGTCGAGCAGGTCCTCGATCCTGATCGCAGGAAGCGTGACGTGCGCACTACCCACACCGCCATCCCGATCCTCGATGAGCAATGCCGCCATCACCCGCACACCCGCGCCCAGCACAGCGATGCCGGTGCCGGTGCCAGGGTCGTTGACCGCGGGCGACAACGCACGCGAGGCGATTTCCGAAAGCACGATCAGGCCGAGCCGTGGATCGTGGTCGAACTGGCGATGATGGTCGAAGGTGAATGCGTCACGGATCGCGGAAGCGCTCTTGTCGTCACCGCGGTCGAGCCAGGCGATCTCTCGCTCCGGCGTCACGAATGCGCCTGGCGTCACGGTTAGGTCGATCGCACAGCCGAGCTGCTCGGCGATCTCGTCGAGCGCCTTCAGGTCAATATGCGTAATGTAGCCGATCTTGTCCGAGTGGACGGAACATCTGCCGCGCGTGTTGGGACCGGCGGCGGGCAAGACCGTGACCATATACCCCGATCGATCGATCGCCGCCTGCGTCACCTTTTCCAAGCGATCGATCGTGTCGCCGACTCTGCCAAAGCTCGACAGATGGCCGATCCAGCGCAGGAGGGTGATGACGATGATCGCGATGACGAGGATGGTGCCGGCAAACAGGATGACCCGGCCGGATGTGCCGTAGATTCCGGTCGACAGCGCGCAGATGCCGACGATGGAAAACAGGAATGCGCCGATGAACGTCGAAAGCGCATTCTGCGCGGTAGGGTCCTCGACGAGCAATTGGGTCGCGCGCGGCGTGATCGTGCCACTTGCAGCGGAAAAGGCGGAGACCATAGCGGTGAGTGAGAAGGTGGTGACCGCCAACATCGAGGAGGCCAGAATCCCGAGAATGTTGTCGACCGCGTCTGAGCCGATCTTGGTGCTGATCTCGTAAGGGATGAACGGCGCGATGAACGCGGCGAGCAAGGCGAGCATGACCGACGAAAGCGAGAAGAGCGCGGCGCGAAACCAGATGCGGCGAAACAGCAGCCGCATCAACCATCGCCAGCGCGAACTCATGCGCGCGGCCTTCTCCACGGGCTCGCTCATGGAGCTATATCGGTTTCGTCGCTGCGCAATTTCGTGTCAGCGCGATCGGCGAAGCCCAGCGCCTTTGCGATCGGACCATCCCATCCATAGGGATAGGTGCGAAACGCCAGCTTGCCATCCTTGTCGATGAAAACGTTGCGATAGATCAGACGTACCGGGATCGCCGTGCTGAGGTAAATAAATTGCTGTTCTCCACCGCCCTGTGCCGCTTCCAGAAAGTCGATACGATCCAGACCGTGACGCGCGCGATGGGCCAAAGTCGACCCCAGCGAGTTTCGCGCGGCGTCACTCCAGCCGCCAGTCGGTTCACCCGCCTCCTGAGAGGCGGGTGCCGCTCGCGTCTGATTGGCTCCCGGCATGACAAGCATGACGGCCAGTAACGGGGATATCGCGTGGCGCGTCGCGCGCGAGGTATGGGGCAAAATGCTAGGGCCGGTCGTCATCGCGCTTTATCGCACCGCCGGCGCTTCGTTCGCGACAACCGTCTCGCGGCGCTCTTCGCTCATCGTCGCGGCGACATTTCGGTCGGCCGCAGAGATCGCGTGGGCGCGCGCTTCGGCGGATTCCTTGACCCGGTCGTCCAGACTGTCAGCTGGATTGTGATTGCATCCAGTGAGCGTCAGCGCACCCAGCGTGGCGGCATTGGCTGGGCTTATCTTCATCTGGGATCTCCCCGCAGCAGTTAAACGATGTCCTGCCACATCTGGACGCGGCGACGAGGCAGCGTGGCGTCGCATTGGGCGGGCGCCGTAGTAGCTGGGCAGCTGGTCACCATGCGCGATCCCAACTCCATGATCCGCGCGGCGAAGGCCGCATGACGTCTATTTCTGCTCGTCTTCCTTGCGGACCCGCGTAACGCCGGTCTTGCCATCAACAAAATGCGCTTCTTCGGCCTGCGTCGCGATGTCGCGCTGGAGCGTTCCGCCCGAGCGACCACCCTGCGCCGGCGTCGGCTCGATCGCGTCGATCATGTCGCTGTCGTCGTGGCGCCGTGCGTCGTCGGCGCGGTCGTTGCTGTTGTTGGTCATCGATCTGCTCCTGATGTTGGTTTTTGGGCAAGGGCATCGCCAATGGGCCGGGCGCTAGACGCGGCGCCGAGTGATGAGCTGATAGGCAACTACCACGACTGCAAGGACGAGAAGAATGTGGATAAGCCCGCCGGCGACGTGAAACACTGCGAATCCGAGTAGCCAGAGTACAGCCAAGATGATGGCGATGGTCCAGATCATCAACGTTACTCCTTTGATATACAAACGGTCCGATAGCGGGGCCGGTCTGACGGCCTGAACCAGCGATCGACAATCGATGGCCGGGAACCGACGGGGACCACGCGCCTCAAGGCGGTTTCGCCTGAAGGTGGAACGGCATCAAGTTGAGGCAATCAACCAGCGTTTCGCCGGCAATTAGGTTCCCGTCCAGCCGGTGTTGGCCGCCCATGTGCTGGATCCGTCGATGGGGCCGCAGGCGCGGTCGGCCATTGCCCGGAGCCCCGGCGATACTCATCGGGCGCCCGATCATTCGATCGGGCGACGGCGATCGAGCAGATCGTCGCCGAAGGTCTCCGCGCGTTCATCCTCGACCAGCTTGGCGACATGGGTATCCGGGCTCGAATCATCTTCGATCAGTTCGACTGGGCGCAGCACCCGCGGCTTTTTCTGCGCTTTTTCGGGCTCGGTCGCGGGGGCGTGCGTCGGCCATGATGGCGCCCCATCGAAACGAAGCCGATAAATCGGCTCGGGCAGGGCGAAGCCGGCGCTTTCCAACGCGCGCTTGGCGGCATCGAGCGCCAGGCTGCGGCCCTTGAGGAAATCGGTCCGCGATTGATCGAGCCAGCCGAAGAAGCGCAGCACGATATTCGAATCCCCTACGTCGCGGATTACCGCGGTCGCGGGCGGCGCGTCCAGCACGAAGGCCAACTTGCGAATCGCTTTGAGGCCTACGGCCATGCCATCCACCGGGTCGTCGGCACCATCAATTCCCAAGTCGAAGTCGAAGCGCCGCTCGGGGTTACGAGTGTAGTTCAGGATCACTGCCTTGAACACGGTCGAGTTGGGAATGCGCAGGTGATTGCCGTCCAGCGTCATCAGGATCGTGGCACGGCTGGTCAGCCGAACCACCCGCCCCTCATTCCCCTCGATCACGACATGATCGTTTGCGCGAAACGGCTGGCGAAGGCTCAGCATCAGGCTGGAGACGTAATTGTCGACGGTATCGCGAATGCCGAACCCGATCGCGATGCCGATGACCCCGGCACCGCCTAGCACCGCCCCCAGCAGCGCCGTCGCTCCGAGTACCTGCAACCCGACCAATATCCCCAACACCACGAATAAAAATCGAGTTAGCGTCGCCAGCAGTTCGGCGAGGAAGGGGTTGGGTGCTATTCTGCGCCACAGCCCCCCAAAGAAGCTAGCAGGTAGCCGAACGCGCCAATGATCAGAGCGATGGCCAGCGCCACTCCGATGAGCGGCAGGCCGCGCGCCAGGCCGCGAAGGTCGTCGCCGAACTTGCCCAGCGCAGGCGTCAGATTGCGGTCGATATTCAGGTCGCGCTCGACCTCGTTCTGGACCGTGACCACCCCGGCAACCCGCTCGGCAATCGCGGCTGCGGTGGCGACATCCTCCGGAGTTGACACTGGGCCGGTCAGCGTCACGACGCCCGCCGAGACGCGAACCTCGACCTTTCTCAGCCCCTCGATCTCCAGGAAGATGCTACGGATGCGATTACGAATATTTTCATCAGACCGGATATCGGTTTCCGCTGCGATAGCGGCCGATTGCGTCTCCGCCGGGCGGGCACGGGGATCATTTCCTGTGCCGCTGCGGGCATCGCCAGAGGCAGCGCCGCAGCGATCAGCAGCGCCGCTGCGTGGCGGCATATAGATCCGGGGGTGCCGAAGGCCGGCATTCCCCTCAGTAGAGCAGCGACTCTAGTCGGGGAGCGCATAGGCAATCACTGCATCCCCGATCGGGGTCTCCATGAAGTGGTGGCCGCCAGCCATGATGACGAGATATAGCTTGCCGTTTACTTCATAGGTCATCGGCGTGGCCTGCCCGCCTCCCGGCAGAACATCCTGCCAGATCGTTTCGCCAGTGCGCAGGTCGATCGCGCGAATCAGGTCGTCGGTCGCCGCGGCGATGAACAGCACGCCACCCGCGGTGATGACCGCGCCGCCGTTGTTCGGCGTTCCTACCGTCACCGGCAGCATCGACGGGATGCCCCAGGGGCCAGCCCGCTTCGTGCGCATCCAACCTGCACAGCCCTAACGGCGCAAAGTTTTCGCTGTACGAGCTGCGGGTGTTCTGGACCGCGCCGAACCCGCTGCCGTCCGTCGTAACCGGTGGGTCGGCAGAACGCGACCCGGCAGATCCCCGACACGCCCGTCGCCGGGCTGCGACCGGCCGAAAAACTGCCCGAGCAAAAGGGACTATTATTCGCCATCTGACCGTCGATGTGTCGGTCTGGGTTCTTGCCCGCCCACTTTCCCTTCTGGACACCGAACCTTTCATTTGGGCCGCACGGAACCCACTGTCCATCGATCAGCGGCTACAGTCTTAGACGGAAGCCGCTGCTCAAGCGTAGGGTACTCTGACTCCTTGAGCAGTCAGCTTCAAAGGAGCGATCGTTCCATCGCCATTATATTCGACGTCACAGATCACGCTCCGGCGGAAGAACGGGGACGTATTCTTCTGCGAATGATCATTGCAGGCAAAGAACCATCGACCGCGCCATTCAAAGAAGGAGCCGTGCCGATCGAAATTCAGCCAATTTTTGGGTCGGAATTTTGGTGCGTACGGGCCCCGCATAGCACTATCGTCGCGGAAAGTGGCATCGACATTCTCGGGAAACAACAGCGCGCCCTTACATGCAAACGGCCCGTAAGGCGTAGTACCCACGGCGTAATAGCTGCCCCATGACAGGTAATAGAGCGCACCCCTGCGATGCAGGAAGGGCTTGTCGTCGGTCGCCCCCTTGCCATAAGGGCCTTCCCCGTTCATGACCTGAAGACGCCGAGGAGTCTCAGCAAGGGATATCATATCATCGTTTAGACGAGCGATGTAAAAGTTAAATGTTCCGAACACGATGTAGCTGGTTCCGTCGAGCTCTTGAAGAATGCCCGGATCACGGGATTCGGTGGGTACCTGCCCCTTGGCAATCAGTGGCTGCCCTAGCGGATCGCGCCAAGGTCCAGCAGGGTTTTCGCTGACGACGACACCGATATCTTCGGGCCCCATCGAGAAATAAAGGTAATATTTGCTGTTTCGACGTGTGGCGTCGGTAGCCCAGCACTGGGTGCTAGGCTTGCCAAAATAGGTTTGCTCGGGACGAAGAGTTCCCTTCATCTGCCAATCTACCAGATCATCGCTTCGCCAGATTTGCCAGTCGTTCATGGTGAAGTCGGTGTTAGAGGGATTGGCGTCATGCGTCGCATAGAGCCAGGCGACATCGTCGTAGATGCGCACCTGCGGATCGCACACGCCTGCAGGCAAGCGAAGAGGATTGCCGATAAAGGCTGGACGTGAACGGCTATGACGCGTCTTAGCTATGCTTGGTAGGCTCCAGGCCGCTCCTGCCATCATGGGCAAGATGCATGCTTCGCGACGGGACAGCTTCATGATCGAATCCTCAATACTTATGCCTGACAGGCCTTAACCGAATGCTGTCGCGTCATTACTCGAGCAGAGGCAATCATCCGATCTGACGCGCGTATTTGCGCAAGAGATAGGAAGGCGTGCAACTCCACGCATGACAAAAGCTGTTCACATGAAAGTCGTTGTACGGCGCTACGCGAGGGTTGTCCGGTGCGTAAGCTTCCCAGAACGTGTCAGCTCCGGCTATCAGCATGCCACCCCAATAGGCCCGCATCATCTTCAGGGCCTCTGAATTGTGGCCAGCGACGAACAGAGCCTCCGTGACATAATGGGTCAGGTAAGGGGTGCGGGATTGAACGGCGTCGGGGTGACGAAGTGCGTTAAGGAGGGCGGCAGACTGCATTTTGCGTGTGCCAACGCCTGCAAGGGTCATCCATGCCTGGGAGGCCATTGATATCTGTCGCTTGCT
This sequence comes from Sphingobium herbicidovorans, assembly GCF_002080435.1. NCBI lineage: Bacteria > Pseudomonadati > Pseudomonadota > Alphaproteobacteria > Sphingomonadales > Sphingobiaceae > Sphingobium > Sphingobium herbicidovorans. The sequence continues at coordinate 181,683 of NZ_CP020539.1, read as the reverse complement.
TCCGCTCATGAAAAGCTTCAGCTCCGGGGACCAGAAGGCTTTTATCGCGGCCGCCTCCGCGCGGACAATCTTGTCGGGAAAATCGCTGACGTCTGCCGGACGACCGAGTTTTTCGGCCAACGCCCTCACATGTTTCAAGGCATAGATGTAGATGGCGTAGAGCGCCGCGTCGCGGTTAAGCTGCGGATTCCAGTCGACGAAGGCCAAGGTGCCCTTCGGAAGGCTTATCTCACCATCTTCGCCGATCATTTCACCAACAACACGAACTTGCCTGAGGGCAGCGTCCCAGAGCTCAATACCGAATGCAACATCGTTGGTGGCGGCGACATAATCGGCCAGGGTGACCGAAAAGAGCGCGCTGTAATCCATCATGAATTCCGGCGCCTGCGTTGGGTGCGGATATTCGAAGATGTTGGCCGGCAGCAGGCCATCCTCGCGAGGAAAGGCCGCGAGGAGATATAAGGATCTCCTTACAAGATCGTTGTTGGGAAAGGTCACATAGCTAGTCAGCGCCTGGAGCCGAAGATCGCCAGTCCACAACCGCTGATCACGCCGTGGGCCATCCTCAAAAACAGTCTGCATGCAGTCGCGCAGGGTCGCAGCGGCCACGCGGTCCATCTCATGGAGGTCTGCCGGCAATCGCTTCGGGAGAGCGGGCACCGTTCCCGTGGCCGATGTCAGGGCATGCGCCCGGACATTACGAAACCCCATCTTACGCCCGATCGGTAAGCCGAGAAGTTCGATCTTCACGAAACGAAAGGCATAGCGCCTTGGCAAACGGATAGATGAAGGGACAATGTCTATTGTCACGATCTCTTCTGGAAGCCAGCTTTCGGACAACCATCCTTTGTAGGGATAAAAGGGCTCTGCTATATCGGGAATGACTTCACCGAAGGTGAAGCGGAGCCGGACAGGCGCGCCTATCGGTTCGCCGATACTCTCGATGTCGAAGGACAGGTGGCCGGCGCGATGCCCCCCAAAGTCGATGATGAGGTTATCGCCTTTCTTCTTCAGCACGCGGGATGCGATTGCTTCTGCATCTCCGGCTTCCTCGATCCGCCAACCTAGCGCCTGTGCCGCATCCTTCACGGGACTTACCAAGCCGAGCGGCGTCTGAACAAACTCGTTAAGTCTTGGCTTTAATTGATCGGCCTTTTCCAGGAAGGACCGATTAGCGGACGAGGCCGATGATGGGATCGGCTGCGCGGACGCCGACACGGGGGCCAGAGCCATCGCTACCGCACCATGGGGAACAGCCGATAACAAGTTTCGCCGCGTTATCTCTGTCATAATCCTCAACTTTCATCCCTTTTGATCGAGCCAGATCGACTACCAGAGGTGGAAGCAGCGGATGAGCTTCCATGGCTTCACCTGCCGAAAGCTGCTCGTCGTCTACCCGCCATGCGCTGTGGCCCATCGATCCACACCTTCCTTGACCTGCCGCGCTTCAAAGACCGGAACGGAACTGAAGGGGCCGTTGCCTAGCCTTCAACCAGCTGGATCAGCGCAATGCCTTCCGGCGGCAGGTCGATCGAGAGCGTGCCGCCTTTCCCGAGTTGCCGTGTTTCGGGGGCGGCGATTTCGGCCGAAGCGCGGATCTGTTCGACCTGCGCGGGCGTGGGATATTGTGGTGAGCCGAGCTTACGCCACATTGGCAAGGGTGAGCCCCGTTCCATATCGACATAGCTAATCCGAGCAGCTGCCCCGGCGGCGGCGCCACGGAAGGCGATGTCGAGTGACTTGGGCACGCCCGAAACGGTACGTGTGCTGCTCATCCCCGGAATGCCTGCCGCCTGCTGCACATCGGCGAGGTTCCATACCATAACTGAAGCACCCTGTGCCGTGCGCGAAGCGAGCGCCGGGCCGGTCGATGCCAGACGGCGCGTACCCAGGCGGTTCATGAGCTTATAGGTGTTGAACTGCGGCTTTGCGATGCTGCCGCGCGCCAGCATGCCCCAGCCATTATCGCCTTCCTTCAGTATGAAGTCCAGCACTCCGGTTTCCTCGTAGGAGCTACTCATCGTCCATTGCGACATGGAATGACAATAGGGCAGGCAGTTGGTGATGACATGAGCGATCATCGCCGGGCTGTCCGATGACCACTCGGACAACCAAAGCTCCGCCCCCTTGTAGCGGGTCGCGTCTATTTGGCGGCGGACCATCTGCATCGCGGCCGGGATCACTTGATTTTGCTTGAGCCCGCGATCCTGGCCAAAGACACGCTTCTGATCATCGCCAGCGTAAAGATGCGTGCTGACGAAATCGACGGGACAGTCATTGGCGGCGCAGAAGGCGAGGAAGGAGTCGACCCACTGGACAGCCGAAGTGGATGGACCGCCGACCTTGAACGCAGGATCGACCGACTTCACGGCGGCAGCGGTCACCTTGTAGAGCTGGAAATAATCAGCCTGCGTTCCGGAGAAGAAGAAGACCAGATCCGGTTCATTCCAGACCTCGAAATACCATTGGCGCACCTGTTCGCGGCCATAGCGGTCCACGAGATGCTGGACGAAGGTGGTGATGAAGGCGGACCAGTCGTCAAGCGACTTGGGCGGCGTGATGTTCGCGCCGTAGAAGCCGAACTTCCTCGTCCCGCTGGCCAGCTTGCGCGGCATGAAGCTGAGTTCCACGAAAGGCTGTACGCCGCGCGCGAGGATACCGTCATAGACGGCGTTTACATTTTGGAAATTGGGCTTCGCGCCTGTGTACCACACGCCGAGCTCATCGGCGAAGATGCCGTGGAAGCGGACGCGCTCCAGCCCCGCTTCCTTGTGAAAGCGTTCCAGATCTCTGCGCCATTCCTCACGCAAGGTCATGGCGGCGCGATCGGATCCGGCGCAGCGCGACCAGACATGATCCAGCGGACCGATTTCGCGTCGCAGATCGACGGTTACCTTTTCGCTGCTATCTTGAGCGAAGGCCGGACGGCCCAGAGCAGTCGCTGTTGTCAACACCGCGCCTGCTTTGACAATGTCTCGCCGATTCCACATTATCTCTCTCCTGATCTGCTATTATTTCGGTTCGTCCGATAGCTAGGGACGAACCTCGCGTTGGTTCATTGCGACATGTGAGAACTGAACCGTGTCTCCAGCATCGTGGGCAAGTTCGACCCCATATTGTCCTTTACGAATGATCCATTTCTGTAACTTCCGGTCGAATTGCCCGATCAGCCGGGGATCGGCGGTGACGGTCACCATCGTCGATTCTCCAGCTTTCAGATAGGGCTTGCCCCAACCAACCAGGCGCTTGGTGCGTCCCGGTGGCGAAACATAGACCTGTGGAACGTCTGCCCCATCACGACTCCCGATATTGGTTACGCGAAACGTCACTTTGAGTTGGCGTCCCCCTGTCGCCTTCAAGCTGTCATAGCGGAATGCCGAATAGCTGAGGCCATAGCCAAAGGGATACAGCGGTTTCGCGCCGGTTCTCTCGAACCAGCGATAGCCGATGTCGGAGCCTTCCGGATATTCGAGGTCAAAGGGCATTCTGTCTGCCTGAAAGCCGAACGCCCGACGAACCTCGGCATTGGCGCGAGGTACATTGGAACCGGGAAGGACGGGCAACGCCAGCTGCTCCAGCCCGGCGGGCCAGGTCACAGGAAGATGGCCTGATGGGTTAACCTGTCCGGAGAGAACCGCCCCTATTGCCGCCCCACCGCGTTGACCCGGATACCATGCAGCCAGAATGGCGGGCACTTTTGAAGCCCAAGGCATAAGAACAGGGTTGCCCGTTTCGAGGACGACGACGCTGCGTGGATTGGCGGCAGCCACTACATCGATCAACGTGTCCTGGCCCTGGCCGAGTGACAAATCGACATTGTCGTCAGACTCGTTCGACCATTTCTCGGCAAACAGGATCGCCACATCGGCCTTGCGCGCCAGATCGGCGGCGGCAGCGACATCCTTGCCATCAGCATAGTCCACTTGCGCGCCCGGAAAAGCGCCGCGCAAGGCTGCCAGAGGCGCGGTCCCACCGTAGCTACGCTTGATTGGACCTTTGTGGAGAATTTCGAGGGCGAAACCCCCGACGGGCACAACCTGCGAAGAGCCGCCCCCAGACAGAACGCCAATATCTGCATGGCCACCGATGACGGCGATACGCTTTGCCGTGCGGGCGAGAGGCAGAAGATTTCCTTCGTTCCGCAAGAGTACCATGCCGCCTTCAGCTGCGGCCTGGGCGATGTCTGCGTGAGCATCAAAGTCGATTGTGCCTTGAACCGGCGGAGCATCCACCAACCCACTGGCAAAGAGCGTGCGCAGTATCCGGCGCACAGCAGTGTCTACTGCAGCATAGGGGATGGTGCCGTCTGCGAGTTTTGGCTCCAATTCTTTGCTGAAGAATAGCTTGGTGTCGATATTGCCGCCCGACTTCTTGTCCAGGCCGTTGACCAGCGCTTCGGTCGAGTGGACCGCGCCCCAGTCAGACATGACAAAGCCCTTGTACCCCCAGTCCCGTCTCAAGACATCCAGAAGCAGGAACTTGTTTTCACAGGCATAGACGCCGTTGACACGGTTGTAGGAGCACATGACCGAACCGGGCTTGCCGATCTCGTTCGCGATCTGAAAAGCGAGCAACTCGGTTTCGCGCATGGTCTGTTCGTTCATTTCGACCGAGTAGACGGCCCGGCCGGTTTCCTGGTTGTTGAGAGCGAAATGCTTCAGCGTCGAAATGATCTTGTTGCTCTGAATACCCGCAATCGATCGACCGGCTAACACGCCCGTGAGCAGCGGGTCTTCGCTTATATATTCGAAGTTGCGCCCCGCGCGCGGGTCGAGGATCAGGTTTGCACCCCCTCCCAGGAGGATGCCGAAGCCGCTGGCGCGCGCTTCCGATCCAATCATCGCGCCGCCCCGGAAGGCCAGGTCAGGGTCCCACGATGAGCCTAAAAGCAGCGAAGCTGGCAAAGCCGTTGCGACAAATCCCTTTCGCATGTTCCCGATATTCGCAACGCCAAGGCTCGCATCGGTCTCTTTGATTGCGGGGATGCCAAGGCGGGGCGCGCCAATCGGGTCCGCGTTCAGGATGGCAATCTTCTCCTGGTGCGTCATCGCGGCCAGCGCTGCATCGGCGCGAAGGTCCGGAGAAAGATCTGGATTAGACCATCGGCCACGTATTACGGACTTTGCCTCTACCGCCTTGCGCTGGTCCTGAGCATACAGAATATCTTGCGCATTTAGAGAAGCAGGGTGGAGAAACAGCATCGTTACAAGGGCAATGCAGCGCCCTGACGGCCTACGCGGGGGGCAGGATTCCCCGCCGTTGTTCCGGCGTCGCATGTCCCGCAAGATGTTCGCGGGCCTATAAACCTTTTGTCCAACGGCCAAGCTTCCATCCCCTTCGCGGCCGCACTGTTTGTACTTGGCCGTCAGCAACAGCCCAATTTCCATCATTTAAATCGAACGGCATCGTACAGATAACGAGACTTGTTGGTGAATGTCAAGCCGCAGGCAGGAAAGCCGAGCGCGTGCAAGACATGTCGGGATCACTAGCGTTATCCATGAGCTTTGCGGTCATCGCGCTCCAAACCGCGTCTACTCAGTTCAGTACCCGGTATTCGCACTGACGCACCGCCAGCCGCTGCTAATTTCACCAGACCCTGCGCGCGTATGAATGCCCGCTATAGATAAAGAGCTGACGTTCGCAGCGGCACCCGCTAACGGCAACTTTGTCTCAGATGTCGCCTTCTGTCGTCGACCCTACTTGGTCGTTCAGCGCCCCGGTTTTAACTTCCGACTGCGGACCATCTGCTTCAGCGGGTCAGCCGCAAAATGGCCGATGCCCTCTGCATATGTCGCTCTAGGGTGGAATGCTGTTCAATACATGTGCTGGCCGCCATTGATGGACATAGTGCTGCCGGTGACAAACCCCGCATCATCGCTGCAAAGGAATGCGACCCCACGGGCAATCTCCTGCGCTTGGCCGAGGCGGCCGACAGGGATCCTGGCCACGATCTTCTCCAAAACCGGTAACGGCACCGCGGCCACCATGTCCGTGTCGATATAGCCCGGCGCGATCGCGTTCACCGTAACGCCATATTTTGCACCTTCTTGCGCGAGCGCCTTGGTAAAGCCGTGGATGCCCGACTTTGCAGCCGCATAGTTTACCTGGCCATATTGACCCGACTGGCCGTTGACTGAGCCGATGTTCACAATACGGCCCCAACCGCGGTTGCGCATTCCACCAAAGGCGGCCTTGGCCATGTTAAAACAGCCACCCAGATTAATGCGCAGGACTTCGTTCCAGTCATCGAAGCTCATCTTGGAAAGCACGCCGTCACGCGTGATGCCGGCATTGTTGACCACGATGTCCACCGGCCCCAGGACTTCGTTGACAGCCGCGCAGCCGTCCAAGCACGCCTGGTGATTCCCCACATCCCATTTAAAAGTCGCAATTCCGGTCCGGTCCGAGAACGCCTGCGCCTTCCCCTCATTGCCTGCATAGATGGCGGCAACGGCATGGCCCATTTCCTTCAGCGCCAGACTGATCGCCTCGCCAATACCGCGAGTGCCTCCGGTAACGACTGCAACTCTGCTCATAATAAGCCCTCCGCATCAATGTTCAAAAAACAGACGGTTACTCTTGAAAGGCCCAGTTCCTCATTGAAACGGGGCGGCCATGATCCCTGCAGGCCAAAAGGCGGGCCGGCAAATTGCCGGCCCGAGTGGAGAGTCTTCTGGTGAAGACTCTCGGGTCGCCTCTGAAGATCGTCAATGACGGGCGAGTGGGTTGTACGATTGGCAAGGCCATCGACCTTGCCGAGCGCGACCCCCTAAAACGGTCCGCGGACTGCCTACTCTGCGGCGCCGTCCGCCACAGCCCAGAAGCGCTCGTGCAGCATCTTTGCCGACATAGCGGTCACCGGATCTCGCGGACGGGATTCAGAAATTGCCCCCGATCTATGCACCAAGCCAGAAGATTGTACTGATTTACCACGAAGCCTGTCAGCTTTCTCTTTTCTCACAGTCAAATGTCAGCACCCTCTCACCGGTACAAGTCAATGCTGAATGATCACAAATCCATAATCGAACGGATCGGTAATATTTTTGGCTTTATGCTCACCAGCAGAGCTTTCTCTGTTCCCCTTTAGACATAGGACTGAGTTCTTCGGAAGACCAAAACTCAGTACGATATCGTACAATACTGCAGTGTCGAGACGCCGTCCAATGGAAATGCCGCGAGATCATCCCATGGAGGTAATCCCTATACGCCAGGTATTTTCCCGTACGAAGATGCAACGAATTTCGCGCCCAGAGCTTATAAATGGTTGAAAACGAGAGATGCCGCCGAGGATTCGACGGGCACCGCCGCTACAGGAGGGGCTCTGCGCCATGCAAGGCAACGCCAGTATTGCAAAGACATGCAATCACCTGCTGGTCGGCATGGCGCCGCAAGATAGACAGATAATAGCACGTGATCTTCATCCCGAAGAACTTCCGGCAAAGGCTTATCTCGAACGCACCGGCTCTCGTTCAAAAAATATTTACTTCATCGAATCAGGGGTGATCTCGCTGCTCGAGACCGGCGACCTGCGGGACCCCATAGAGGTGGGCCTGATCGGTCGAGAGGGTATGATCGGGGCGAGCACGCTCGTCGCTGACCTTGTTCCGCAGCGTGACAGCTATGTCCAGATTGCGGGACGCGCGTTGGTCATCACGCGGTCAGATCTCCTCCAAGTCATGCGATCCAGCGAGATGCTGCGCACCTATCTGCTGCGTTATGTGCAGACGCAAATAGCGCAGATGAGCCTTACGGTCAGCGCCAGCGTGCGGGCGAACGTGCAGACCCGGCTGGCGCGCAAATTGTTGATGTACCATGATCGGGTAGGTGTCGACGAGATGCCGCTCACGCATGAGAATATGTCGCTTATGCTCGGCGTCCGGCGCGCGAGCATTACCCACGCGATCCACAGGCTGGAAGGCGAAGGATGGGTACGCGCGCAGCGGGGGCTGGTGGTCATTCGGGACAGGCAGGGGCTTGAGACTTATTGCGGCCCATTCTACGGGGTTGCAGAGCATCGATACGACCAGATCATGAACAATCGACGGTCAGTCCATTCCGATCGGTCATTCCAACCGCCAAGCGGGAAGGGAATGACGGCCTGACGCGGTGTTGAATTCACCTGTATTTTTCGAATCGCTCCCTTGCCGCTCAAGAGCCAAAATCAGGTTTTCAGCTGCTGACCGTCAGCTTATCGATGGGGGGTAAAAATTGACGTCCGTCAGAGCCGCGTTGAAGAGCGGTTGATCAGCACCTCCCCGAACTACGCGGCCGCCTTCTTACGTCTGGTATGCGGCCAGCGCCCTCGCGTCAGCTATGTCCCTCGACCGCGAAGCCAGCAAGCACTTCAGCCAAAGGTTCAACGCTGTCGATATTACCATGAAGTTCGTCATCAAGCGCGTCTTCCACCATATTTGCAATGAATCGGGAAGGCCCGGCATAAGCAAGAGACCAGGTCAAAAACCGCCGGACGTCGTAAGGTCCAGATGCAATCGTTCGAACATCCTCATGTCGAACGTCTCTAATTATACTTTGCTTGAGCTCGGCTATGGCAGCGGGCGAGCCTTCAAGATATTGCGCGAAGCGGCGTCCAGTGAACAGAAGCGCCCCCGTTACCCCTAGTAACCTGTTGCGCGGTCTTGAGACATCGACGATGGTTCGTATTTGTTCATCAACTTGCGCGGCGCCCCAGCGGCTGGTGCTGATATAAAACCATCGCTCAAACATGCGAACGCTATAGAAGATTCGTACAAAAGGAGTAAAGACGAGGCACATGGTGGGGACCGTTCTGTGCGCCTCGTCTTTACCGGCAGCCATTCCTTCGGGGGAGGAAATGACCGATCGAAGAACTCCCTTTTAACTCCGCGTGGTTAACAGGCGCACAGCTCAGCGGTCGTAAAAATACGACGCCGGCATGCTCTTGATCCTTAGGCTCGCAGCGCTAGCGCCCCTCTCAAAATCGGAGGGCCGCAATGTTCGAACAGAAAATCGAGGCTTTCAGGACAACTGAGGGTGGCGCAGACCTGCGCCGTCATCCTCGGCGGACGGTGTTCAAATCGGCGTCGCTCTACCCCGTCTGAGCTTACGTGATCAGGGGCATATCAGCATCAATGCGACGGATTTTCTCACCCCCGAAGTCCGCTGGACGATCGGCGGCCAGTGCGGCTTACCGATGGAAGCGCCGCTGCTTTGGCTCGGTGGGCATGACACTTTAATCAACCAAGTGTCTCCTAATGACCCATCCAGGAAAAACCCGTACTTCAGTGGACATGACTGCTACGATCGTTACTTCAGCGCCCGTCATGGTTGGCACGATCCGCAATCTTTCCGTCGAAGGCATGATGATTGAAACCCCGGCCCTGAGAGAAGCCACGCGGCTCCTGGTCAAAAGCCGTGGGCGGGGCGTGCGCATGGGCCGCGTGCATCGTCGAGCGGCGGAATGATGGGTGTGTTTTTCGAAAGCGGAGTCCAGAAAAGCGTAGGTGTGGCAACCATTTCTGCAATGATGCGTTACGCGCGTGAGGGGAGGAGAATAAGTCGTTCGCGATGGGCGCAAAATGTCCTGTATATGTCGTCCTGAAAGACGCTCGCATCCGCCGAAACCTGGTGGAGACTCTTCGCGCAGAGCAATATCATCCGACGCCATTTTCATCCGGCAGCGACTTTCTTGAAGCCCTCAATCACCTTCCCGCAGGTGTAGCAATCTTGGATTTGCATCTTGCGGACAACTGGGTTGATGTCCTGGCGCAATTGCTAGGGAGGCGGAAAGATATTCCGGTGGTGACTACCGCGGAGAATGTCAATATTCAGACAGTAGTTCAGGTTATCAAAGTAGGCGCTGATGATTTCCTCGAGCAGCCTTTTTCAAAGGAAATGCTGCTGGAAGTCATAGATCAAGCATCTGTCCTCCTAGCGTCGAGAGAAGATATCCAGAGGCAGAGAGATTGCGCGGACTCTTTGTTGAAAAAACTTACAACGCGAGAGCTAGAGATGCTAAGGTTAATCCAATCCAACAAGAGCAATGAAGCCGCGGCCAATGAACTGCATCTTAGCGTCAGAACGATAGAGACATACCGCTTACGCATCATGAGAAAATGCGGTGTGACAAAATTCTCCGATGCAATTTCAATCGTAGCGATCGCCTTGGATGGCCGCAGACAGCTTTGAGCAACATTGCCCTACTTTCTTCAACCCTTCCATAGACAGCACAATGGGAACGTCGGCTCCGAAACGGCTAGCCGAAATCATGGCGATGCCGCTGAACCGTTTCTGCCCCCCCGACCCCGAGGAGCCAGCCGACCGAGAGTGCCGTGCATTCTGCGAGAGTTAAGGCATCCTCCACATCGACGCTGAGATGTCGGACTGTGCTTTCAACCTTGGTGTGCCCCAGCAGTGTCTAGATAGCACGGAGGTCCCCGGTTGCCTTTTAGATGATCGACGCCTTTGTCTGCCTCAGCGAATGTATTCAATAATCCTCGCTAGGGAGGCCGATTCCCGTCGCCCATTCATCTACCAGACGGGTATATTGCCGGGTGCTAATGTGGGTGGCATGGTCGGTGCGGCTTGGAAATACGTAATCGTCGAGTGAGCCGCCACGCAATTCGAGCCATTTGAGAAGGCTGGTGCGAGCATCGTCTATCAGCTCAAACTCAACCGGCCTTCCCGTCTTCTGTTGGACGACGGTAGCCCTCGTCCACATCTTACTATCGGCAACAATGACGCTGATCCGGATTTTCACTAGGTCGTGAACCATTAACGGGACGTGGCGTGCGCTCATTTGAAGAGCGACGTTATGCGGGCCGTTTTAAGAAAACTGCCATATGACAGCGAGGAGCGTGATCGAGCCGCTGCTGCCGCATAAGCCCGAAGGTGTAGCGCGCGTCGATGACCGCCGCGTGCTGGACGGCATCTTCTGGGTGCTGCGTTCCGGCGCGCCGTGGCGCGACGCCTTCTGCGTCCCGCCCCTATTGTTGGTCTAGGCCAATGCGGCGCGCAGCCTACTGGGCTTTCGCGCCCGACATTTCGATGCCGCGCGCATGTATGCGATGCTCGACAACAAGGATGGACTGCGTTTCCCTTGGGAGGCAGCGCCACGTTCGGGCGAGGAAGCAACACCCGGCCCCGCATCGGGCGCGGCGCATGCGGCCCACGTGTCGCTGCATGTCCCGCGTGCCTTCCGCTCCATGTCGAGGCGGTGCGCGATGTCCGCTATTTGCGCGAGACGGGCTGGCCCATATTGTCCGGCGTGGCGGATTGGCTGACATCCCGTTTGACGGAGACGACGCGGCTTCGAACTTTTGGGGGCGACCGGACCGGTGCCCCGTGGCGCGATCTACCGAGCGCTACGGACCGCGAACCACCTGCTACAACCGCTTTGTGCGATGGCATAAGGCCGGTGTTTGGGATGTCAAACCCGTCTTGCGACTTGCCTGGAGCGCAGAAAATATCCTGATCGGCCCGTGTCGCTGGATCGCCGCAGAGGCGAACGCAAGCAAGGACGCCGCTAAGCCATTTTCCATGCCCGTGGTAAGCCTTACAGCTATGGCCGGAGCGCGAACTGAACGGAAACCGTCGCGCCAAGCATCAGCTCGCCCGGCGCGACCGGACTCGGTGGTGGTGGGGGAGCGGGCGGTGCTCCCCCCATGCGCCCGGTGACGACGATCGGCTGCGGATAATAGCCGCCGCCTTCGCTGATCGAGAGGATACGGGAAATGCGAAGACCAGCCGCTCGCGCGTAAAGCTCGGCGCGAGAGCGCGCTTCGCGAACCGCTTCTGCGCGTGCCTCGTCGAGCGCCGCTTTGGGTTCATCGAGCGTGAAGGAGGGGCCGTCCACTTGGTTCGCGCCAGCTTGGACCAGGGTGTCAATGATGCGGCCCATCTGCCCCAATTTTCGGACGCGTACTTGCACATTGTTGCGCGCCTCATAACCGATGATCCGCGGTGCCTGGAGCTGTGCTGGCGGGATATAGGGCTCGCGCGTAATCCTTGCCCTGATCTGGGCTTCCTGCTCGGGATTGGAATATTGCGGCTGCAAGGAGAGCGCCGAGGTCTGAATATCGAGATCCGCAATGCCGGCACGTTTGAGGGCGGTTACGACTTCGTTCATGCGTGTTGCATTGGCGCCGAGCGCCTCGCCTCCCGTCCTGCCCTGGGTGACAACCCCTGCTGAAAATACCGCTACATCAGGGATGCGGCGGCTTTGCCCTTCTCCGCTGACGACCAGCAGGGTCTCATCGGGCGTCAGGACCGGGCTGGCGGCAGGCAGTTGAGCCTGAACGGTCGATGCTGCGCCAGTCACAGTGATGAGAAAAGCGAACCATCGCATAAGCCTCTCCTCCTTGTTGCCATTGCGCAACGTTGACGCGCCGCTTTGTTTCCACACTTCCGAGCAACTTCACAAGCGTCGCTGCGTTCGTCGGGATTGACGGTTGGGAAACGGCGGTCGATGCGGGTGACAGCCTTTTCCAATCCGTGACACTGGGAGCGGTGACGTTCTTTCTCTTTTCCAATAAGCTTGCTGCCCCGTATCGCTGCTGGTCTCAGCGATCCTCACACTCACCCTGCTCTCATTATTGGGAGCCAGCAACTTCGGGAACGTTGGGCGGTAGCCCGTGACGAAATGCGTCGCTTCAACGCTCCTTCAGCGCCCGCTTTGCATCGAACACGGCATCCGCTGCCTTCCTGTTAACGCGGTCAATATCCTTGTTGAGCTGCGCGGCAATGGCGGGCGCCGTAAGGCCGTCCATACCGTGCCGCACCAGCCTCTCATATTCCCGGCGATTATCGGGCTTGGCGACATGCGAACTTGGTGTTCAAGGATCGCCGCCTCCAACTTGATACGATCCTTCGGCCCTATATCGCGCCGGGCGGCCGCAAGCTGCTTTCAAACGCGGCCTGACTGCTGCCGTCAATTAGGGCCATCGTTACCACCGCATGCAACAAGTAGACTGGCCGAGGATCGGCGCAAGGCGCATAAGTAAACCCACTCACAGTTCTAGCCCTCGGCCATCAAGCGCTCGTGATCAGGAGAGTTCCAACGCCGGACTGGCAGCGTCATTCTCATATCGTCAGCGCAAGGTGCTGCTGATCTTTTCAACGGCGTCGGATAAAGCCAAGGCGTCACTGATTGCCGCTGACGAGGGCTGTATTATCGAAGATGCGCCAGGTCGCCGCGTGCGCGCCGTCTTGCGCAAACAGTTGTTCCGCATGGGAACTCATTCGAACGCCATAACTGGATCGGTACATGGAGAGCCGTGGAGCCGCCCGCAACGCAGGCCTGCCGCGCCCCGCTGTGCGAGGCTGCCGGAGAGGGCTGGATCGGCCGCGACACGCGCAATCGGTGCTGGTAGAGCAGCGCTTCTGCCTCCGCACCAACCCAGCTTGGGTGGCGCGGCTCGCAAGCGATCGAGGCTGAGCTGTTCGATGCCAAATCGCTGAAAAAGCGGCTAGCCAACTCGAGGTTGAACTCGAGCGTTCAAGAACCGCTGTCAACGGGTGCCGATGCGGAGAATGGAACTTCTCCATCACAGAGGCGCTGCCGTGTAGATCATCTGGCGAAGGAACCGGTTCACCATGACCGAAAATATGGATTGTCTTATAATAGGTGCCGGCCCTGGAGGGCTTACGGCGGCGATCTATCTCGCGCGCTTTCACTTGAGGATCGGCATCATCGATGCGGGCCATAGCCGTGCCGCCATGATCCCACACATACGCAATCACGCCGGCTATCCCGGGGGGATTTCTGGCAAGGAGTTGCTGGCGCGGATGCGCGAACAGGCAGCGGATTTTGGCGGTCATGTCAGCAACGGTTTGGTCGAGAAGCTGGCGCAGGAAAGCGATATGTTCATCGCTTCTGTCGGACAGGAGCACTGGAGCACGCGCACCATCCTTCTCGCAACCGGGGTCGTGAACAACCGGCCCCCGATCGCGCCAGAAATCCACGACGTTGCTCTAGAACGGGGAATGCTGCGCTACTGCCCCATCTGCGACGGCTATGAAATTACCGATCGGAAGGTCGCGGTGATTGGAACGACAGGGCACGGCGCGGAAGAGGCGCTGTTCCTGCGTATGTATAGTGCTGACGTGACTTTGATCGCACCTGACGGCGAACACGACCTGACCGCCGAGCAGCATGGCCGTCTCGAAGAGGCGGGCGTGAAGATGTGCGATGGCCCGTGTAACCCCCTTTGCATAGACGGTGACCGGATCCTCGTCCCGACACCGCAGGGGTCAGTCGCCTATGACAGCGTTTATCCGGCTCTAGGATCGGTGATCCGGTCGGAACTTGCGATGATGCTGGGTGCAGAAGGCACGGATGATGGCTGCTTGATCGTGGACGAGCACCAACGCACGAGTGTTCCTGGCCTATACGCTGCTGGAGATGTTGCGAAGGGCTTAGACCAGATCAGCCATGCCATGGGCGAGGGTGGCGTGGCAGCCACGACCATCAGGAACGATCTGGCGAACACACGAGCGCTGCTACGCTAGCCCAACTCACAATGGCTGGCGTTTTGGGAACAGCTTGGTCTCTGCCGGACTTGTACTGGCCATGGAGCAGACACACGCGGCGATCGATCTCCTCGCAAAAATGATCGAGTTCGCGGGGATGGCGTTCATCGTCGGCGGCACCTTACTGGCGAGCGCATATTTCCTGCGTGAGGGCGTGCGGGGCGACTGGCGTCAGGCCTATGATCGATATCGCCAGTCTTGGACGTGAGATTCTGCTTGGCCTGGAACTTCTGGTTGGCACAGACATCATGTCGACCGTCACTACGCCGCTCACCTTCACGAGCCTCGGCTCACTTGCAGCTATCGTCGTCATCCGCACATTCCTCAGCTTCTCGCTCGAAACGGAGATAGAAGGCTGCTGGCCCTGACAGCGATCACGCAGAACCGGCAGCGAGGAAGTCCGCTGACACCTTAAGGCAAGCTCCGCGATGACCGTGCCCCGGCCACGCGGTCATCGGAGAGGGATAATGAGGGAACGGGCACGAGCTCCAGTGGTTCATCACCCACTAAGCCGGAGAGACTGATCATGGCTGCACGACCCTATTGGAGAGGCCAGATTCGCTTGGCGCTGGTGTCCATTCCCGTCGAAATCTATTCCGCGACCAAGAGCGGCGCGACCATCGCATTCAATCAGATCCATGAGCCATCGGGCAAACGCATCAAATATGAGAAAGTCGTTCCAGGGATCGGCCCAGTGAACGTCGAAGACATCGTCAAAGGCTTTGAATATGCCAAGGGCGAATATGTCCTGCTCGACGAGAAGGAGATTGAGGGTGTTAAACTGGAAAGCAAGAAGACGCTGGAGTTAACGCAGTTCGTCGATGCCCAGGACATCGACATGATCTATTTTGAAAAGCCCTATTACGTGGTGCCGGCCGATGATTTGGCGGAAGAGGCCTTTATTGTGTTGCGGGAAGCGCTGCGCCGGAGCCGCAAGATCGGCCTTGGCCAGTTGGCGATGCGCGGCCGTGAATATGTCGTGTCGATCAAGGCATGCGGGCGTGGCATGGTGATGGAGACCCTGCGCTACGCCGACGAAGTAAACAAGGCCGCCAGCTATTTTCGCGACATTGGCGACGCAGATCCCGACGAGGAGCTACTCGACCTTGCGACAACACTCATCGACAAGAAGACTGGGAAATTCGACGCGAGCGAATTCCATGACCGTTATGTTGACGCGCTGAAGGACCTCATTGAGCGCAAAAAGAAAGGCAAGACCCTGAACATCGACACGGATGAGGGCGGCGCCGATCCGCGCGGCAGCAACGTCGTCGATCTTATGGCAGCGCTCAAGAATTCTCTCGGGGGTTCGGGCGGCTCAAAGCCTGCGGCAAAGAAGTCAGCGACAAACTCGCCGACCAAGGCCAGTGCGAAGAAGCCTGCCACCAAGGCTCCTGCGAAATCACCCGCACGAAAGCGGGCTTGATTTAAGGTGGCTGGTCTAATCCGCCCGCACGACGACGATGATGACGATACCGCTTTTGCCGAGGGTGCAATCACCTTGTGGAGCAACCTCCTAACGCTCATAGGCACGCACCTTCTTGAAGCGGGAACGCCACGACAGGAGGTGCTCGACATGCTGACGATGCTGCATGAGACAAATGAAGAGACGGTGCGCTCGCCCCGCGCGCGCGCCATTGCCGGGCGGCATCTGATGTCAGTTTATCGTGCGCTGGGCGATGCCTGACGATTTTTGAGATTAGGCGTTGGGGCCAAAGCGGCGGCTCAGGATCGCGGCGGCAGCGATAGCGCCCTTTCATCTCCCGGTTGAAGAATGTGCCTGCCGAACCGGCCTTGCACAGTTCTTCAGATATGCTGTCGGGCACGTCGTAGTAAACATATTGCCGGTCTGTCGTAAGGAATTGGCAAGCATCCTGGCGCCGTCGTCGTAAGTGACGCGGTCGATCATTGAGGAGCTTTTGAAGCGGAAAGCACGCATGGCAATGGAGCGGGCTCTGTTGCAAACATGGGGCACGGCCGCGCGGCGTCACCCAGTTGGGGGATTAGGCAGCATTGGCGAAATGCTTATTGAGCATAATCATGGTTTCGGTCAGGGCCGAGGGTCCAATTCCGAATGCTCTTTCAACCAGGCGCACCTCCCCCATGATACCTGGCTGCAGGCACCATGCCTGGGCCTGTCCTTTGCGTAGGGCGCGCATGACCTCGAAGCCCTTGATCGTGGCGTAGGCCGTTGGCATCGACTTGAAGCCACGTACCGGCTTGATCAGCATCTTCAGCTTGCCGTGGTCGGCCTCGAGCACGTTGTTCAGATATTTCACCTGCCGGTGCTCGGTTTCCGCCGCCAGTTTGCCTTCGCGTTTCAGCTCAGCGATTGCTGCGCCGTAGCTGGGTGCCTTGTCGGTATTGAGTTTGGCCGGCTTTTCCCAGTCCTTCAGGCCACGAAGAGCTTTGCCCAGAAAGCGCTTCGCCGCTTTGGCGCTGCGTGTCGATGACAGATAGAAATCAATCGTGTCGCCCCGTTTGTCGACCGCCCGGTACAGGTAGGTCCATTTGCCCCGCACCTTTACGTAGGTCTCATCCAGACGCCAGCTCGGATCAAAGCCGCGCCGCCAGAACCAGCGGAGACGCTTCTCCATCTCCGGCGCGTAGCGCTGCACCCAGCGATAGATCGTCGTATGATCGACATCGATCCCACGCTCGGACAGCATTTCCTCGAGATCACGGTAGCTGATGCCGTATCGACAATACCAGCGCACCGCCCATAGGATGACCTCGCCGGTAAAATGCCGTCCTTTGAAATCGTTCATCGCAACTGACCTTGACAGTACATGAGCCCAATCTTGGAAACCGTGTCAGAGTTTGCAACAGAGCCCGTTTTTTCATTATCGCGCTCCAGTTCAGCATGGATGCAGCGACTGAATTCCAGGTTCGACCGGTTCAACCCGAGGACCTCGAAACCATCTGCCGTCACCGCCACGAGATGTTCAAAGTCTCTGGCCGCACCGACGAAGCGGTCACCCCGATGACTGATAATTTTAGACCGTGGTTAGAACCCCGTCTGGCCGATGGTCGGTACTTCGGCTGGCTGATCCTCGCGGACGCTGAAGTAATCGCCGGCGTGGGGATGATGGTGCTCGACTGGCCGCCCCACCCATCGCATCCGGACCAGGGCGCGCGCGGCTACGTCCTGAACATGTACGTCGAACCAACCTATCGGCGGCGCGGTTTGGGCAAGCGGTTGATGGACCTTTGCCGTCTGGAAGCAGAGCGCAGAGGTCTCACCTACACGGTCCTACATGCCACCCAACAGGGACGGGGGCTCTACGAACAACTCGGTTGGAGGCCGACAACCGAGATGTCGCTTACGCTTGATGCTCAGGATGGCGCCAACTGACTGGAGGGTTGAGCTTTCGCCGCAGAGCTGACCTTTCGACCGTCCGCCATGGGTCGCGAACGGTAACGAGGCCGACGCCCGGAAGCAGACATCGGCCAAGGGAGCCGCATCCGGGCGGGTTGCTCGGCGAGCTAGGTTGGATTGCGCAGAAAATTGCGATCAATCTCCTTGGCAATTGAGGCGACATCCAGCGGCCCAAGTGTCTCGACGACAACGACGCGCCCGATGCCAATCGGGCGCTCAAACTGCGCCACATAGTCCATTGTCAGTTCTGAGATCGTGTGGGCCCGATGCCGCTCTCCTGCCGCGGCGCGATCTCGGAAGCGCTGTGCAATCGTTTCTCGGTCGCATCGGCAATGCACCTCGATGACATTGGCGTCCATCGCGAGTATTCGCCCCCGTTCATAGGCGCTGTCGGGCCGGAAATTTGCTTCCAGCATCACATCTGGACATCGCCCAGCGAGCGTCCACATGACCTCCATCGCCGCGCCCCCGATCTGGCGTGAGAAGCCCTCGTCGCCGGGTGTTCCGTTCAATTTGTCGAACAGCGTCTCCTTGATGTCGTCTTTCGCAATCAACGGAACCGCGAGGGCCTTGGCGAGCGGGCGAGCCAGGGTCGTCTTTCCGACGCCAGGGCAGCCCGAAACTAGGATGAGGTTCCTTGGCAAAGATCACGCTCCCGACGGGCAGTCCGATAATGAAGCTTGAAAGTCGCCCGCACAGCACAATTCGAGGGCTAAGTTGCGATTTGATGGAGGACACGGTGGAGGTTCTAACACTTGCCCGGCCGTGGGCGACCGCCCATGCCGCGCGGGTCAGAGTTGTCACCCAACCGACACCCGAACGTCGGCGGCGTCCGCGTGGGGTGGTGAACGGTCGTTGGTCTGGGCACCTGAAGCAGACGTCAGCCACCTTTCCGGCGAGCAGACCTCGTCATTGTCTCAGAAGGGTGGCGAGCAGGCTATGTCGTGATTCCGCGGCATGTGGGCTAGTGCTACGCTGCTGGGATGGCTCAGCCACCGCCCGCTCCGGTCCTCGAGGCTTTCAGACTGAACGGACATGCTGAGGCCCTGTCCGGCGGTCAGGGCGCGGCGTTTCGCGTGGGCAATGTGGTTCTGAAACGAACGACGCTCCCGGAGGAAACCGAGTGGTCAGCCGGAGTGCTGGCCAAGATCGCCAGCGCCGCAGTTAGGGTCCCGCAGTACGTCGAGGCTCACACGGGCGGATGGTGCGTCGATGGGTGGTTCGCGCAGACGCTTCTCCCTGGCGCCCATGATTTTGACCGCTGGCCTGAGGTCCTCGATGTGGCGGATGCCTTCCACGTGGCTCTTCGTAACGTCGAGAGGCCCGCCTTCATGGCGCGACGCTCCGACCCTTGGGCTGTCGCCGATCGGATGGCCTGGGGGGAGGAGGAGGCCATTTACGCCGACGAGCTGGCTCCCCTAGTTGCGCCGCTCATCGAGCGTCTGATGCCCGTCGAAGCCGACGGCCAAGTTATCCACGGTGATTTCGGAGGCAATGTTCTCTTCGAAGACGGCTTGCCGCCGGCGGTGATCGACTTTTCACCGGATTGGCGGCCAGCAGCGTTTGCTAAAGCAGTGGTCGTCGTGGACGCGCTGGCGTGGCATGAGGCAGACGAGTCGCTCATTGACTACGTCGGCAGCGACGAGAAGGCTCTGTTGCAAAAATCGTGAAGCTTGAGCATGCTTGGCGGAGATTGGACGGACGGAACGATGACGGATTTCAAGTGGCGCCATTTCCAGGGTGATGTGATCCTGTGGGCGGTGCGCTGGTATTGTCGCTATCCGATCAGCTATCGCGACCTTGAGGAAATGCTGGCGGAACGCGGCATTTCGGTCGACCATACGACGATCTATCGCTGGGTCCAGTGCTACGCCCCGGAGATGGAGAAGCGGCTGCGCTGGTTCTGGCGGCGTGGCTTTGATCCGAGCTGGCGCCTGGATGAAACCTACGTCAAGGTGCGGGGCAAGTGGACCTACCTGTACCGGGCAGTCGACAAGCGGGGCGACACGATCGATTTCTACCTGTCGCCGACCCGCAGCGCCAAGGCAGCGAAGCGGTTCCTGGGCAAGGCCCTGCGAGGCCTGAAGCACTGGGAAAAGCCTGCCACGCTCAATACCGACAAAGCGCCGAGCTATGGTGCAGCGATCACCGAATTGAAGCGCGAAGGAAAGCTGGACCGGGAGACGGCCCACCGGCAGGTGAAGTATCTCAATAACGTGATCGAGGCCGATCACGGAAAGCTCAAGATACTGATCAAGCCGGTGCGCGGTTTCAAATCGATCCCCACGGCCTATGCCACGATCAAGGGATTCGAAGTCATGCGAGCCCTGCGCAAAGGACAGGCTCGCCCCTGGTGCCTGCAGCCCGGCATCAGGGGCGAGGTGCGCCTTGTGGAGAGAGCTTTTGGCATTGGGCCCTCGGCGCTGACGGAGGCCATGGGCATGCTCAACCACCATTTCGCAGCAGCCGCCTGATCGGCGCAGAGCGACAGCCTACCTCTGACTGCCGCCAATCTTTGCAACAGAGCCGCGATTGGTCCTGGTCGCCGAAAAGGGCGACATGGCGATGCGGCAGGCCGTCGAGATAGTCGAACGGTATGGGCAGCGGATCGTCGTTCGCCAGCCCTTGCGGAAATCCATAGAGGCTTACCAGGTCCACCGCGATCCCACGCCTGGCGAGTTCGAACACATAAAGACCTCCGAGGCAGAAGCCGGCAACGCCGGTGATCCGCTGCTCGCCGATGAAATCCGCAAAGGCATCAACATAGGCGCGATCACGTACGCGGTGCCGGCGGGCGAACGCCGCCTCGCGGGTGATCTCCGGCAAGGGTCCAAGATCGTGGAAAGGATCCATCAAATGCACAAATGCGCCGCGCTCCGCCAAGTGCGTTGCCAGTTGCTGGTAGAAAGGGCCGGGTCCGTAGATGTCCGGCAAAATGGCGATCCGGATTCGTTCCCCTTCATCGCCGAACGCGAGGCTCGGCAGACCTTCGTTCATCGCGACGCATTTACCCGGCGGCGGCAACCCCGCTGATGCTTGGCCATGGCACATGATCCGTGCCTGTCAGGCCGCTGCAGCGGTATGTGCTACGGCAGGTGCGAGCGCAAAGTCGGTCTCGATCACCTTGATGCCGCTCTCGCGCACATCGGCATGGATCAGTTCCGGATGAACGCCTTCGCAGCAGTCGCTGTCCACATATGCGCCGCCCTCGAAATAAGCCTGGGTGGTGAGCGTGTGGAAGCCGGGCGCGCGTACCTTGTAGTGGACATGCGCAGGGCGCCAGCTGTGCCGGCCCATCGCTTCCAGCAAGGCGCCGACCGGACCTTGATCGGGGATTTTATAGGCGACGGGTACGGTGGTGCGCACTTCATATTGACCGGCGGCATCGGTGCGCAGCTTCCCGCGATAGAAATCGCGCGGAATATTATTGTGGAATCCGCCATAATGGCCGTCGGGGGTCGAATGCCAGACGTCGACAACGGCGTCCGCGACCGGCGCGCCGGCGAGATCGAGCACGCGGCCGCGCAGCAGGAGCGGCTCGTGGCGGTCGTCCTCATAGGTCTTCAGCGCGCCGTCGACGAAAGGCGCGTCGTCGAGGAAATAAGGGCCCTCGAGCGTGCTCGTGCTGCCACCGAAGTTGCGGTTCTCGATCTGGCAGATGGTGGTGTTCAGAAAGGCATCGATCATAAGCGGCAATTCGCCCGCCTCGACGGTTTTCATGAGGTAGCCGATGCCCTGCCGATATTCTTCGAAGGTCACGTTGTGCTTCATCAGCGCGCCGCGGATGCCCTCGACGGCATCGGCCACGACCGCTTCCAAACGATTGCTCATATAACCTCTCTCCTGTGCGTTGCGGCACCGCCGCGGTCGCATTCTTCCATTTTGAACAGCAAGGCTATGGATTGTGCGGGATTCGGGAAAATACTTTATCGGCGGCCCGTCCATACCTCGGCCGCATCGTTGCGAGGTCGGCAATCCGAATTGGGATCACCTTGTTGGTAGTAGCCGCCGTCGTCCTGATAAGCCTTGGCGGACTATCCATTGGTCAGACGCTGACACAGTTGCTCTCTCGGTAATTCCCTTCTCGTCGCCACTGCCAATCGCCGGAGCGGGTGCCGCTTCCGGAAAAGGAGAAGTCATGTCTAAAGAGATTGACCCCACCGCCGCTCGCTCGCAGAGGGATGTACCGGAGACCGAGACGCGCATCGATTGTCCGTCGTCGAATGATTTGAGACGGCTGGCGGTCTGATTCAGCGGAGGCCTTGGCTCATCTGGCTGGTTGATCCTATGCTACTTTCTGGCGGTGGATTAAGCGGCGCTGCTGGATGGTTTGCTGCTTGATGCGCTCCCGCTCGAGCAGGATGGCGTGACCGCGTCCGAAGTAGACGTCGGCCGGCGTCAGATTATTCAGGCTCTCATGGCCGCGTCTATGGTTGTAGTGCTCGACGAAGGCACTGATCTGCGCCTTGAGATCACCGGGCAGATAGCAGTTCTTGAGAAGGACGCGGTTCTTCATCGTCTCGTGCCAGCGTTCGATCTTGCCTTGCGTCTGCGGATGGCAGGGTGCTCCACGGATATGCTCGATCTTCCTATCCTCGAGCCAGTCAGCGAGATCGCCGGCGATGTAGCTCGGGCCATTGTCGGAGAGCAGCTGCGGCCGGCGCCGCGAGCTGCGCGAGGGTGCAGCGGTCGGCGCGGACGCGCCGCTGTTCCTGCCGGCGGTTGTCGATCCAGCCCCGGAGGTGGAGGCCGTCCCTGTGCCGTCAGCTCCCCGGCCGCTGCTGCCCGAGGCGCTAGTGGCGGTGGCGCTCGACGTGGACGGCGCGTCCGTGGTGATCGCGCGTGGCGCCGAGCCGGTCTTGGCGACTGCCGTCATTGCGGCACTTCAGTGCATGCGATGATCGGTCCGGGCGGCAATGTCCGTGGGCTCATCTGCACCGAGCCCGTCGACTTTCGGCTCGGCATCGACGGCTTGGTCGCACTCATCCAGAACCAGCTCGGCTTTGATCCTTATGCTGCGGCTTTCTGGCTCATCTTCACTCCTTGGCGATGATAATGAGACCAAAACCCTCCCTTCCTTAACTCCCCAATCCGTCTCATGAGCCCTGACGGCGGACGAAGCAGGAAGGCGGGAGCCGCTGCGCCAGGTCCGAGCCCCGGTTCGACGCCACTCTTCCCGTCCTTCAATCCCGGACGGGTGCGGCGCGTGCGTGCCGCTCGCGCGATTTTGCCATCCCGAGCAGGATCAGGCTGACGGCGAAAATCGGTAGCGGCGAGGCTATGATCATCATCAACTGCATGCGCGGCAGTTCCGCGGCCAGCAATAGGCCGCCCACGAGCGGGCCGATTATCGAACCGATCTTCGCGATCGAGAGCGCCCAGCCGATACCCGAGGCGCGGACAGGACTCGGGTAGAGCAGGCCTGCGGCGCCGTTGAGGCCCTGATGTCCGCCCAGCACGAAAAACCCGCATATCCCGACGGCGATCATATAACCCGACGAGGACAGGTTGGGGAGCGCGAGAGTGGCAAGAAGAAGACAGCCGACGACCGGGATGACCGTGATCGACGACACGCCCAAGCGGTCGATGACGGCGGAGATGACCAGACCGCCAATTGACCCGGCCAGGATGAAGAGAGACAGTCCAAGCGCGGATTCTGCTTTCGAAAGCCCTGCGCCGAGCATAAGCGTCGGTAGCCAGCTGATCATGAAGAAGACAGTGGCCGAACTGCAGATATAGGCCAGCCACAGCAACGGTGTGATCGTCGACAGGTGTCCGGAAAAAAGCGGTGACAGGCCGCGGGATGCGGCGCCTTGCGGCGCATCGGGAATCGTCGCGATGCGGGCGACGGTCTCGGGCGTGATGGTGGGATCGATACGGCGCAGCAGGGTCGCCATCTCCGCCTTTCGGGCCGCCCGCCGGGAAAGGAACGCGACCGATTCCGGGAGGAGGACATAGCCGACGCCGGCGAGAAGAAGCGAGAACGCGCCGCCAATCCAGAACAGCGGTTCCCAGCCATAATGAGGCATGAGGGCGGCCGCCACGGCACCCCCGCTGGCCGAGCCGGCCATATATCCCATCATGATGACGGCAACCACGGTCGCGCGGAATCGGTGCGGCACCAACTCCTGATTGAGAGCATAAAGAAGCGGCGTCAGGCCGCCGATTCCAATCCCCGTGAGAAAGCGGCAAAGGCTCAACAGATTAACGTCGCGCGCGTGCAGCACGGACAGCGATCCCAAGCCGCACACGACAAGCGCGGCGAGAGAACCAAGTTTGCGGCCGTGCCGATCGCCGATCCATCCGAAGACGATCCCGCCGACCAGCATTCCAAAGGAGGCCGCCGCGAACACTAGTCCGAATGCGGCAGACGATAAACTCCATTCGGACATGATGGAAGGTGCGGCAAAGGCGATAGTGTGAAGGTCATAGCCGTCGATGAACATCATGAGCGTTGACAGAAGTACCGTGGTTACGACCAGCGCGTTCCAGGACTGCTTGTCGATTACCTCTCCAAGCAAGGCCGAAGGGCTGTCGTCTCTATCTTTCTCGTCCATTTTGCCCACTCCGGTCGTATTCAATCCGGCCAGACTGGGCCGGCAGATTTTCTAAATGCGGACCCCGACCACACCGCCGACCAACCGCACCGAACAGCATTCGCGTGTCATTTCGGTCGGACCCCGTCAGCCCGCCCCTCGCGCGAGCCTCGATCAGGCCTCCCGGCGCGAGCGCAAAGCCAGGGCCGGGTAAATTGCTCGTCATGTCGAACGGGCCGTCGACATGATAGATTGCGATGCGCCTGCCCGCGATTTCCGCCACATGGACCGCACCTTCGCAAAGGCCTTCCAAAGCAATGACCGGTCGCCAAGTTGCGGCGCCATCGACTGAACCGGACACATAATCCCTCAAATCACCTTGGTCGGCGAAAAATCCGAGAACGGCGGGCATCGACCGTGCCCGACCTCCGTATAGCGCTTCTCATTGCGCCGCAGCCATCATGCACCGACCGAACTATAGGGCGAGCCGGGGCTCGAAACGCGCCTTATAGCGTTTGAAAGATAGTCTCAGAGCGCGGCGCTCAACCGGCCGCCTTCCGGGCGCGATGACGGAGCGGCCGTCGCGGGCGCCACGCACTCCCGATCCGGCGGATCCCGGCGGGGCCGTCAAACGCGTTCGATCGCAAGCGCAAGACCCATGCCGACACCGATGCACAGCGTGGCAAGGCCGCGCCTTCCCCCACTCTTCTCGAGCTGGTGAACGAGCGTCATCGCAAGGCGTGCACCAGACATGCCGAGCGGATGGCCAAGCGCTATCGCACCGCCATTCACGTTCACATGCGGCGCGTCATCCGGCAGACCAAGCGCGCGCACCACGGCAAGCGATTGGCTGGCAAAGGCTTCATTAAGCTCGATGGCGTCAAAATTGCCAACAGTAAGCCCGAGCCGGCCCATCAGCTTCTGCGTCGCCGGGACCGGCCCTATTCCCATCACGCGCGGCTCGACCCCTGCCGAAGCGAGGCCGAGGATTCGGGCTCGCGGCGTAAGGCCATGCACTTTCGCCGCCGCCTCGCTGGCAACAATCATGGCCGCGGCGCCATCGTTGATACCCGAGGCATTGCCGGCAGTGATCGTGCCCTCGGGGCCGAACAGCGGCTTCAGCTTCGCGAGCGCCTCCATCGTCACATCCGCGCGCGGGTGCTCGTCGCTAGCGACGATGTTCGTCTCGCCCTTTCTCCCCAGAACGGTAACCGGCACGATTTCTTCGGCGAGAAAGCCGCTTCGCTGCGCGGCGAGAGCGCGCTGCTGGCTACGCAGCGAAAATGCGTCCTGATCCGCGCGGCTGATCTTATGATCTTCGGCGACATTTTCACCGGTGCGCGGCATTGTCTCGGTGCCGTGCAGCGCATCAAGGGCCGGGTTGACGAAGCGCCAGCCCATTGTCGTATCTTCAAGCTTCTGACCGCGGCCAAAGGAAGCGTCGGCCTTGTCCATGACGAACGGCGCGCGTGTCATGCTCTCCACGCCCCCCGAAATCGCGAGCGCCATTTCGTTCGAGCGGATTGCTCGCGCCGCCGCTCCGACCGCTTCGAGCCCCGAAGCGCAAAGGCGGTTGAGCGTCACCCCCGGCACCGTGAACGGCAGGCCGGCAAGCAACAGGCTCATTCGCGCGACGTTGCGGTTGTCCTCGCCCGACTGGTTGGCGCAGCCGTAGAAGACCTCCTCGATCGCGGCAGGATCGAGACCGGGATTGCGATCGAGCAACGCTTTCAGCGGCAGCGCGCCGAGGTCGTCTGCACGCACTTTTGCGAGGATGCCGCCGTAGCGGCCGATCGGAGTGCGGATGGCATCGCAGATAAATGCGTCAGTCATACGGATCCTCTCGACGGGGCGTCATCAGGCCAGATGCGCCATGCTTTCGCGAAGCGGTACGCCGGTCAGCTTGCGCAAATCCTCGATGGTCAGGCCATCGACCATCTCGAGGACGCCGGCACCGGACGGACCCACGGCAAAGACAGCGATATCCGTATAGACGCGCGAAACACAGCCGAGCCCCGTGAGCGGGTAGTGACAGGCTTCGACCAGCTTGCTCTCGCCTTGCTTGGTCAGCAGTTCCATCATGACGAAGGTCTGCTTGGCGCCGATCGCGAGATCCATGGCCCCGCCGACAGCCGGTATGGCGCCCGGCTGCCCGGTGTGCCAGTTTGCGAGATCGCCGTGCACCGAAACCTGGAAAGCGCCGAGCACGCAGATGTCGATGTGGCCGGCCCGCATCATCGCGAAGCTGTCAGCATGATCGAAATAGCAGCCACCGGTCAAGAGGGTCACTGCCTGCTTCCCGGCGTTGATGAGTTCCCAATCTTCTTCGCCGGGCGCCGGTGCCGGTCCCATTCCGAGCAGGCCATTTTCGCTCTGGAGGAATATGTCGCGGTCGACAGGGAGATAGTTCGCGACGATAGTCGGAAGGCCAATGCCAAGATTTACATAGGCGCCCTCGGGGATATCCTTGGCGACCCGCGCGGCCATTTGGTGCCGGTTCAAGCGTTCCATATCATCTCTCCGATCACGCTACGGCGTGGAGGGGCAAGGGTGCCGCTTCGACGACCCGCTGCACGAAGATCCCCGGCGTAACGACTGCCTCGGGGTCAAGATCGCCAAGCGGCACAATCCGCGCAACCTGCGCAATCGTCGTCTTGGCCGCCATCGCCATAATGGGTCCGAAATTCCGGGCGGTCTTGCGGTAGACGAGGTTCCCCCAGCGGTCGCCCCGATGCGCCTTAATCAGCGCAAAATCGGCGTGGATGGGATACTCAAGCACATATTGGCGCCCACCGATCTCACGGGTCTCCTTCCCTTCGGCGAGAAGCGTCCCGAAGCCGGTCGGAGTAAAAATCGCGCCGAGCCCCGCCCCCGCCGCCTGGATGCGTGCGGCAAGGTTGCCTTGCGGCACGAGTTCCAACTCGATTCGACCGGCACGATAGGCAGCGTCGAAATGATGCGAGTCCGCCTGGCGCGGAAAGGAGCAGATGATCTTTTTCACTCTGCCGGCCTTAATGAGCGCGGCAACGCCGGTCTCGCCGTTGCCGGCGTTGTTATTGATGATCGTAAGGTCGCGGGCGCCTTGCGCGATCAGCGCTTCGATGAGCTGGTCGGGCATTCCCGCGGTGCCGAACCCGCCGATCATCACGACCGAACCGTCCCCGATATCCGCCACTGCCGCTTCGGCACTGACGCCCCACTTGTCGATCATTCGCCCGTCCAAACTTTCACAGTCGTGAGGGGTTTCAGTATCGGCGCCTTCTTCACTGCGTCAACCGATAAACGATACAGTGTCCGATAATCGGTTATCCCGATGACCCTGCGCACTCTGACTACAACCCGACCAATTGGCGATCCGGAATTCAGATGCCGACCGCCCCGGCGACTCGCGAACCGATTGTCCTGGTGATCATCCGCCCCTCCCGATTGCCGCATATGCAAGAATGGGCAGTAATCTAGCCTGCAGCATATTGTGCCCGCCAAAGAACATAATATTGTCCGGTAATCGGTTCACAGGGCTGCTATGTACAATCTGACAATGCTCGAGGCGAATGGCGATCCTGAGTTCATGACTTCGCTCGCACGTGGGCTCGCGGTGCTGCGGTGCTTTGCCGACGAGCAGCGTCCGATGACCATCGCACAGGCAAGCCGCCTCACGGGACTCAGCCGGCCGGCGGTAAAGCGTTGTCTCCACACGCTCGTCAGGCTCGGCTATGCCGCACAGGAGGGCGTGAGCTACGTTCTGCGACCGAAGGTGCTGGCGCTCGGCTATGCCTATCTCTCGTCCAGCACGCTCGCGATGCGCGCCCAGCCTCTATTGGATCAGCTGCGCGACGAACTCCACGAATCCTGCTCGCTGGGCGTGAACGAAGAGGATGAGGTCTATTATGTCGCCCGCGCCGAAGTATCGCGAATCATGTCGATCTCCTTGCGCGTCGGCAGCCGTCTACCGCTGTATTGCACGTCGATGGGGCGGGTCTTGCTCTCCGGACAGTCGAAAGAGAACCAACGCGCCTATCTGCGACGCGCGAAGCTTGTTGCACTGACGCCGCATACGCAGACTGAGCCGGGCGACCTGCTCGCGCTGTTCGACCATGTTGCCCAGGAGGGCTATGCGATCGTCGACCAGGAGCTTGAGATTGGCCTGCGTTCGATCGCCGTGCCGGTCGAGGGGCCGGACGGCGTCGTGGCGGCAATCAACATCGGGATGCAAGCCACGCGCATCACGGTGGCCGAGCTCCGGTCCCGCTATTTGCCGCCGCTTCGCAAGGTAGCCGCCGAGCTTCGCGCGCTCGTCACGAACCCGCGCCGGTAGGATCGCGGAAGCGAGGATTCCGACGTCGATCGCACGAGACAAAGATGCTCATCTTATCGGCTGGTCCAGACAGGCGGCCACCCTAAAGCGGGCCGGGATCCGCGTCGAGGAGCAGGGTCTTGGATTCCAGAACTGTGCGCGTGCCTTTATAGCCGCCTTCCCTTCCTATCCCCGATTGCTTGGCCACACCAAAGCCTATCGTCGCACCGGTCCGGCAACCATTGTGCCCGACCGTGCCGGACCGAAGACCAGGGTGAACACTGCCGCAGCCCGCAAGCAGCGCAGCACCGCACTTGTAGGCACTGAGGATCGCCTGCCCGCTCTAGGGAATGATTGCTGCCACGACGCCGACCGGCTCCTGTACAAAGCAGCCCGACACCGTCTCCCCCGTCGGCCCGGGGACATGACGCTCGACGAACGGAAAGCTGTCGGCAAGCGAGGCATGATGTTCGTAGACCACGCAGCCGACGAGGCCGATCCGCGCCCAAACCCATCCAGGATTCCAGTCTCCATAGGCGCCGCCGCGGCCATATCCTCGGCCCTCTCCGCAATTTTCGTGGCGGTGGCACGGAGGTAGCCTGCGCGCTCGGCATGTGACATCCGCGGCTGGGGTCCGTGATCGAGAGCATCGCGCGGCCTCCACCGTGACGACGATATCGGCCTCTTTCACTTCGGTAACCTGATATGCGACCTCTTCGGTTGACGGCGCGATGACCTTGATCATCGCGCCGTTGGACGGTCTTACCCACTAGCCATCGATCAATATGCGATCGGGAAGTGAAGGCGGTTGTAGGAAAACCGGGCCGCGGAGACTTCTCAACTCCTTCGACGATCCGCCGCGGGGCGCGCCTCGGCGAGGAGGCACCCTGGGTAGGCGGGAAAATTCAGGCCGCGGCTTTCACCCATCCGTCTCGAAAGGCGGCATACCATGCCTCGTAGAAATTTTTGGTTGAATCATACGACCTATCAATGGCCGACGAGAGTCCTAAGGTTCGGTCCGGCGATTCAGTCCGGATACGCTGGAAACGCGCTGCAGGTCAGTCATCGATAGCGCTCCCGCCCTGCGCCGCGGATTGGACGCGAAGCCGATCCGGACGAGAGCTCATACCGTCAGCGCGAACTATCAGGATCTCACACCTAGTGCTCTGTCGGCGCTGATATGAGGGTTTGCGCGTTGGTGCCATGAGCGGCGGCTTGCTGGATGCAGGAGGCTGGTCATGAACAAGAAGTACCGGGTGACGCTGACGGCGGAGGAGCGCGCCGAGCTCGCCCAGCTCCTGGCGCGCGGCAAGGCCGATGTCCGCAAGCTCCGTCACGCCCAGGTGCTCCTCAAAGCCGACACGGCAGGACCGGGTTGGTCGGACGCGCGCATTGCCGAGGCGCTCGACATCAGCGTGGCGACGATTGAGCGGCTGCGTCAGCGCTTCGTCGAGGAGGGCCTCGCGGCCTCGCTCAGCCCTTATCGCGGCGGCAAGCGCATCTATGCGCGCAAACTCGATGGCGACGCCGAGGCGCACTTGATCGCGCTGGCCTGTTCTGCTCCACCCGAGGGACGCGGCCGCTGGACGCTGCGCCTGCTTGCCCGGCAGATGGTCGAGCTCGCCTATGTTGATCACCTGAGCCACGAGACGGTGCGGCAGGCGCTTAAAAAAGAACGCCCTGCACCCGCACTGGCGTCGTATGTGGTGCATTCCCGACAAGCAGTCGGCCGAGTTCGCCTACCACATGGAGGACGTGCTCGAGGTCTATCACCGTCCCTATGATCCGCAGCGGCCGGTTGTCTGCCTGGATGAGACGTTCAAACAGCTGATCGGCGAGACGCGCCAGCCGCTGCCCCTGCGGCCTGGCGCAGCCGAGCGCTTCGATCATGTCTATGTGGGCAACGGCACTGCCAGCCTGTTCCTGGCCTGCGAGCCGCTCGCCGGCTGGCGCCAGGTCGCGGTGACCGATCACCGGCGCCGTGCTGAGTGGGCGTGGTTTGTCCGCGACCTCATCGAGGAGCATTATGCAGGAGCCAATAAGATCGTGCTGGTCATGGATCAGCTCAACACGCATTCGGCGGCCAGCTTCTATGACGCCTTCCCACCGGCCGAAGCGCGGCGCCTGGCCGAGCGGCTCGAAATCCACCTGACGCCCAAGCACGGCTCGTGGCTCAACATCGCCGAGATCGAGTTCTCCGCCCTTGCCCGGCAGTGCCTGGCGCGCCGCATCGCCTGCGCCGACACGCTCAGGCGTCACATCGACAAATGGCAGGAGGCGCGAAATGCCGACGCGACACCCGTCCAATGGCACTTCACCACCGCCAATGCGCGCATCAAGCTCCGCAGCCTCTACCCAGCAGTTGAGCCCTGACAAGGTACTAGACCAATTTCAACTCTGATGGACTCGCTCCGGTTTCTTCACGATTCCAACGCCGACGTCTCACCTGCAGTCTGATAATGCCTCGTAGCGGTCAAGAATTCTTTTGACGGTCTCGCGTTTCACAGGATGTCCGTCGCGGAGCTTCCGCCACGTTGTTTCGCTGATCCGATATGTTTCGAATAGCATTGTAGAGGTCGCCGCCGGAAGTCGGCGCTTTAACTTATCGAATTGATCGGCACTGATAGTTATTGTCTCACGGGACACGTTCGCTTCCCACTCTTTCTGTATTGTTCCGCTCGTAAGCTTCGCAGTCACTTGGACCCAGCATCAACACGGTTCACGAGACCCTCGACGACTCCACCAACATGGAAAACGCTCTAGTTCGCCGCTATTCGCAAGCGCGGTCGGCGATCACCGCGCTTGACATTGTGCGAGGCATCGTCCGGCCGCTGCGGCAATGGGAGGAGAGCCTCACCCAAGACAGCGGCCGGACGATCCGTCAGACGACCATTTCGCCCGCATGTTTCAAAATCGTTTCGGCGGGCAGGGCGAGAATGGTTGCCATCGCCGAGCACAGCCGATCGGTAGCGTCAGCCGAGACAGCTTCCGCACGCCAGCCGACGTAGACATCCGGACGAACGAGGATTGCCCCATTTTCGCTGACCTCGCGGATTCTGGCGAAATCGCCATGCGGATCTTCGATCGGCCGCCCGGGGCCGATGACGTGCACCCGGATCGGCACGCCAAATTGCGCGGATGCGGCAGCCGCCGCGTCCACCCAGGCCTCACCGCCCAATCCAGTCAGGAGGGTGAATACCCCATCCCCGCACAGCGCGAGTGTCGAGACCCGCGCGCCATCGCGCGCGACCCAGCCGTGCGGCAGCCGCGCCCCCGGAAAACTGGTGGGCTGGTAGAAGAGTTCGGGATCGCGATCATATTGCGGCGGCGCGGTCCCGTCCCCGACCACAGCGTCGGAGGCATAGCGCTGGTTCATCTCGACGCCATGGCAATTATAGACGAAATCGGATCGATCGATTGCGGTCCGCAATGCCGCGCGGCGATCGGCGGCTTCGGGGGTCGAATCCTTGATCGACGCCATGTTGCGGCGCATTTGTTCGGGATCGTCGGTGCCGAACAAGCCAAGCGCTTCGAGGATCGGCGGAAAACAACCGAGGCTCTTGTTGGCACGCGTCACGGTCTGCTCGGCGACCGGCGCCCGCTCCGCGTTATAACTGTCGAGCAGGTCCGGGCCTGCCTTGCCGCCAAGCACCAACGCCATTTTCCAGGCGAGGTTATACGCGTCCTGGATCGAGTGGTTGGAACCGAGACCGTTGGTCGGGGGATGGCGATGCACGGCGTCGCCCATGCAATAGATCCGGCCGGCCGACAGCTTGGTTGCATACATGTCATTGACCGTCCAGGTGGAGAAGCTCTCGATCTTGATATCGACCTGATTGTCGCCAATGAGATTATAGAGAATTCCCTTAGCAAACTCCTCGTCGATCTTCGGCGGATTGGCGACATCCTCATAGCCCCAGATCGCGAGCCACTTGTGCCAGGGACGCACCATACGGACGACCCCGATACCCATCCCGCCCACGCTCGAGCCGGGCTGGAAAATCCAGTATAGAACGCTCGGACGGTGGGCGACAAAGCGCGAAAGATCGGCTTCGAAAACGATATTGATCGAGCCCGATACCCCCATCTTCCCTTCGAGCGGCAGCCCCGCCTGATCCACGACGCGCGAATTGGCACCGTCCGCGCCGATCAGATACTTCGAGCGGATCGCATATTCGCGCCCGGTATCCCGCTCGCGCACCCAGGAGGTAACGCCCTCCGAGTCCTGCTCGCATCGCAAAAACTCGGTACTGAACCGCACGCGCGCCCCTTGGCGCGCAGCGCCACCGACCAGCAGCGGTTCGAGCAGATTCTGCGGAAGGTCGCAGATCTGCTCGGGGCTTGCGAGTTCATAGTCCGATCGCCGATGCGGTTGCGTACCCCAGGTGCGCAGCCTGCCGAGTTCTTCGCCCGCGAGACTCGTGCAATAGGTATTCTCGCCCATGAGATCGTTGGGCGCTGCTAGGGCGAGCGCTTCCTCGGCGAGACCG
Organism: Sphingobium herbicidovorans; assembly: GCF_002080435.1. Lineage (NCBI taxonomy): Bacteria > Pseudomonadati > Pseudomonadota > Alphaproteobacteria > Sphingomonadales > Sphingobiaceae > Sphingobium > Sphingobium herbicidovorans. The sequence continues at coordinate 148,479 of NZ_CP020539.1, read as the reverse complement.
AGGTCACGGAGCACTTCGACCGTGCGCTGGTTGGTGATGTGCGCCCGGGCGTCGGTGCGGTCCAGGGATATTTGTTGATAACCATGACATCTACGCCGAGCCTCGCGAGCGCCAACGCCATCGTTCCGCCGGCGGGGCCGGTACCGACAACCAACACATCTGCCTTCGTGATCACGTCCGTCTCAGACACGCGTCAATCCTCCTAGGTAATTTTGATTCAGAACTTCACTCGCGCCTCGGCGCCAAAAAGCGTCCGGCCCGAATTCGGCAGGCAGTAAGCGGCTCCCGAAAAAGCGAACAGGTCGCGTTTATACTCGCAACGCGTCTGCCCGGTAAGGTTCGTGGCATAGACGCTGAGATCGTAGCGGTGGTCGGCACCGAAGAACCATGTCGCCCGCGTGTTCAGGAAGATGCTGCTCCCGATCGCATTGACATAATTGACGTCGCGCAGGAAGCCCTTTGACTTGCTGAGATACTGAAGGTCGGCTTGCAGGCGCAGCTTGTTGTCGCCGATCTCGAACTCTTTCGCCACCAGTGCATTGGCCGAATATTTCGGGGCAAACGGCAGGGCATGCCCCTTCTGGACCAGACCCGAGGGATCGGTGCCGGCGTCAGTCACCTCGCTGTCGAGATACCCGCCCGAAAGCTGCGCGGAAAAGCCGCTGCCCGGATTCCAGCGAAGTTCGACCTCCGCGCCTTTGAGCTGCGATTCCGGGACGTTGATGAAGACCGGACCCGTACTGGGATTGACGTCGAAGAACTGCTGGTCCTTCCAGATATAATAGAAGACCGCCGCGTTCAGCACCAGGGTGCGGTCGAACAGTTCCGATTTCAGCCCTACCTCGAACGCGTCGAGCGTTTCCACTTGTTGATCTTCCCGCGCAAAGCCGGTCTGCGGCCCGTGGAAAAACTCGATGTCGTGCTTGCCCGAGCGGAATCCCCGCGAAGCGCTGGCATAGAGAAGCGTGTCGTCGGCGAGCTTGAAGTCGATCCCGACCTTCCCGCCCCATTTCTTGGCGCGGATGTCGTCCGGCGCGAGGGTTTGCGCACAGGGTTTGCCGCGATTGTCGGGCGTACCGCCGGCGAGATTTCCGTCGCCGTCCAGGTCGCAAAGCGGAAGGCCGCCCGTGAGCGAGCCGATCACTGCGTTCGACCGGAACTGGTCACGACCGAGTGTCCCGGTTCCAACGTTGCCGACGAAGAGCGAAGGCGCGCTCTTCTTGTCGTCGGTGTAGCGAAGCCCGAAGCTGACGGTCACCGTCTGGCTGATATCATATTCGACCTGGCCATAGGGCGACAGCACCTCGTTTTTGAGCCGGGCGATGCTGAACGCCGCCTGATTGCTGTACGGGTCGCCGGCAAGCAGTAGCAGTGCGGCCGCCCCGCCCGCGCCGGTCCCGCCATTGAACGGGCCGAACCCCATATTCTGCCCGAGGAGCGAGCTTTCGTGAAAATAGTAGAGGCCGGCGATCCAGCGTAGCGGGCCTTTGCCGGTCGATTGCAGGCGTAATTCCTGGCTCATCTGCTTGAAGCGTTGATCATTGCCGTTGATCATCGTGATGTCGTTATCGGTCGCACCCGGACCGCCGAGATCATATGTGAATCGGACGTCGGACTTGTCGTAGGATGTGATCGACGTGAGGCTGACATCGCCCAGATCCTGTACCAGCTTGGCGTAAAAGCCATAGGCCTCGACATATTGCTGGTCATCGCCGACGCGGTAAATGTCGCTCCATCTCGATGTATCGACCACGCGGCCCTGCGAGTTGGCGCCACCCGAAATGCCTTCGAAATCGAGCTGCCTCGGCGAAAGGCCGGGCGCGAAGATCGACCCAGAAGGCGCGCGCAGACCGACGAACCGGAAGGGATCGATCTGACTGTCTTCCTGCCCGTAATGCGCGTTCAGCGTTATTTTCGTATTATCGCTCGGCTCGAGGAGCAGCGTTCCACGAAGCGAAAAGCGGTTTTTCTTGCCGTAGCGCGCGCCGCCGTCAGCCAGATTATGCCACATACCGTCGGAATGCTGAAACATGCCTGCAAGGCGAAGGGCCGCGACGTCGCCAAGCGGCACGTTAAAGCCAGTTTCCGCGTCGATCCGGTTGAAGTTCCCGTAGTTGAGACGGACGAACCCGTCGACCCCGCCTCCGAGTTCCGGCTGCTTTGAAATATAGTTTACCGCACCGCCGGTCGTGTTGCGGCCAAACAGGGAATTTTGTGGTCCGCGCAGCACCTCCACCCGGTCCAGATCGTACAGGCCAAGGTTGGTGAGATAGGGTGCGCTCATCGTGACTTCGTCCATATAGACGCCGACCGATCCCGTCGCATTGCCGAAGAAGTCGTTGGTCCCGACCCCACGGATCGCGATCTGGCGATTGGCCGCGCCCTGGGTCGACACGGTGATGTTCGGAGCGATCTTGGGAATATCATAGGCCGACTGGATGCCGCGCTGCGCCAGCTGCTCGCCCCCGACGGCCTGCATGGTGATCGGCACGTCCTGAATATTCTGCGCCCGTTTCTGGGCCGTCACGATGATCTCGTTCGGCGCGTCGACGCCTTGTCCGGTGGCCTGCGCAAGCGCCAGTCCCGGAACCAGGGCCGCGACGCTTGATGCGCACCCGAGCATCCATTTGATCTGCATCGTCCTCTCCCGTTCGATCGTACAGCACTTCAAGCCCGGCGGGCGCTGCGCGCTGCAATTGACGAAGCGAGAGTGCGGTCATCAGCGTGACCTGCAGGCCCGCTGGATGAGCGAAGTGCCCCTCCCCGCAATGCACTCTCACTTCGGCGCGAGGGCCTTTGGTCTGATCGCCAACTCGCCCTGCGCCCGACAAAGCTAGGACGATGGGCGATGCTTTCCCAATACTAAGCTAGGCCCTGTGCGATAGCGCTTCCGTATGGCTTCAGACCCGTCGAAGCGACGTTCCGAGGAGACAGCCGTGCCTCGAAATGCTCTCATCGGGTGAGGGGCGCGTCAGCAGAGCGCGCCCGGCAGAATACGACCATCCGCGAGGCCGGAGCCGGGCGCGCCCACTCCATAAACGGGGAGTTTGCCGTCCGCGCCGTCAGAAGCTGACTTCCACCACCCCGTCGGCAACGCGCACCGGGTAGCATTGCAGCGACCCTTCGGCAGGACTTGCCAGCGCCGCGCCGTCGCGCACGTCGAAGCGCGCATTGTGAAGCGGACATTCGACAACGCAGTCTTCGAGCCATCCATCCGACAAGAGGGCGAAGGCATGGGTACAGATGTTGCTTGTCGCGTAGAATGTACCGCTCACATTATAGACTGCGATCTCCCTGTCGCCGAATGTTGCGGCGAAGATCTCGCCTTCTGGAATGAGTTCGGACCGCGTAATCGGATGCCAGCTTGCGGCATCATCTGCTGAAATGGACATAAATCTCTCTCGGATCGGCTAAACGGTATAAAAATCGACGACGCTCGGCATGCGGTCGTTGATGAGGATGATCGTCTTCGATGCGATCAGCCATGGCCCCGCGTCCTCGCGGACAAAGCTGTGGCTGTATCTCACGGCTGCGACATGATGGTCGAAGGTCCTGGGATCATAGACATGCACGGTGGCGTGCGAACGAACATCCAGCCGGTTTTCCGAATGCGCCGTTACCCTCGATCCGCCTATCATATGAAGCGTACGGGGAAGCGGCAGGGTCGTCACCGACTTGCGCGAACCGAGCCTGTGAACCCGTTCCTCTAGCTCCCACCGCATTTCATGGTAGATGAGCGACACTTCGGTATCGGGATTCGAGGTATTCCGATACTCGTCCAGCCATGCGGGCATCCAGAAGCGGGCGTCCTCGCGGTAAAGCGCGAGCCAGCCGGTCCAGTCCTGGGAGTCGAGCGCATCCGCTTCCTGAAACAGGAGATCCGAAGCGAGCGCGCGCGCAACGGGATCGGCCGGCGCCTCCGAAATTCCGGTTGCGGCGCCCATCAGCCGTTTCCCCGCTGCAGCAAGCGCTTCCACTCACGATAACCGGGGAAGAAGTTCGTCTCGCCGCCAAAGGCTTCGTTGCCGAACGCCTTGCCCACGCCCATCGAGCTTTCGACGGGCGTGATGCCCAGTTCCGCCGCTTGCGCGTCGCCCGCACCGGGCGTACCAGCGAGGCCGCGCCCATACCCCTGCCTCGGGCCGGCCTGCGCGGCATAGCCCGCCTGACATAACTCATACATCGCATTATCGTCCGAACTAGCCAGGCCAGGCGGATTGAAGAAATCCTCATAGCCCCGGATACGAAAGCGACGGGCCGCGGGCCGCTCGCCCACGATGCCCAGGCAGTGCGACGTCATTTCGGTCTTGCTGGCCGAAAGCGGACGCCATGTCCGGATCTGGGCCGAGTTGATGTCGATGATCTGGAGGTTCGGATAAATGGTCAGATTGCGTTGTCGGAGCATCCATTTCGCGCGGACGGGGCCAACCCGTTCGCGGACCGCATCGAGTGCATCCTGTTCGAGGCACAGCGGTCGGCTGAACAGGCTCTGCTGCAGGATCGAGAAATTGACGGCATGTCCGTAGTGGAAGTTGAAACTCCCCTGCGCTTCGGGTTCGTCTTCGCTCGTGAGAACCCCGAGCGTGCCGCGCTTTCCGCGCTGCGCCAATATATCGACATAGGCGCTGTGCGTCGTGCTGAAATGGTAGAAATCAAGGCCATTCTCGAACTGCAGTTTCCAGTTGCCCTTGAAGGTGTACGTCACCTCTCCCGGAACATATTCGATCTCGCCGACGGGACTCTGATCCACGACAAGATCGATGAAGACCTTGGCGTCACCCAGATGATCGTCCAGCGTCGGGACGTCGGGATTGAGGCTCGCAAAAAGGAGTCCGCGATAGCTCTCGAAGCGTGGAACCCGAATGAGATTGTGATCCGCCTCGGTAAAGCTCGCTGCATACTGGCCCGTCGCCTCGGCGGTCACATGGACATTCTCGCCGCCTGAATCATAGGACCAGCCATGATAGCGGCAGGTGTGGAACTTCTGGCGCCCGTGCTTGAGCGGGCAAAGCAGCGTTCCACGGTGCCGGCACGTGTTGAGGAAGCATCCGATCTTGCCCTTGCCGTCCTTCATAACGATCACCGGCTGCCGGCCGATATAGGTCGTGAAGAAACTGTGGGGTTTGGGCAATTGGGATGCGAGGCCGATGAAAATCCACGTTCCCTCGAAGATCGCGGTCATCTCGGCCTCGAAAATCGCTTCGTCGGTGAATACCGCGCTGTCGACGGCGAAAATACCGTCTTCGGGCCGATCATCGATCAGCGCGGCGAGGCTGGCGGCATCGGTCATGACATTACTCCTGCGTGGGGCGCCATATGGGTGAAGAAACATTTGCGCAGATCGGTGGCCGGATCGGCGGCACGCGCGACATCGACGCCCTGCCCCGACGCGATCGCGCGCCGGCCGGCAAGGAAATCCCTGGGTGTGTCGAGGCATGCGATGCCCGCGAGCCTGTTGCCGTCGAGATACAGCATTACGCCGGGACCACGGCGGACAGCGGTCAGGCGCGTGTCCGTAGTACCCGCGACCTGGATCATATGCCCGAACTGGCTCGTCCAGAACCAAGGCGCCTCCTCGGGTTCCGGTGGCAGGGCGAGGATCGCGCGCGCCGCGATAGCAGCAGATCGACGCGCATGCGACCAGCTCTCGTCGCGCGAGGGCCGCACGCCGTCGATCGCCGACCGCTCGGCAATGTCGCCGATCGCGAATATTCTGCGATCGCCCAGCGTCCGATAGTCTTCATCGACGAGGATTCCCCCATTGCAAGGAAGCCCTGCATCTGCCGCCAGCCGGCTATTCGGTTCGATACCGAGCCCCAAGATGACGAGGTCGGACACGAGGTGCTGCCCATTAGCCAATTGCGCTTCGATACCGCCCTCGGCGCGCCGCAGTGCGGTGACCCTACTGCCCAAGTGCAGGCGAACGCCCGCCTTTACATGGGCGTCAGCGATCCAATCCGATGCAACACGAGGAAAGCTGCGCGCGGCAACCTGCCGATCGGCGCCGACGAGATCGACTTCGAGACCTGCCTGACGCAACGACGCGGCGACCTCGAGCCCGATCAATCCGCCACCCAGTATGAGGGCGGAACGCGAGATCCGCGCGCGACTCCGCAGCGATTCTGCGTCCGCAACCGTTCGCAAGGTGAACGCCCCCGCCTCCAGACTGCCAGAAATGCTCCGCGCTGTGCCGCCGGTCGCCAAAATCAGTACATCATACGGCAAGGCGCTATCGTCCTCGAGCAGAACGCAGCGATGCGTCCGGTCGATCGCAGCCACTTTTGTCGCCAGGCGAAGCGCGATCCCGCGCTCCGGCCATCGCTCCGGAGAGGCAAGAGGAACCGGAGCATCGACCTGCGCCAGCAGCATCTCCTTGGACAGGGCCGGTCGCTCATAGGGCGCGACCGGCTCTTCCCCGACGATGACGATATCGCCTGTCGCTCCGTTTTCACGGAGCGACAGCGCGATGGCGCCGCCCGCGTGCCCCCCGCCAACCACCACGATCGATTGGGGGCCGACTGTCATCGACGCACCTCACCGTGGCAGATGGCGCAACGCAGACGGCTCAGGGTAGCCGGGGCTTGCGTCCAGACGCCCTGATATTCCGGAACCAGCATCGCGCGGGCTCAGTACCGGTAGGACAGGTTGAAGGCCCATGTCCGCGGACGTCCGGTGTAGCGGATGACCGCATCGGCGGTCGGCAGGTTCACGAGCGTCGAGTAATATTTGTCGGTCAAATTCTGGACCGTGAACGACGCGCGCCATTTGTCGTCGGGCGACTTCACGCCGATGCGGGCGTCGTAGAGCGTATAGCCCGGCATGTCGAAAAGCGCGAGATCGCCCAGGCCACCATTGGTACGCCCCTGATAGTTCATCGCGCCGCCGATGAAGGCATTCATGTCGTTGCCGACCGGGAACTCATATTGCGCGTCGCCGACGAACTGCCATTTCGGCGTCAGCGGGAAAGGATCGCCGGACAGCGGCCCCAGCACGCCGAGGGCGTCATAGTTGATGAAATTGCCGAGAATCTTGGAGCCGATATAGGTACCGCCCATATTGATGTTCAGCCCCTCGGTCGGCTGCCAAATTGCCTGCAGCTCAGCGCCGGCGATCCGCGATTTCGGCACGTTGACGAGAGCGTTGAGGGGACCCAGCACGGGGTCGATGACCTTGCCGCGCAGCTGCTTGCCCCGATAATCGTAATAGAAGCCCGCGCCATTCAACTGGAGCGTCTGATCGAACAATGTCAGCTTGAAACCGGCCTCGTAAGCGAGGACGGATTCCTGCTTGGCGGGCGCAAGCTGAAGCGACGCCGTCGCGCCCGTCGTGGGGAAGGCCCCGTTCTTGTAACCTTTGCTGACGTTGGCATAGATCAGGGCCCTTGGCGCCGCCTGCCAGTTCACGCCCGCGCGCCACGAGACATTGTCCTCGTTGAGATTGTTGAAAACGACGCCGGGTCGATAGGTCGGCGACAGCGTGATACAGGCTCCGGGCGGCAGCGTCGTCGGGATGCCGCTCAGCAGCGTCGCGAAGCGCGAAATCACCGCGGAGAGGTCGCCCGCGCCCGAGTCATAGGTGCAGCCCTCGAAGCTGCGACGCTGATCGGTGTATCGCAGCCCCCCTGCAACGTCACGGTGTCGGTTACCTTGAAATCGATGTTCCCGAACACGGCATAGGTATTGACCTTCTGGATCGAAACCGCGCGAGCGACATCGAACGGAAAGCTGCTCGTCATCGCCGAGGTGATCAGGGAATCGTCGATGAAATCATAGGCATAGTTGCCACCGAGGACGAACCGGATCGGCCCGCTCTCGCCAGCCAGGCGAAGCTCCTGCGAAAAGTCCTTGCTCCTGCCAGGCGCCGCCACCGCGAGCGTCTCGATCGCGGTGCCGTCGGCCTCGACGAGGCTCTTGCGGTTGATTTTCTGAAAGGCCGTAATCGACGTCAGATCGAGGTCCGTTCCCAGTTCATAATCGATCCTGGCCGACGCCTGCCAATAGCCGTTGTCGCGCTCGAAATTCTTCCCCGGATCCCAGTCGGCAGCGCGATTGCTCGCCGGCGCATCGGGATAATTGTCGAGGAGCGCCCTGACCGCGGCATTGGGGCTGACGGCGGCGACGAGCTGTGCCGCCTGCGTGTCAGATTTGTCGCGCCACCCGTTGACGTTGAGATTGACCGTCAGCCGATCGCTCGGCTCCCACTTCAGAAGCAGCCGGCCGATCAGGACGTTGCCCTCTCCCAGACTGTCGTCGCGCGTATAGCTGCGCTGCCAGTCGCCGCTATGCGTATATTGGACGGCAAGACGCGCCTCGAGCGTGTCGGACAGCGGGCCGCTGACATAGCCCTTGATTTCCGCGCGATCGAAACGGCCATAGGTGACGTCGGCGCCGGCGCGAAAATCGGGGGTGGGTTTGGCAGCAATGTAGTTGATCGCGCCGCCCGTCGAGTTTCCGCCGAACAGCGTACCCTGGGGACCCTTCAGAACCTCGACACGTTCGAGATCGAGCGCCGCGCCGGTCGCCATGGCCGAAAATGGCAGAGGAACCTCGTCGACGTAGATGCTGACAGCGGGCGCCGCACCGAGACTGGTTTCGTAGAAGCCGATACCGCGCAGGGTGTAGACGGGCGTGCCGTAGGCGCTCGGCGTATAGTTGAAGCCCGGCACCACTTTGACGAGGTCGCTCACATCGGAAACGCCGCGCGCCGCCAGATCCTCGGAACCGACCGCGGTGATCGAGATGCCGACCTTGTTGATATTCTCGGACCGCTTCTGCGCGGTCACGACGATATCCTGCAGGCCGCTCTGCTCGGCGGCATCTGCCGGCGCTGCCTCGGGTGCCGGAGACGCCTCCGTTTCCTGAGCAACTGCAACGCCGGGCAGGCTTGCGAGAAGTCCGACGGCCAATACGCGAGCGGACACGGTCGCGCGCTGGGACGAAAGCAGTCCATGGTTGCGTTTCAAGTTAACCTCCCCAAATATGGGCCAGAATCGGCCTCTGTTGTGATCACCCCTCGGTCCGGGTGCTCATTCTTCGAGCTAGAAAGATTGCGTTGCAGCGAAGGGCATGCCCGCTCGACGCGCAAAACCGGTTCTTGCTGGGCGCCGCGCAAGGGCGGCACGCGTCGCTTCCGACAGCAACCGGCGGATCGTCTCCTGTCCCAGAATCCTTGTTCTCCTGCGTTCGATCATATCTTCGCGCAGGCTTTGCTGCGCGCCTCGCAGCGCGCGAAAAATGCTCTCCGAGCGCAACCTTCGCGGCTTGAAATCGCGAGCCGGGCTCATTCGGCCCCCGCAGCGCCGGCAGGCGCCGGGCGTTCCTTGTGTCCGGCAGAAGGCGCCCCTGCCGTCAAAGCGCAAGAAGGAGTCCGGCCCGACGCGACGGGACGCGCCCGAATGGATCCGGATCCGTCCCCCTTGCGGTAGCGGACGGGTGTCTCGCCATATTTTGCCCGGAATCGCCGCGCGAAGTGGCTCGCGTTGGCGAAGCCACACGTCCATGCGACATCGGCCGCGCGATACCCGCTGAAACGTCCATCACGCAGCATGCCGGCGGCGCGCTCGAGGCGCATCTCGATCAGCAAGGCGCCAAAGGTCGTGCCCGCCTGTGCGAACAGGCCATGCAGATGACGCTTGGATATTCCGACAGCATCAGCAATCGTTCCGGGATCCAGATCGGGATCATCCAGTCTGGCGCGCATGGATCGTTTGAGGCGCACGAACAATTCTCCCCGATGACGGCTGACGGCCTGGCACCGTCCACCCATCATCAGCGCCAGAAATGCCCCGAGTTGATCGGCGATGACCCCGCGCGGCAGGATCGCGTCGGCCAGGCCATGGTGAGAGATCGTCTTGAGCGTCGCGGCCAGCGACGATCCCCATCCGTCTTCCGCAAAGATAGGTGTAGCGACCGCCGTCTTAGGGTGGGGGAGCCAATGGCGTAGCCAGGCATCCTGGAGACGCATCGACAGTGTGATCCCCCCGGTTTCCCGGAGCAGCTCATAGGGTTGCTGGTTGTCGAGGAGAATGAAACATTGTTCGGGAGCCGTGACTTCAAGATCATAATGCCGCAGCTTCCCGGCGCCCTTCTCGAAAAACAGGAGAAGGTAATCATTCGCGCTGTGCTTGATCATCGCGTTGCTGTGCACGATGCGCTGCGAGGTGGCGGACAGGAAATTCAGCTGCACCGGACCCAATTCGAAATGCTGGATGCGAGCGCGATGTCCACCGAAAGCCCGACTCTCGATATCGACTTCGGTCAGGCAGGCCCCGACGCGATCCATCCAGCAGCTCAGGGCCGAGGGGCCGCGAACCGAGTCCGTCGACCATTCGAAATCGCGGGACGCATCGAGAACCGCGCTCATATCGCCATCGCGGCAAGGATGCCGCCTCCCATGGCACTCGCGATGAGACGTAGCCCGGCGAGAATGCACAGCATGAGGATGATGGGGCGCATGATGCCGCCGGCCGGCCGGGCGAACCGCCCGCTGGCAGCAAAAAGGCCAACTAAGACGCCCGGTATCATTGCGAGCACGATCGTCGGCGATCCCAGCTGGCTCGGAGCAATCGCCGCCAACCCCGCAAGCGACAGGATATAGGCCGCAACGAACAGCGCTGCAGCAGTCGGACGCACCTTCGCCAGCGTGTCGTAGCGGTAGAGGATCGCAAGCGGCGCGCTATGAACGCCCGCAACGGTGCCTATGAATCCGGTAGCGAAGCCAGCCGAAGTGAAAGCGACCGGACCCGGCGCGCGGGACTTCGAAAACACCGCTGCGCCTCCTACGACAACGAGCAGGAGGCCAACGAAAGCGCGCAAGGTGTTCGATGCGACAAGGCTGATGACAATCGCCGCGACGAGCGAACCGATCACGACCCCTGGAAGCAGAATGGCGAGCTCGCGCCACGCAACCTGTCGCCAGCCGGCAATAAGGAAAGGCACCGAAGCGAAAATCCCGGCGATTATCACGGGGCCAGGAACGGCGCCGGGATCGATCAGCACAAGCAAAGGCATCGCTACCATCCCGAAGCCAACGCCCGTGATGCCTTGGATATATGTCGCCACACCCACAGCCACGGCAGCCAGTATCAGAGCGGAATCCCCTGTCATTTGTTGCGCCGGGTGAAGCTTCGGACACGATCACGGTCGATCTCAACCCCCATGCCGACGCCTGACGGGACGACGACTTCCCGGTCGCGATACGCGATCGGCTGGACCGTGAGATCTTCCGCCAGAAGCCTGGGGCCGATCAACTCACAGCCGAAGGGAAGGTTCGGGAGCGCGCTAAACAGCTGCAGTCCTGCCGCCGTCCCGACGGAGCTCTCGAGCGCCATCCCCCCGTACAGAGGAACCCCGGCAGCCTCGGCAACGGCGGCGGCCTTGAAAGCCCGCCGCAGGCCGCCGCCCTTGGCAATCTTTACGGCATAGATGTCGGTCGCGCCGCGCCGGATCAGCTCATAGGCATCGTGGAAATCCCACAATCCCTCGTCGGCCATGATCGGAATTTCGAAGCGCGACGCGAGACGGATCATGCCTTCGACGTTCCAGGCCGGAACGGGCTGCTCGACGAAGAGGAAATCGCGCTCCTGAAAAGCCGCGAGCCAGCGCATCGCAGTCGACTCGTCCCACGCCTGATTTAGATCGACGACGAACCTTGCATCGGGATGAGCATCGTGAATGGTCGTCGCCGTCTCCAGCGCGCGCCGGGTTTCCGAGGCGGCATCGCCCTTGCCAATCTTTATCTTGAAGACGCTGTGGCGGCCGGCCTCGATCTGCTCGATCGCGTCGGCGACATCGGCCTCATAGGCAGCTGCTGCCAGAGCCCATAGGACAGGAACGGTCGAACGCGCCGTTCCGCCGAACATCTGCGACACCGATATGCCAATCAAGCGGGCGGCCGCATCGTGGACGGCGATATCGATCGCCGCCTTTGCAAAATGATTGTTTGCCGCGATACGGTCCATCGCAGCAAGAATTCGCTCCTGGTCGAAAACGCTAATGCCGATGACGGCCGGCGCGAGATAATGGTCGATCATCAGCTTGATCGTTTCGACGCACTCGCCGCCCCAGAAGGCCGTGCCGCCCGGCGTTCCGCCCTCCCCCAGCCCACGGCACCGCCAGACGTGACCAGCTCCACCATAACGAGCGACTGCGTGGCGTGAGTGCCGGTTGCATGAAAATGCGGTCGACGAAGGGGCAAGTCGACGATCGTCGCCGTGACGGCGGCGATTACATGATCCGGATGGTCGGAAAATGGGGGCGCGCTCGCCGCCGGAGGCGTGAGCTCTGTCACCAAAGTCATCTGAAATCTGTCTCCCCTGCGCCGAAGCGGGGCGAACCAGGGCTCGTCTCGCTTCCCGGCTGCCATCGAACCGGTTTGTCCGACAGCTCCGTTTGTCGGCCAATGTTGCCCCTGTTGCTCGATGAAGAAAAATACTAATGCAGGGCTCACGCAATACGTGAACGGTATGGGAGCATGTTTTGGAATTTCGCCAACTACGCTATTTTGTTGCCGTCGCCGAAGAAGGCAATCTGACCGCCGCAGCGCGCAAGCTGCATGTCTCGCAGCCTCCAATCACGCGGCAGATCAAGCAGTTGGAGGACGAGCTCGGTGTCGAACTGCTCGTCCGATCCTCGAAAGGTGTGCAGGTAACCGAAGCCGGGAAGCTGTTCCTCGTCGAGGCGAAGCGCCTGCTCGATATCAGCCATACCGCGATCGAAAAATCGAGGGCAGCGCAGGCCGGCGAGCTCGGGCGCCTCGACATCGGCTATTTCGGAGCGACAATCTACACGGTCGTTCCGCAGCTGGTGCGCACTTTCATGACCGCCCGCCCCCATATCTCGGTCAAGATACAAAGAGCCAGCAAGGACGAACAGGTCGCGCGGCTCCGCGACGGCCAGCTGGGCATCGGCTTCGCCCGATATTATTCGGTCGATCACGACCTCCAGACCATGCGGATCGGCGAAGAGCGCCTGTACCTCGCCGAGCGTCTCGATGCAGCGCAACCGCCGTCGCCGATTGACGGGCTGGAGAAGATCCACGGACGCTCGTTGACGGTATTTCCGCAGCTGGGCCGACCCGGTTTCGCCGATGAAGTCTTGCGGTTTCTGATGAGCGTGAACGTACAGCCTGCGGTGACGGAGCCCGCCGAAGATGTGTTTGCGGCGCTCGCCATGGTGCTTGTCAGCGATTCGGTCAGCATCGTTCCTGAATCGGTGGCCCGTCTCGCGTGGCCGGGCATCTGCTTCTCGCCGATCGCGCATCCCGCAGCCGTATCCGCGATCAGCTGCGTGTTCCTCCGCGACGGTAGGCCGCCCGTCGTCGATGCGTTTCTCGCGAGCCTGGCCGAAAGCGATAGCTCCTCCGTATAGCCGGAAGCCAGTAACAGTATTGGACCGTATGACTGGCGCCCTGTAGCGTCGAGCGCGAATGGGCACCGTCGACCGGCGAAGTGCGATCGTTCCAGCAGGCCGGCGTAGTCGTCATCCACATTCGCGCTAGGGCTTTCTGGAAGGCGGCGCGCTCGCACCCGACTCCAATGCAAAGAGGACATCGCATGAATTTTCCGTTTGTATACGAAGGTCAGCCTTATCGGGTCCTGTTTGGTCATGGGATGCTTGGCGAGCTACCCGACGAGGCCGAACGGCTGGGCTGCGGACGGTTGCTCGTGCTCTCGACTCCCGACCAGCGGGCGGCGGCCGAGGAGGTTGCCGCGCTCCTTGGCGACCGGTGCGCCGCCACCTATCACGACGCACGGATGCACACGCCGGTCGAGGTGACCGAGGACGCCATGGTGGTAGTCGCAAAGCATCGGATCGACGGTCTTGTAGCCTTGGGCGGCGGGTCGGCGATCGGCTTGTCCAAAGCGATCGCGCTCCGAACCGATCTCCCCCAAATCGCCGTTCCCACGACCTATGCCGGATCGGAGATGACCCGGATCATTGGCCAGACCGAAGCAGGAGAAAAAACGACGCAGGTGACGGCGAAGGTTCTCCCCGAAACGGTGATCTACGATGTCGATCTGACGCTGACATTGCCCCCGAAGCTTTCGATCACCAGCGGCATCAATGCGATGGCGCACGCGGTCGAAGCCCTTTACGCGACCAACGGCAATCCGATCGTGCAGCTGATGGCCGAGCAAGGTATCGCGGCACTCTATCGCGGATTACCGACCATCGCGCAGTGTCCGGATGACAAGGACGCGCGCCGCGACGCGCTATATGGCGCGTGGCTCTGCGCAATTTGCCTGGGTCAGACGAGCATGGCCCTTCACCACAAGCTTTGCCACGTGCTGGGCGGTTCCTTCGACCTCCCGCACGCCGAAACGCACACGATCATTCTGCCGCACGCGCTTGCCTATAATGCGCCCGCCGCGCGCGATGCCGTCGGGGCCATCAAGCGCGCGCTGGGTGGTGACGGGATAGCCGGCCGTATCTACGACCTTGCCGAGGGAGCAGGGGTTCCGGTGGCGCTGCGCGATCTCGGCATGGAGGAGAGCGATATCGACCGGACCGTCGCGCTGGTGCTAGCGACTGCCTATGCTAATCCGCGCCCGCTCGAGCCGAAGCTCCTGCGTCGCCTGATCGCAAACGCCTGGGCAGGCGTCCGGCCCGATCACAGTACCTACGCCGACTAGAGCGATTTCGAGTTTGTCGAACGCAGAAGAGCGAGGAGGTGGCCTAATGATCTCACAGCCAGAGCGCATCGTCTCGCTGCGCGATCATGTCCTAAACCTGAAATACGCCCTAACGACAACGTCCTGCCGTGTGACGGTCAAAGCTCTGCAGGAGATGCTGGAGGAGGCTGAAGTACGTCTGCAAGAGCAAGGTGCAGCGCGGAACCCGTCTGAGTCGAAACCGCTCTAAAGGATGATCCCGAAGATCGCGTCGCCCCACCGGGAGCGAACGGGAGATATTGAGGCTCCGCCGGATGGAGTTTACGGGTTCGGCTGCGACATATGATGACATCCGACCATAGTCGTGCCTCAATAAATTCCCGAACGGCGAGCCGTCGCTCGATGGCCTGCCCAAGACTTTTGAACTGTCGTGCAATTTCATGAGGTTGGGCAGACTTCCGTCTGGGAAGTCGGATGGTTCTGTTGCATCCTTGGCCCCCCGTCTGCCAGCGGGTAGGACCGCCACCCTGCGTGAGGGGGGGGTGAGATGGTGAGCAATCCGGAGAACCTGTTCAAGGGCCAGCAGTTTACGGCTGAGGTCATTCTCTGGGCGGTGCGGTGGTATCTGATGTTCCCCGCGAGCTACCGCGATCTTGAGTTGATGCTCACCGACCGCGACGTGTCAGTTGGTCACACCACGCTCTTCCGCTGGATCCAGGCTTATGCGCCGGAACCGGAAAAACGGGTGCGGCCACACCTGAGCCGATGCGATGGCTCGTGGCGGGCCGATGAGACGTACCTCTAGGTGCGTGGGCGCCGGATGTACCTGTACTGGGCGGTCGACAGCCGCGGCGAGACGATCGACTTCCTGCTCAGAGCAACGAGAGACGCTGGGGCAGCCAAGCGCTTCTTCCGCAAGGCCTTGGCCCAGCCGCACACGGTCAATCCTAGGACGATCACCGTCGACAAGAATTCCGCCTACCCGTGCGCGGCCGCCGAGATGAAGCGAGCAAAGGAAGTCTGGCGCTTCTCCCGGTTGCGACGGATCAAGTACTTGAACAACATCGTCGAGCAGGACCATCGACGGATTAAACGACTGGTCCGACCGGAGATGGGCGTCAAGAGCCTGATGACAGCATGACAGGAAGCAATGGCGATGATCCGGAAGGGACAGGTACGGGAGATTGGCGGACGCAACATCACGGCTCAGGCGAGCTTCGTCGCGAAGCTGTTCGAGATCGCCGCCTGAATTCCCGCTCGATCAGGGCTCCTGCGGCCGAGCCGCAAGTTTGCAACATTACCCCTGCCGCCGTTGCCGTAGTTCGGCTTCAGCACGCGCGGGCCTGCGGCAAGATGTTCGGGGAAACGAGCGCGAAGGCCTTCAGCGTCCACGTATCGATCGACATCGCTGCCCCATTCCATGGATCGCGTTGTGTAGAGCACTTCCTTGACGCCGATTTTGGCGATCACGTCAGGATGCGCGCTGACGACAACGCCGCACCCCGCGACTTCGCGCAGCATTGGATCGAGCTGCGAGCGGTCGCCTGAAATGTCCAACGGATTCACCCAGACCAGCACTGCGTCGCACGACAGCAGCTCGTCCCGAATCTCGCGAACCGCCTCGTCCCTGTACAGTACAGGCGGCTCTGTTGCAAACTCTGACACGGTTTCCAAGATTGGGCTCATGTACTGTCAAGGTCAGTTGCGATGAACGATTTCAAAGGACGGCATTTTACCGGCGAGGTCATCCTATGGGCGGTGCGCTGGTATTGTCGATACGGCATCAGCTACCGTGATCTCGAGGAAATGCTGTCCGAGCGTGGGATCGATGTCGATCATACGACGATCTATCGCTGGGTGCAGCGCTACGCGCCGGAGATGGAGAAGCGTCTCCGCTGGTTCTGGCGGCGCGGCTTTGATCCGAGCTGGCGTCTGGATGAGACCTACGTAAAGGTGCGGGGCAAATGGACCTACCTGTACCGGGCGGTCGACAAACGGGGCGACACGATTGATTTCTATCTGTCATCGACACGCAGCGCCAAAGCGGCGAAGCGCTTTCTGGGCAAAGCTCTTCGTGGCCTGAAGGACTGGGAAAAGCCGGCCAAACTCAATACCGACAAGGCACCCAGCTACGGCGCAGCAATCGCTGAGCTGAAACGCGAAGGCAAACTGGCGGCGGAAACCGAGCACCGGCAGGTGAAATATCTGAACAACGTGCTCGAGGCCGACCACGGCAAGCTGAAGATGCTGATCAAGCCGGTACGTGGCTTCAAGTCGATGCCAACGGCCTACGCCACGATCAAGGGCTTCGAGGTCATGCGCGCCCTACGCAAAGGACAGGCCCAGGCATGGTGCCTGCAGCCAGGTATCATGGGGGAGGTGCGCCTGGTTGAAAGAGCATTCGGAATTGGACCCTCGGCCCTGACCGAAACCATGATTATGCTCAATAAGCATTTCGCCAATGCTGCCTAATCCCCCAACTGGGTGACGCCGCGCGGCCGTGCCCCATGTTTGCAACAGAGCCCCGAGGAAGGCGTCGGGCTCGCGGAAGAACTCGGCCGTGAAGCGGAACACGCCATAGCCGATCAGGAACATCGCGGCCACCTGGCCCTCGGCGCGGCGCTTGCGCGCATACAGCCACAGCAGCCCGAACAGCAGCAGGCCTTCGAGCAGGAACTGGTAGACCTGGGACGGGTGGCGCGGCAGCATGGAGCCGCTGTGCGGGAACACCATGCCCCAGGGCAGGTCGGGACTAGAGAAGCGGCCCCACAGTTCGCCATTGATGAAGTTGCCGACGCGGCCGGCGGCCAGCCCGGTGGGCACGCAGGGTGCGACAAAGTCGGCCACCTGCATCCAGGGGCGCTGGCGTGAGCGCGCGAACCAGACCATGGACGCGATCACGCCCAGCATGCCGCCGTGAAAGGCCATGCCGCCCTGCCACACGTAGAAGATCTCCAGCGGGTGCGACAGGTAATAGCCCGGCTTGTAGAACAGGCAGTAACCGAGGCGGCCGCCGATCACCACGCCCATCACGCCCAGGAACAGGATGTCTTCGACATCCTTGCGGCTCCAGGCGCCGGGCCCCGTGATGGACGCAAAAGGCTCGTGGCGCAGCCGGCGGATGCCCAGGAACATGAACAGCGCAAACGCGACCAGGTAGGTGATGCCGTACCAGTGGATCGCCAGGGGCCCGATCTGCAACGCGACCGGGTCAATTTGGGGATAAGTGAGCATGCGGCGATTTTGCCTGCTGGCGCAGCACCCGCCGATGCCCATCGCACGGACAGCGGCACGCCAAGCTGCGCTTCGAGCGCGCGGATCTGTCGGCTCAGCGGCGGCCGCGAGATGCGCAGCCGCCCGGCGGCGCGGCCGAAGTCCAGCGTTTCGCCCACGGCCAGGAACTAACGCAGATGGCGCAGCGCGATGGCCTCTTTCATACCGGAAAGGTATCACCAACACGGTATTGGCCGCGCCGCCGGCACGCGCCTACGCTGCGGCCATCTACCACCACCAAGGACACGACATGGACAACGAACGCTACCGCGAAGGCTGGGCCAAGCTCAAGGAAGTCGATGGCCAGGCCGGCGAAAACGTGATCGACAGCCTGCGGGGCATTGCGCCCGACTTCGCGCGGCTGTTGATCGAATTCCCGTTCGGCGACATCTACACCCGGCCCGGGCTGGACCTCAAGACGCGCGAATTGGCCACCGTCGCCGCGCTCACGGCCATGGGCACCGCCGGGCCCCAGTTGCGCGTCCACCTGCACGGCGCGCGCAACGTGGGCTGCAGCGAGCAGGAGATCGTCGAGGTCCTCATGCAGATGGCCGTGTACGCGGGCTTCCCGGCGGCGCTGAACGGGCTGCTCGCGGCCAAAGAGGTCTTTGGGCAGCGCCAGGGATCCGATGGCCCGCAGTGACGGCCGCAACGCCCTTGCGCAGGGCGGCGGCTGGCGCCCTCAGACGGCCGCAACCGGGGTGTCGGCCTCGTCGTTCTCGCGCTTGCGCAAACGGGCCTGCAACAGCGCGCGGCCGGCGAAGGCGTCGCCCGCGACCTCCAGGTCGAAGCGCTCGGCGTCCAGCCGGCGCAGGTCGGCCATGACGGCTTCGGCCTCGTCCACCGTCGCGCCGGTGGCCAGCACCGCCTCAAAGCCCATCTTCATGGCCGACTCGAAGGTCTCGCGCACCACGAAGTCGGCACCGCCGGTCTTGACCAGTTCCACGGCATGCTCGCGGTCGAAGGCACGCACCAGCACGCGCGCATGCGGACACTCATGCTTGGCGCTCTCGGCGATGCGCGTCGCGGCAGCCTTGTCGTCCACACAGACCAGGATGGCACTTGCGTTGTGCGCACCGGCCGCATGCAGCACGTCGGAGCGCCCGCCGTCGCCGTAGTAGACCTTGAAGCCCAGGTAGGCCTGCGCGACGCGGATCACCTCCGTGTCGTTGTCGATCACGGTCAGCGAGGCGCCCCGGGCGATCACGCCCTGGCTGGCGATCTGCCCGACGCGGCCGAAGCCGATGACCAGCACATTGGCCTGGCGGTCCTGCGCCTCCTCCGCGCCCTCCATCGACACCGCAGCGCGCGGCCCGAAGCGGCCGTGCAACAGCACCACCAGCGGCGTCAGCGCCATCGACAGCACCACGATGGCCGTCATGTTGGCGTTGACGGTGGGGTCGATCACGCGTGCGCCCAGCGCCGCCGCGAACAGCACGAAGGCGAACTCACCGCCCTGCGCCATCAGCACGGCGCGGTCCAGCGCATCGGCATGCGAGCTCTTGGCCAGCCGCGCCACGCCGTAGATGCACAAGGCCTTAACCAGCATCATCGCTACCACGCCGGCCACGATGAGCTGCCAGTTGGTGGCGACCACGCCCAGGTCCAGCGACATGCCCACGCCGAGGAAAAACAGCCCCAGCAGCAGGCCGCGGAAGGGCTCGATGTCGGCCTCCAGCTGGTGCCGGAAGGTGGACTCGGACAGCAGCACGCCGGCCAGGAAGGCACCCATGGCCATGGACAGGCCGCCCAGTTGCATCAGCAGCGCCGCGCCCAGCACCACCAGCAGCGCGGCGGCCGTCATGACCTCGCGCGCCTTGGCGTTGGCCAGTACACGGAAGAACGGGTTCAGCAGCCACACGCCCGCAGCCACCAGCGCAGCCAGCGCCCCCAGCGCCAGGCCGTATTCCCCCGCCTGCCGGTGCGCCAGTGGGTGCTCTCCGTGCCCAAGAGGTTGCGGTACTTCATGCAACGCGACGGAGCGGTGCTGAGCATGGTGCTGCGCATCTTTCTGCGGGTGATCGCACAAACTCTGCAGACCCACAGCCCCGGTGCGGCCCATATGGACAAGGCAGGCCTGCACATCGGTGCCATCGCCTTCATTCACCGATTCGGCTCCAGCCTCAATGAACACGTCCACTTCCACGTTTGTGTGGTGGACGGGGTGTTTGAGGAAGTGGAGGGCGAGGGCGATGCTGATGCGACCCCTCGAATCTCATCGCCGGGTGTCATCTTTCACGCGGCCACCGGCATCGATGCGGCTACCGTGGCCCCAGTGCAGACCACACTGCAAAAACGTATCCTGCGCGCCTTCGTTGCTCGGGGCCTGCTGGAGAACTGTGACGCCAAAGACATGCTGGGCTACAAACACAGCGGCTTCTCGGTGGACGCCGGTGTCTGCATCGAAGCCCACGACCGCGCTGCGCTGGAGCGGCTGCTGCGCTATTGCGCGCGTCCACCGTTTTCCATCGAGCGCCTACGCAAAGAGGGAAGCAAACTGGTGTACCGCTGTGCCAAACAGCGCAGCGAGCCCACCAGTGACAAGCGTGGTGCCAAGGCAGATGAGCTGCACCTCACACCGCTGGAACTGATCGACCGCATCGCCGCGCTGGTGCCACCGCCACGCACCCACCGGCACCGCTACTTTGGTGTGCTGGCACCAAACTCGCCGCTGAGAGCGGCGGTAACGGCGCTGGCTCAGCCTGCTGCGTCGCAACCAGCCACGGTGGAGACTGCACAACCTGGCGCGGGCGTACCTGGGGTGGCGGCGCCGGGCAACGCGGCCACACCCACACCCGAACCTGAAGCACGCCCGAAGCGAGCGGCGCATTACTTGTGGGCGGTGCTGATTGCCCGCATCTACGAGGCATTTCCGCTGCTGTGCCCCATGTGCGGTGGGCAGATGCGCATCATTGCCTTCATCACCCACAGCGCCGAAATCCGCCACATCCTGAACCACATCGGGGTGGAGTCTGCCCCCCGCACATCACCCCGGCACGCGGGCCACCGCTGTGGGAGGGCTGCGACGCGCCGGTGGATGATGGTGCGCAAGGCGAGCCGGATTGGGATCTGGCAGCTCAACCCGACGAGGTAGACCAGCGCGTCAATTGGTGACCCAGTGAAGCGGCGGTATCCATCGCTGCGGGGAAGCAGCTGCGCGCGCGCCAGGCCCAAATGCATACTGCCTCCCAAGCTCTTGCCATTGAGCGGCAAGCGAGCGCTCAACCTTCCTTGGCCGAACGTGTTTCGAGGCCCAAAACTCGTGCCATACTTGGCCTCATGCGGTTGAATTTCCTATCTGGATTCTATCTGGATTTCGTGCCATACTTGGCCTCATGCGGTTGAATTTCCTATCTGGATTCTACGGCATGCCCGCCGATCAGTTCGGCGCGTTCTTCAAGGCGCAGTACGACGGGTTCAACCAGGTCGTGCGCGAGCACAACATCAAGTTCGATTAAGGATCAACGCTTCCATGCATGCTGCACTGTCCCCCTCTCCCAGCGCTTTGAGCGCATCGCGGTCCAGCCGCTGACCGGCGTCCTGGGCGCCGAGATCACCGGCGTCGACCTGCGCGAGCCGCTCGACGACAGCACCTGGAACGAAATCCTCGACGCGTTCCACACTTACCAGGTCATCTATTTTCCCGGCCAGGCGATCACCAACGAACAGCACATCGCCTTCAGCCGGCGCTTCGGCCCCGTCGATCCCGTGCCCCTGCTCAAGAGCATCGAAGGGTATCCAGAGGTGCAGATGATCCGCCGCGAAGCCAACGAAAGCGGGCGTGTGATCGGTGATGACTGGCACACCGACAGCACCTTCCTGGACGCACCGCCGGCCGCCGTGGTGATGCGCGCGATCGACGTGCCCGAGCATGGCGGCGACACCGGTTTTCTGAGCATGTACACCGCGTGGGAGACGCTGTCGCCCACCATGCAGGCCACCATCGAAGGGTTGAACGTAGTGCACAGCGCCACGCGTGTGTTCGGCTCGCTCTACCAGGCCCAGAACCGGCGCTTCAGCAACACCAGCGTCAAGGTGATGGACGTCGACGCGGGCGACCGTGAAACCGTGCACCCCCTGGTGGTGACCCATCCGGGCAGCGGCCGCAAGGGCCTGTACGTGAACCAGGTCTATTGCCAGCGCATCGAGGGCATGACCGATGCCGAAAGCAAACCGCTGCTGCAGTTCCTGTACGAGCATGCGACACGGTTCGATTTCACCTGCCGCGTGCGCTGGAAGAAGGACCAGGTCCTGGTCTGGGACAACCTGTGCACGATGCACCGGGCCGTACCCGACTACGCGGGCAAGTTCCGCTACCTGACGCGCACCACGGTCGGTGGCGTGCGCCCGGCGCGCTAGCGCCTCAGCGCGGCGACGCGGACGCCGCTGCGCGCCGCCCGCACCACACCCACATCGCCACGCCGGCCAGCACCATGGGCACGCACAGCCATTGGCCCATGCTCATGCCCAGCGACAGGATGCCGAGGAAGGCTCTGTTGCAAACTCTGACACGGTTTCCAAGATTGGGCTCATGTACTGTCAAGGTCAGTTGCGATGAACGATTTCAAAGGACGGCATTTTACCGGCGAGGTCATCCTATGGGCGGTGCGCTGGTATTGTCGATACGGCATCAGCTACCGTGATCTCGAGGAAATGCTGTCCGAGCGTGGGATCGATGTCGATCATACGACGATCTATCGCTGGGTGCAGCGCTACGCGCCGGAGATGGAGAAGCGTCTCCGCTGGTTCTGGCGGCGCGGCTTTGATCCGAGCTGGCGTCTGGATGAGACCTACGTAAAGGTGCGGGGCAAATGGACCTACCTGTACCGGGCGGTCGACAAACGGGGCGACACGATTGATTTCTATCTGTCATCGACACGCAGCGCCAAAGCGGCGAAGCGCTTTCTGGGCAAAGCTCTTCGTGGCCTGAAGGACTGGGAAAAGCCGGCCAAACTCAATACCGACAAGGCACCCAGCTACGGCGCAGCAATCGCTGAGCTGAAACGCGAAGGCAAACTGGCGGCGGAAACCGAGCACCGGCAGGTGAAATATCTGAACAACGTGCTCGAGGCCGACCACGGCAAGCTGAAGATGCTGATCAAGCCGGTACGTGGCTTCAAGTCGATGCCAACGGCCTACGCCACGATCAAGGGCTTCGAGGTCATGCGCGCCCTACGCAAAGGACAGGCCCAGGCATGGTGCCTGCAGCCAGGTATCATGGGGGAGGTGCGCCTGGTTGAAAGAGCATTCGGAATTGGACCCTCGGCCCTGACCGAAACCATGATTATGCTCAATAAGCATTTCGCCAATGCTGCCTAATCCCCCAACTGGGTGACGCCGCGCGGCCGTGCCCCATGTTTGCAACAGAGCCGTTATTCGCGCCATGAGCCACGATGACAAGATGGCATTGCTGGCGGGCCTTGTCGCCATGACCGTTGACGGCACGGTGTTCGCGGGCGGTGCCCCCGGTGCGCGTCACCATCACTTCGAGGAGGTGGCCCGCGCTACCGGCGTGGACATTGCGACCCGCTGGCAAGCCCCCATCGCCCTGTTCGACAAGATGCGCCGTGCGGCCCTGATCGACCTGTTGCGCGAGGAATGCGGTGCTTCCAGCGCCGAAAATTGCGCGACGATCAAGAAGAAGGGTGATCTTGCCGTCAATGTGTCGGGACGGCTTCCGGGAGGGTGGCTACCTGCCCCCATGAAGATCGGCGCGTTCGATCAACCCGAGGCCGAACCGGAGGATTTCGACACCGACATGGACGGTGACGGGATCGAGAACGAGGACATGGATCGCGGTGAATTTGCCGACGACGAAATGGCCTGATCTGATCGGGGGGCCGGTGATATTCGGCCCCCTTCCTTCCGCCCCCAGCAGCCCCGCCGCCGGCGCGACAGCCATGCCCCGCATGGCCGTCGCGCCCGCTGCCCTTGCAGGTCAGCGCGCGCCGCCCGCCCACAAGGGACGGGCGGCGCGATAGCGGCTATTGTCGCAAGTTCAGTGGTCGCGCAGGTGTGCCACGTGGCACACTCTCCATACCCCGGATCGAGCGCGCCTCGAACCACGCGAACAGGTCGGCGACTGCGCGACGGCGATAGGCATTGAGCCATCGACGGCGCCGATGCTCGGCCGCATCGTGGATCATGTGACACCTTTGGCAGAGTGCGGCCAGGTTGCGCGGCGCATTGTCGGTCGGATCATGGTTGAGGTGGGCGCAGGCGATATAGACCCTCGTAATACGGATGCTCGCCGCAAGGTCGATTGCTCCGATCCTGATCCGCTTTCCCCGCCCGTCTCGCCACTGCCGGCGATCCATGTCCCACCACCGTCCATCGCCCAAGTGGAATATGCGCTGACCATGCGGGCGGCAGCAATGCTCGCACCGCCCCTTGGCGCGGCCGAAGCGAATGGCCCTCGACAGCTCGGGCCAGTCGATCGGGTAAAGCCAGCGATGTTCGGCCATGATCGGCATGAAGATTCTATGAGTCAGCGGGAACGAGAACGAAAGCAGAAAATCGCCTGGTGGACCGCCTTGGTGGGCGGGCGCTGTTTGGTAGGGCTGTCCGTCAGTCTCCTCCCATCGTGAGGGACGCGGAACGCCGCCTCAAGGATCAGCGGTCCCCCCAATTTACTGGGTAAATCGGTTCCCCCGCTGCCCGGCAAACCGGCCACTTTGTGGTCCTGTGACCCGGCGTTCCGCGCCCCTCCCGCTGTCGTCGCCAATCACGGCAATACGGAGGTTTTCCATGTCCCATTATCGCCTGTTCGCGCAGCTCGCCTTCGAGCGTGCGCTTGGGATGGCCGCGCTCAATGCGCTGGCCCAGGCCGTCGCCGAGAGCGACCAGTTTCGCGCCGTTGGCTGCGAGCGCGACCCGATCCATTTCTGGGTTCTTGCCGGTGAACTCGAGGATGTGGTGCAAGATCGTATCCGTGACGTGCTGGATGGTCCTGGCCTTGCCGTCGTCGAGCGCGGCGAGCTTTTCCATCAGCCACGGATCGTCGAACTGGTGATCGCTGCTCGTGATGCACGCAACGCGCCGTCGTGACGGCGCGATTGCGCGCAAAAATGGGGTGCGTAGATCCGCACCGTGCTTCCTTCGCCGCCCGCGCATCGCGCGACCGGCGCGAGGGGAACACCAAGGCCGCCGCCCTTTCGTTCCCGAACGACAATCGACCGCCCGTGTAACCCGCCAAGCACGGCACCCGGCGCTCAGCGCCGACCGCGCTAGGGCGGCTCGCCCGCGCCAGCGGTAGATTCTCGCTCCCCCTCCCCATCCCGTCCTCGCCGGACAGGCAGGGCCGTGAGGCCGAGCGGCCTTGCGGCCCATGCAGCAAGAGGATCAGATATGCGCAGCCCTGAACAACTCGAGACCATCCGTCGTCTGAACGATGCGGCCCGGAGCAATCCCGGCACCGATTGCATTGCCAATGTCACGCTAGGGTTTCAGTCCCTACCCGATGCCGACCGCTTTGCGGCGCTGGCGACCATTGTGTCTTTCTCGAAATTCGACGGTGAGAACGACCCCTACGGTGAGCATGATTTCGGAGCGGTCTATCGGCTCGTAACGGGCACGTGGACGCAGGAGGGGCCTTGTGACGAGAAGGCGATTGCCGAAACAGTCTTCTGGAAAGTGGATTACTACGACAACACGCTCACCTATGGCAGCGAAGCGCCGTGGGATGAGCAGCAGACTAAGCGCGTGCTAACCATCATGTTAGCCAATGAATACTGATGGTTGCGCCGACGATCCTGCGCCCGAACGGGCGCAGGATATGGTGGATCGAATGACTGCCGCGTCGAGTGATTTGTTGAGGAATCGCGCCGGGGAGAGTAAGGTTAAGAAAGAAAGGATGACGCGATGGCCCAGATCGATCTTGAAGCACTGCGCGAGCGCATCCGCCAAATGGATTTCGAGCGCGGCACTCCCGAACAGATCGCGCTCTGGCGCGAGGATGTCGCGGAGTCCCGCGCCAATCTCGTGATTGAAGACATGACGCCGACCATCGATGAAGACGCGATGTTCGCGATGATGCTCGACGAGGGTGTGCCGCCCGCACTCATGCCCTCGATCATCCTTAGTCTCTATCCGCCCGGAACCCGCCAGATCGCTGCCTGACATTGGCAAGCGATCCCTACACCTATCCCGGCACTGAGACGCTTCGAAACCGGCTCGGCATCACCGATGAAAAGACGCTTGTCGAAGCTGAGCGGCGACTAACGCAGGCGCGCGGCGCAGAGGCCGCGCGCCTGACTTTTCCAGCAACGGCCGACGGCTATCGCGCGCTTCACAAGCAACTGTTTCAAGACCTCTATAATTGGGCGGGGCAGGACCGAACCGTCAACATCGCCAAGGGCGGTTCGAGCTTCGCAGCGGTGCCCTATGTCGCGCGTGAACTCGACAAGTGGTTTGCCGACATGGGCGCGCAAATTGGCTTTCGCGGACTTCCTCGAGACGAGTTTTTCGACCGGCTCGGCGATCACATCAACGAGATCAACGCCATCCATCCTTTCCGCGAAGGCAATGGGCGCACCATGCGCCACCACGCGGCGCAGCTCGCGCGCGAAGCTGGACACCCGATCCGCATTGCTGCGATCGACAAAGACAAGTGGATGGAGGCATCCCGCCACGGCTTTCTAACGGGCGATCATCTCGGCATGGCCGCGGTTCTATCCGCAGCGGCAGTCAAGCGCGACCTCGCGCCCGAGGCGCGCATCGGTCCCGCCGGAATCGCTATGCTTCCCAACCGCGCCCCACCCGAGGGGCAACGCTATCGCGTCACCCTCGCCAAGGCGCGCGAAGAACTGGAACGCTACCTGCCCGCCGCCCGACAGCAGGCGGCCGAACGGTTGCGTGAATTGATAGGGGAGAGCGCGCCATCCGCTGCCATCGCGAATGCTCGAACCGAGCTTGCCTATGTTCGGCACGCCAAGGGGCCGATCTACCAGTCCCATCTTTTGACATATCTCGGCGTGCGGCAGGTTGATGCCGTCGTTACTGCTCAACAAACGCCCCTTGAGCGTGTTCGTGAGATCGGGGCCGCTCTGGGCGTCCAGATCAACGGTCAGCGATCGGCACAGCTTCAGCGCGCCGTGCAGGCGCTCGAGCGGCCGATCCTGCCCCCCGGCCATTCCCCCGGGCAGGAGCGGCTAGCCGAGCTTTTCATGAAAAACACGCCCGAGAAGAACCACGCCGATCCGCGTCTTTCGCCCGCGCAAGGGATTGTCGATGCCGCCATAAAGACGGCCATCGACCGCGGCGAAAGCGCTCGCATGGTCGCAACGATCCGGGAATCGACGCGCCAGCTTGTCGCCAATCGGATCAAGGTTGGCGGGTCACTGGACGGCGAGATTGGTCGCGCGGCGCAGGTGCAGGCACCCGCGCCGCGCGATAAGGACCGGAGCCGCTGACAGCTTCATTGCGCAACGGGTATCTCCCCGATCCGGGTCGTCTAGGCAGGACTCTTTTGTGATCGCTTCGTATCGAACGACCGCGCGCCGCATCCCTGCGCCGCCAAGATGATCGTGTTTCGTCCAAATCGGCTATTGAGACCATCCATTGCCGCCATCAGCGCGGGTGCCTTGGGATCGGCTGCCGCAAACAGGTCAGCTTGCCCTGCCCCTTCCGAGGTCAGATCTTCCAGCAAGACACCGCATTTGGTATAGACGCCTCCCGGCTGAAACATAGCTTCCATCATCTTTCCCGCGATTCCCACGATGATGTGCGGATCGTTGGTCGGCGGGGACAGCCGCGCCGATCAGGAATCCGAAGGCGGGTTAGGGCGATAGCGCGAGCCATGTGCGAAGGCGATCAATCGGCTTGCCGCCAGTCCTTGCACACGTATTTTCTCGGCCGCGCGCGTTGCGCGGCGCGCCATCGCCTCGCGCAGCTCGGCAAAATCGGAAACGGGCGCGCCAAATTGCCGCGTTACTGCGGTCGCCTTGAGCGGTTCGGGCGCCACCTTGAAGTCGTCGCACTCGATCCCGCCCAGCTCGCGCACGAGCCGTTCCAACACCACCGTTCCCACGTCGCGCGCGACCGCCGGAGGCAACGCAGCCAGGTCCGCCGTCGTCTTGACGCCGAGGAGCCGGAGCCGCGCTTCGAGCGCATCCCCGATGGCCCACACTTCCCCGACCGGCCATTGGTCGAACAGACGCCGGTGCCGCTCGACGTAGTGAAGGTCGATCACCCCGCCCCACACCTTTTCGGTCGCCTTCGCCAAGGCGTTCGCAACCTTGGACAGCGTGGGGGTCAGACCCAAGCCAATCCGGGTCGGAAGCCCGACAGATCGGGCAATGTCCTCGCGTAGCGTGTGCGCGGTCGCGACATCGCCCAGGCCGGAGGGCAGTACCGGCAGGCGGAAGAAACTTTCGTCAATCGAGTAGATTTCGACTGTTTCGGAGTGATCGGCGATGACCGCGTTGAAGCGCCGGTTGAGGTCGGCATACAGCTCATAGTTGCTCGATCGGAGCTGGATACCGTGCCACTTGATGCGGTCGCGAATCTTGAACACCGGCTCGCCCATGCGGACGTGCAGCGCCTTCGCCTCTTCCGAGCGGGCGACCGCACAGCCGTCGTTGTTCGACAGGACGATGACCGGTACGCCCCGCAGGCTCGGGTTGAACAGGCGTTCGGCCGAGAGATAGAAATTGGTGACGTCGACGATCGCCCAGGACACGGCCTAGCGCCGATAGTCGCGTACGCCGGTCCGCACGACGCCCCATATCTCGACGCCTTCGACCGAGGTAGGTTCGTAGCATTACTGGCTGTTGCGCGCTTCGAGGAAGGCGGCGCCGCGGCGTCGCACGAGCTGGCGGCACACGAAGCCGCCATCGACAATCGCGATTACGATATGCCCTTTTGCAGGGCGCGTGTCGCGATCCACCACCACCACGTCGTTGTCGTAGATTCCTGCCTCAATCATGCTGTTGCTGCTGATCCTGAACACGAACGAGGCAGCCCGATCGAGGCGCAGCAACTCGATCAGGCTTATCGCGTCGTCTTCCTAATCTTGGGCCGGGCTTGGAAAGCCGGCGTCGGCCGCGCCGACGATGCAAAGGACAGTTCCCCGTGGCACCGCGGCGACCGGGACCGGTTGCATCGCAGGCAGCGTCAGAGATTCCCTTCGCGGGCCTTCATAACGCGGGAAAGAACGAAATGGGAACGGCTTGTAACGGTTCAGCGCATCGCGTCGCAATTGGCAGGCCTGCCTGATCACAATCGTCTCTTTGGCAGCATACATATAGTGCCAGCCTATCGAACCATGACGGTTCTTTCGATTGTTCCTCCCAACTCTCTTTGACTAGCTCTCAGACGTGGCCCGGGCCCCTCTGGCACGACTGGAAAGGTCGCTGCGATGTCGGACCACTCACGACGCTTTTCCCGCAAGGCGTCGTTCGACAGCAAATGAGAGGACAGATTAGATGAACGCCCGTGATCTCTTGCTAAGCGCCTATCGCGTCATTAGCCGCGAAGTCATGCGCGAGCGTAAGCGCCGCTTCCCTGACCAGCAGCGATTGAGCAGGCTCAAGAAGGAGCGCCTCGCGCTGAAAGACCGGCTTGCGCGGCACCAGCCTGCGACCGGGTCGACGCTGGCCATGGCACTCCGCATCATCGCACGCACCAAGCGCACCTTCGCCTGATCAGACCAGCTTTCGCCTTAGGACCTATTTCATGTGTGAGATCAACCTTTCACGTCGTGCCCTATTCACGGGTGCGGCAACCGTCACCGCCCTCGCTGCAGCACCAGCGGCTGCACAAGTTGCACGTGGTCAGGGGTTCGCGCGCGTTGTCCCTCCTGCCCCTACACGGGACGGCAAGTCTGCCCTCAATCCGGATCAAGCGCTGCAGTTGCTGAAGGACGGCAATGCGGCGTTCCTCCGGGGTGAGATAATGGACCCGGACCTTTCAGTGCAGCGCCGTCTGGATCTGGCGCGCGGCCAAGCCCCCTTCGTCGCATATGTGTCCTGCTCCGACAGCAGAGTGCCGCCTGAGCTGCTGTTCGGCCGCGGTCTGGGCGAGCTCTTCATCGTGCGGAATGCTGGCAACACGGTCGACACCGTTGCGAAGGGCTCGATCGAATTCGCTGTGGCGGTGCTGGGCGTGCCGCTGGTGGTGGTGATGGGTCATGAGGCCTGCGGCGCCGTCAAGGCGGCCATGGATGTCGTGAACAAGAACGCGCGCTTCCCTGGCGCAATTGACGCGATGATCGAGCCGATCATTCCGGCCGTGCTCGAGGCTCGCGGCGCGTCTGGTGATGCGACGGAGGCAGCTATTCGGCAGAACGTCCGGCGCGTCGTCACCAACTTGCGTAAGCGAAGCGATCCGCTGCTGATGGAGCCGCAAGCTGAGGGCAAGCTCAAGGTGGTCGGCGCCTATTACGAGCTCGGCACAGGCCGCGTCGACTTCTTCGACATGCCGCGATGAGGCGCATCCCCACGGCATGTTTCTCGTCCGTCGCTGCCGGTCTGATCGCGGCAGCGCCGGCGAGCGCGTCAGACCATGACGAGCAGGTCTGGACCTCGGCTACCGCCACCACCGCCTTGTCGCCCAAGGTCGATACCACGCTTGAACTGCACAGCCGCTATACCGACGACGTCTCCCGGGTGGGTCAGGTACTGATCCGGCCCAGCGTGACATACAAGTTGCCACGCGGTTGGTCGGTCACAGCGGGTTACGTCTATGTCCGCACTCGCTTCGAGAACACCGCCGCTAATGACGAGCACCGTAGCTGGCAGCAAATCGGCTACACCCTGGCAGCCAACGCTGTGACGGGCCTGGCGATCACCGGCAGGACTCGTGTCGAGCAACGCTTCCGACCTGACGCGGACGGCGTGGGTTGGCGGTTGCGGCAGCAGGTGCGCGCACAACTACCGTTAGGGCGAGGCAACCCGGTGCGCGCCGTCGTCTGGAACGAGACCTTCATCGGCCTGAACACGACGGCTTGGGACCGGCATGACGGTGTCGACCAGGTCCGGACGTTCGTAGGTGCCAGCCTGCCTATTGCTGACGATGTAACCGTCGAGCCTGGCTACCTCAATCAGACCGTGTTCCGGATCGGACCTGAGCGGGTGAACCACATCCTGGCCGCCAACATCTTCGCTCGCTTTTGAGAACTGCGCCTGCGCGCACCACAGGATATAAGATGACCGACGAACAACCGCCAGCTGACGCACCCGTTATCCGGGTCACGGCCATGCCGGCCGATGTGAACCCGTACGGCGACATGTTCGGCGGATGGATGATGGCGCAAATGGACTTAGCGGCCGGTTCGGTGGCGTCACGTCATTGTGGTGGGCGAGCAGTCACCATCGCGGTCGACGGTATGCAGTTCCACCGACCGGTGTTCGTCGGCGACGAAGTATCTGTTCATGCTCGCCTTATCGCTACAGGCACGACATCCATGACGATCGAGGTCGAGGCATGGCGACGCGGTCGTCACACGAGCGAAGCTTGCCGTGTTACTCAAGCTCGATTTATCTTCGTGGCGATCGGCGATGATAGGCGACCGCGGCGTGTTTCCCCTCTCGAAGCTTGATACCCAGCAATGCGTTAGGAGGCCGGTTGCGGAAGTGCCGTTTCATCAAAACCTGCAAAGCAGGAGTTGCTCAAGATGATGAATCCCGTCTTTCACTTCGAGATTCCCGTGATCGACATGGACCGGGCAGTCGCCTTCTACGAAGCCGTGATCGGCTACAAGCTGCGCCGCCGAACGGTGGACGGGTACGAGATGGCCTTCTTCCCACGCACCGATTGCGCTCCCGGCGCAAGCGGCGCACTCGCGAAGGGTGACGTTTACGTACCGTCGAAGAACGGTTCCATCATCTACTTCGACGTGCCAGACATCGACCCCGTGCTCGACCGCGCGCGCAAGCTGGGTGCCGTGATCCTCTACCCGAAAAAGCATCTCGGCGACGCAGGCTATGTCGCCGAAATTCAGGACAGCGAGGGCAATCGCGTCGCACTCAGCGCGAATGCCGATTGAACCGCAGCGCCGTCAGGCCGCGCTATAGATCCCCAGCTATCTTGAATTCAGTGTTGCCGGCCTGGCTGAAACATGGTTGTCAGGCTCCCAATCGGATGATCCGGGCTTGAGCAGCGCCTCAGATCAGGCGCGAAGCGCTGCTAACGGAGCGACGAGCGTCCAGGTCACGCCAGACTGTGGGAAGTCGATCTCTGCTCGTCCGCGAAGGCTCCGACCGGCAGCAGTACTGATCAACCGACTTCCAAAGCCTTGGCGCTCAGGCTTCCGCACCGGTGGTCCTCCCCGCTCTGTCCACTGGAGCCAAAGCTGCGGTGCGTCGCCTACCTCCACAATCTGCCAGGTCAGTTCTACCGTCCCGATCTCGTTGGAGAAGGCGCCATACTTTACCGCGTTGGTCGCCAGCTCATTTAGGGCGAGTATCAACGTCATGGCCGAACTTGGACCCAAATGGCGTCACCTCAAGGTTTGTGCGCCAGACAACGATTTGGCAGACATAATGCGAACATCGGCTAATTAGCGAGCTTGAGGCGCGACATGGGATCGTTGAGCTGGCGGAATTCACCGCCAGGCGGACGCTCCGCCTGCCCTCAAAGGCAGCCGCCGGGCAGGCTACGCCGCGGGGTACGATGCTACTGACATGGCCAAGCCTTCGCTAACGAGCGTTCAGCTCCGGCCACCATATGAACACTCATAAAATAGCTATTCTGCTCCGCCCAGCGTAAATATGCCGCGCGCAGCGCCGATCGGTCATAGCGTGGAGCGCGGCATTCCGCTTTTCGCGCGACGATCATCATGTCGAGCACGCCTTGGAGGTAAGCGCCGCATCGCGGCTCATTCGCTTGACAGCTTACGAACAACGCCGAGCCCGTCGCCGACGCGGGTTCGGTTTGGCCGATCGCACTATCAGGCAGGGCGGCCAAAGCGGCGCATAACAATATCCATCGCCTTGGCCGCATTTTCGTCTCCTATTCCGCAGTATCATTTCGGAAGGGGCGCACGGCCCTCGACGGCCGGCGCCCCGTGCTGATCCATCATTCGCGGCCGAGCACCTGGCCTTCGGGCGTGACGAACAGTTCGATCGTCTTTCCGTCGCTGTTCTTGCCCTTGATTTCATAGAGCGTGCTTCCGTCCGCCTTTCGGGTGACTTGCTCCGCTTTGCTTATTGACGCGAGTTGCGCGCGTGCCGCGTTCATCGCGGCCTCGGGCACCTGAGCAAGCGGGATGTCTCGTTCGCTGTGCTTGCCGATTATCCGGTTTTCGTTCGCCTCGTGGTTTTGCGCGATCGCCACGCCCGCGATCGCCAGCGCGGCCGCGCCCACGCCTGCGACAACAGTGAGAGTTCGTTTGCTAGCCATGTTCCATTCCACTTCCTGCATAAGGGCCGTGGGGTCGGGCGGGCGGCGGTTACGGCCCAATGAGCCGTCGTCCGAGTTCAACTCCTCTGATTGTTCATCCTGTCGAGCGCCGCGCGCAGCCCACGGGCGAGCTTGGCTGCGTCGTCGTTGGCCCAGAAGTGCATGAAGAACAGCCGCGGCTCGTCGTTTAGCATATGATTATGCAGCGCCGTGACCTCGATCCCGTTCGTCCGCAGCACGCGCAGGACCGGATCGACCTCGTTTGCGACAAGTACGAAATCGCCGGTGATGGCGGCTCGGCCGTCCCCGGTTGGCTGAAAGTTGATCGCGGTCGCCGTGCCCATCGTCGGCGGAGTCTCCATATCGCCGTCCATCAGCCGCTCGGCGCGCGGAAAGCTGTATTGGAGGATGCCACCGGCCGTCTTGCCCTCACCGCCCATCAACCGGTTGAGCGCGGCCACATCGAGGTCGAGCCGCGATGCGGCTGCGCTGGCCGAAGGCGATTGCGGCGCGGCGAGCGGGGTCCGACTGGCTGATAGCGCTTGCCGGAGCGCGGCCGCGAGCTTCACCGGGTCGCCGTGGCCGGCAATGTGCATGTACATGGTCGCAGGCGAAGAGCGGAGCAGGTGATTGTGGAGCGCGGTGATCGTAAAACCGCTTGCGAGCAGGCGGCTCAAAACGGGGTTCACCTCGTCGTGGGTCAGCACGAGATCGCCCATCACCATCGCCTCGTCGCCCATCGGCTGAAACGCCGCCCAAGAGCCGAGCGCGAGGGAGGGCTTGATCGTCACCCCATCCAGCGTGACGCTCAGGTCCGAACGCGGGAAGCTGTAGCGGTGAACGCCCCCCGGCTGTTCGGCCCCCGCTCGTCCTATCGCCCGGTCGACAGCCGACCAGTCCGGCGCTGCCCATGCCGGGCTTGCCAGCAGGAGGCTGGCGAATCCCAAGGCGATGGTCTTTTTCAGCATAATTGATCCTTCATCAGCGCACTCGACACGGAAAGCCTCACGTCATGCGAGCGCGCCGCCGGCGAGCCGCGACATTGCGCTCCGGTTTCTTTCTTCGGGATAAGCAGTCCTATGTTCATGAGGCTTGTGATGCAACCCTTACACTTGTAGGCTAGTGACGATACAACTATGACAAACACACAAGCTTCCCCTTGGTTGCTCCTGATCCCGCAGCTTCCGGCTAAGCCTGCCTATTTGCGGGTGAAGGTCTGGCGGCGTTTGCAGGCGATCGGGGCCGCGCCGCTCAAGAACGCCGTCCATGCGCTCCCCAATCGCGAGGACACGCGCGCGCTGTTCGAAGAACTGCATCGCGAGATCACCGAAAATGGCGGCGAGGCGCTGATCCTCGAAGCGCGCCTTGTCGGCGGCATGGGCGATGCGGAGCTGCGCGGAGTGTTCGACGCTGCGCGTGACGCCGACTATGAGGAGTTGGCACGCGAGGCGCGCGCGCTGTGTGAGGGCGAGTATGTCGCGGCGGCGGATGTGGGCCGCCTGCGCAAACGCCTGAACGAGGTCGCCGCGATCGACTTTTTCGGTGCGCATGGTCGGCAGGCGGCACAGGCCGCCATCACCGAGGCGGACCGCCGCTCTCACCAACATCCCGATGTGAGCGGCCCCGGTGCGCCCGAGCTGACCCCGGCGGAGCTAAAGCGCCGCGTTTGGGTGACGCGCCGCCATGTCCATGTCGATCGCATCGCGTCCGCCTGGCTCATTCGCCGCTTCATCGACCCCGAGGCGAGCTTCAAGTTCGTCGAGGGCAAAGGATATGTGCCGGAGCCTGACGAACTGAGGTTCGACATGGCGGACGCTGAGTTCACCCACGAAGGCGACCGCTGCTCCTTCGAGACCTTGGTGTTCCTCACCGGTCTCGAGACCGACCCCGCGCTGCGGGCGCTCGGCGAAATTGTTCACGACCTTGATATTGCCGATGCTCGGTTCGAGCGCCCGGAAACTCCGGGAGTGAGCGCGCTTATCGCCGGCATCTGTGCCGGCACCGACGACGACGAGGAGCGGATCGCGCGCGGATCGACCGCGCTCGACGGATTCTATGCTCACTTCACCCGGCGAAAAGAGGACTAAAGATGGAGGCCAGCGCACGCGCTGAAATCGCAGTCGAGACGCTGCACGAGCACGGCATCAGCTTTGGCGAGGCGGTGCGCGTCTGGATCAGGGTCGCGCTGCTCAGCTTCGGCGGACCGGCGGGCCAGATAGCGGTGATGCATCGCATCCTGGTCGAGGAGAAGCGCTGGATCGGCGAGGAGCGGTTCCTCCACGCGCTCAACTATTGCATGCTGCTGCCCGGCCCTGAAGCGCAACAGCTAGCTGTCTATATTGGCTGGTTGCTCCATAAGACCAAGGGCGGCCTGGTCGCGGGCGCGCTATTCGTGCTGCCCGGCTTCCTCGCGATTTTAGGGCTCAGCTATGTCTATGTGCTGCTCGGCGAAGTGGCGCTGGTCGAGGGATTGTTCTTCGGATTGAAGGCCGCCGTGCTGGCGGTGGTGCTACAGGCGGTGGTCCGGGTGGGTTCGCGTGCCTTGAAGAACAACGTCATGCGCGGTTTTGCCGCGCTGGCGTTCGTCGCGATCTTCGTGCTCGACGTGCCCTTCCCGCTGATCGTGCTTGCCGCCGCGCTGATCGGCTTCTTCGGTGGCCGCGCTGGTTACGCCGCATTCAAGGGCGGCGGCGGACATGGTCCCGCCGGCGCTGAGATAATCCACGACCGCGACACCGCTCTTGGCGAGGGCCTTCCCGACCATGCCCGGCCGAACCTCTCTTGGTCGCTGCGCATCTCCGGCGTCCTGCTGCTGCTCTGGCTCGGGCCGGTCGCAGCGCTGCTGTTCGCGTTCGGCCCCGACGACGTGTTCAGCCGCATCGCCACCTTCTTCAGCCAGATGGCGGTGGTGACCTTCGGCGGCGCCTATGCGGTGCTCGCCTATGTCGCGCAGGAGGCAGTCGAGACCTATGGCTGGCTCCAGCCCGGCGAGATGCTCGACGGGCTCGGCATGGCCGAGACCACGCCCGGGCCGCTGATCATGGTGACGCAGTTCGTCGGCTTCCTCGCGGCCTTCCGCGAAGCGACCGGGCTGCCGCCGCTCGTCGCCGCGACCTTCGGCGCAATCCTCACCACCTGGGTTACCTTCCTGCCATGCTTCCTGTGGATCTTCGCCGGCGCGCCATTCATCGAGCGGCTGCGCGGCAACCGCGCATTGTCGGCCGCGCTTTCGGCGATCACCGCCGCAGTGGTCGGCGTGATCCTCAATCTGGCGGTCTGGTTTGGTATCCACACTCTGTTCGAGCAAGTCCGCGAAGTGCCGTTCGCAGCCGGCACCATCGATCTCCCAGTCCTAACGTCCGTCAACTGGCCGGCGCTGGCGCTCGCGGTGGGTGCGATACTCGCCATGTTCCGGTTCAAGGCCGGCATGCTGCCGGTGCTCGGCGTCTGCTCGGTCCTCGGGGCCGCATATGTAATGATCATCTGAAGGAGTGACGCGTGACGATCGACCATCTTTCC
Organism: Sphingobium herbicidovorans; assembly: GCF_002080435.1. Lineage (NCBI taxonomy): Bacteria > Pseudomonadati > Pseudomonadota > Alphaproteobacteria > Sphingomonadales > Sphingobiaceae > Sphingobium > Sphingobium herbicidovorans. Next base: position 111,737 of record NZ_CP020539.1, on the reverse strand, counting down.
CGACGCAGTGCAATCGCAACTCTTGGCATCGGAGCCGCCGCCATGACTATCAACGAAGCCTCTGCGCAGACGCCGGCCGCAGCGCCGGCGGCTGTCCCCGCCTTTGCCGGAAATCATCAGGTCAAGCCGCTCAGGTTCAATCCCGCCAGGCTTCACGGCCTCTCCGAAAGGCTGATCACATCGCACCACGAGAACAATTATGCGGGCTCGGTCAAGGCCCTGAATATGGCTCTGTTGCAAACATGGGGCACGGCCGCGCGGCGTCACCCAGTTGGGGGATTAGGCAGCATTGGCGAAATGCTTATTGAGCATAATCATGGTTTCGGTCAGGGCCGAGGGTCCAATTCCGAATGCTCTTTCAACCAGGCGCACCTCCCCCATGATACCTGGCTGCAGGCACCATGCCTGGGCCTGTCCTTTGCGTAGGGCGCGCATGACCTCGAAGCCCTTGATCGTGGCGTAGGCCGTTGGCATCGACTTGAAGCCACGTACCGGCTTGATCAGCATCTTCAGCTTGCCGTGGTCGGCCTCGAGCACGTTGTTCAGATATTTCACCTGCCGGTGCTCGGTTTCCGCCGCCAGTTTGCCTTCGCGTTTCAGCTCAGCGATTGCTGCGCCGTAGCTGGGTGCCTTGTCGGTATTGAGTTTGGCCGGCTTTTCCCAGTCCTTCAGGCCACGAAGAGCTTTGCCCAGAAAGCGCTTCGCCGCTTTGGCGCTGCGTGTCGATGACAGATAGAAATCAATCGTGTCGCCCCGTTTGTCGACCGCCCGGTACAGGTAGGTCCATTTGCCCCGCACCTTTACGTAGGTCTCATCCAGACGCCAGCTCGGATCAAAGCCGCGCCGCCAGAACCAGCGGAGACGCTTCTCCATCTCCGGCGCGTAGCGCTGCACCCAGCGATAGATCGTCGTATGATCGACATCGATCCCACGCTCGGACAGCATTTCCTCGAGATCACGGTAGCTGATGCCGTATCGACAATACCAGCGCACCGCCCATAGGATGACCTCGCCGGTAAAATGCCGTCCTTTGAAATCGTTCATCGCAACTGACCTTGACAGTACATGAGCCCAATCTTGGAAACCGTGTCAGAGTTTGCAACAGAGCCGGCTGATCGACCGCCAGCACAGCACCAGCGTGCGTGGCTGGCGCGAGCTGGCCGGCATCGACTGGCGTCAGCCGCCGCAGGTGGCGCTGGAGAGCAACGACTGCGACACGCGGCGCCTGTGCGCGGCGCGCGGCCTGGGCATCGCACTGATGCCCAACTGGGCCATCGGCGAAGACCTGGCGGCCGGGCGCATCGTGGCGCTGCAGCTGGAAGACGCGCCGCCGGCCGAGGTCAGCGGCATCCACCTGCTGCGGCCCAGCGGCAAGGCGAATGCCAAGGTGCGTGCCTTCACGGAGCACCTGGCGATGTGTACCGCGCCAGCCGCACCCGCCTGATGTGCCGCTCATGCCAGTACCAAGGCACAGTGACATCTGGAACCATCTTTGACAAGACGCGCACACCGCTGCGTGTCTGGCTGGCTGCAGCTTGGTACCTGACCAATCAGAAACAAGGCGTGAGCGCCCTGGGGCTGCAGCGCGTATTGGGTTTGGGGAGCTACCAGACCGCCTGGACCATGCTGCACCGGTTTCGACGTGCCATGGTCCGCCCGGGCCGGGACAAGCTCAAGGGGCTTGTGGAGGTGGATGAAACGTACCTGTCCATCACGGATCGCAAGAATCCCGCCACCCCTGCAGGGCGCAAGAGCAGCACCACCAAAGTGTTGATGGTCATGGCGGTGGAGATCGTGGAGCCCAAGGGGTTTGGGCGCATCCGGTTACGCCGCATTGACCGAGACGCCGCCACCCACGTAATCCCCTTTGTGCAGGAGGTGGTCGAGCCTGGAGCCCAGGTACGCACGGATGGTTCGGCGGCATACCGCGCTCTGGGAGAACTGGGTTACACCCACCAGCGCACCGTCATGCTCGGCTCAGGCGTACCTGCCCATGTCTCCATGGCGGGAGTGCACCGGGTCGCCTCACTGGTACAGCGCTGGGTGCTGGGAACACATCATGGCTCTGTACAGCCAGACCACCTGGACGCCTATCTCGATGAATTCGTGTTCCGTTTCAACCGGCGCACATCCAGCTCACGCGGGATGCTGTTTTACCGCTTGCTGCAGCAAGCGGTGGTTACGCCGCCAGTGACGTATGGGGATGTCGTGAGCAAGAACACCGGGGAGAGCCAATCGGATACCATTGCTGGATGAAATCACAGTATCAATGGGGCTGCTGGAGCTAAATAAGAAGCTCCATGTGAGCAAGCCCACGCTGTACTACTACGTCAAGAGCAAGGACGACATCCTGCTCGAATGCGTGCGCGCGGCGCTGGCCATGATGCAGGAGGGCATTGCCGAGGTGCGCCAGCAGGGCGGCCGCGCGCTGGACCAGCTGCAGGCCTGCATGCGCAGCTACGCGGCCATCGTGATGGACGACTTCGGCCAGTGCGTGATCCGCATCGGCGAAGACCCGCTGCCGCCGCCGCTGCGCAAGGAGCTGCGCCGGCTCAAGGCCGGCATCGACCACGAGTTCCGCCGGCTGGTCGAAGAGGGCATTGCCGAAGGCTCGCTGCAGCCCTGCGATCCCAAGCTGGCGGCCTTCATGCTGGCCGGCGCGCTGAGCTGGATCGGCCGCTGGTACCGGCCCGACGGCGCCATGGCGCCCGAGCAGATCGCCGAGCAGGGCATTGCGCTGCTGCTGGGCGGCGTGCTCGCCCCCGTTCCCGCCGTTCCCCCTGTTCCCCCAGCTGCCGCCACCCGCCAACCGGGCCGGCGCGCACCACGAAAGAGCCCCGCATGACGCAAGACGACGCCCCCCTGCAGATCGGCCGCGAAGGCGCGGTCGCCACGCTGCGCTTCAACCGCCCGGCCACGCTCAATGCGCTGGACGTGCCCATGGCCGAGGGCTTTCTCGCGGCCGTGCGCGACATCGCCGCCGACAGCAGCGTGCGCGCCGTGCTGCTGTCGGGCAGCGGCAAGGGCTTCATGGCCGGCGGCGACCTGGCGGTGCTGCAGGCCGATCCGCAGGGCGGCGCCAAGGCGCTGATCGGCCCGCTGCACGAGGCGCTGGTGGTGCTGGCCGGCATCGATGCGCCCGTGGTGGCCCAGGTGCACGGCGTGGCGGCCGGCGCCGGCCTGTCGCTCATGCTGCAGGCCGACTTCGTGCTCGCGGCCGAGGGCACGCGCTTCAACCTGGCCTACGTGAACATCGGCACGAGCTGCGACGTGGGTGCCTCCTGGGCGCTGCCGCGCTGGGTCGGCCTGCGCCGTGCGCTGGAGATCGCCATGCTGGGCGACATGCTCGACGCGGCGGCGGCCGAGCGCATGGGCCTGGTCAACCGCGTGGTGCCGGCCGATGCGCTGGCGGGCGAAGCCATGGCGCTGGCGCAGCGGCTGGCCAATGGCCCGACGGTGGCGCTGGGCCAGCTGCGCCGGCTCATGCGCGCGAGCTTTGACCGCGCGCTGCCCGAGCAGCTTGATGCGGAGTCGGCGGCGTTCCAGGTGTGCGCCGCGACGGACGATTTCCGCACCGGCGTGGACGCGTTCTTCGCGCGCCAAAAGCCTGACTTTCTGGGGCGCTGATGCGGGCCGGCTGGGGTGTTCTCCGCATGGAACAGCGAGGTGGGGCATGCCACCTTGGCGTCAGGGCCCGCCAGAGATGCACAACCGCTCAGTCCAGCCCGTCGAGCCGCACCAGGTTCGAGGCCGTGGGCGTGAGCCCCCGTACCAGTGGAAGCCGATGAAGCCGCCATCGTTGATGGCGTAGGCGCTGTGTTCGCCGCTGCGCCAGACCATGGCAGTGCTGCCCACCAGTTCGGGTCCGATGCCTGGCACCTCCGAGACGCGTCCCTCAGGGGTGACGCGCAGGATTTCGCGCCGGTGCGTGGTGACATACAGGTTGCCGCTCGGGGAAAGCGAAGTCGTCCGCGCGCAGCGGTTCCACGAAGACCTGCACGGCGCCGGGCCGCAAGTCGGCACCGAGCGGAATGCGCAACATGGCCACGCGCGCGTGTTGGAAACGTACAGGTGCCCGGCGTGGATCTTCAGGCCGTTCGCGGCCGGTGTGGGCAGCGCGAAGCCGGGTGGCACATCCAGTAGCGCGTCGCGCACGAAGGGGCTGGCGCTGCGGGCGGCGACATCGAGCAGCCATACCGTGCCGCCGCGGCCGTCGGCGATCAGGATGCGGCCTGGCGCGAGCAGGGTCATGCCGTTCAGCGCGCGTGCCTGCTCGATCTTCAGAAAGGGTTGCGGTGCCTCGCCGCGGCGTTGGCGCCAGACCCACTGCGTGGGCGGCGAGGTCTTGTCCACGATGCCGCGCTCGGCCGCACCGAAGTACAGCGTGCCATCGCTGTCGAACACCATGCCCCATGGATGGACGTCGAGCCGGGCGTGCACGCTGAATCCCTTGTCGTCCACGTAGCGCAACAGCTGGCGGTTGTGGAAGTCGGTGACATACAAGGCGCGGTCCGGGCCCTCGGCGATGCTTTCGAGGAAGGAGGGGCCAGACTGCTGGGCGACGACGCGCGCCTGCACAGTGCGCTCTGGCGGCGTGCCGGAGCCGCCTGCGGCGATGCAGGTTTGTAGACGTGTCATGGGGTCGTCTCCGTCGTTTGTTGCGTCGGTGTTGTTGAGAGGTTTGGCGGCCGCGGCGCCGCACCTTCGAACGCCTCCTGCAGCAAGTTCCGCAGCGGCGCAGCCTCGATCGGCCGTGGATTGGGGTAGGCGTCGCGCAGGGCCAGCGCGCACGCCTTGTCCAGGTCTTCTTCCCGCATGCCGATGTCGCGTAGCGCGGTGGGTGCGCCCAGTCGCCGCGCCAGCGTGTGCACGCCCAGCGCGGCATCGGCGGTTCCCAGCGCGGCGGCGATGCGCTGCATGGCGTGCGGCGCCGCCTTGGCGTTGTAGGCCAGCACGTGCGGCAGCACCACGGTGTGCAGCTCGGCGTGCGGCAGGTTGAAGCTGCCGCCCAGCGTGTGGCACAGCTTGTGGTGCAGGGCCATGGACACGCTGCCCAGCACCAGGCCGCACAGCCAGGCGCCGTACAGCGCATCGCTGCGCGCGTGCAGGTCGTGCGGCGCGGCGTGCAGCGCGGGCAGCGCGCGGCCCAGCGCGGCGATGCCCTCGGCCGCCATCAGGCCCATGACCGGGTTGCCGTCGGCCGCGTACAGGCCCTCGGCCGCGTGCGCGATGGCGTTGATGCCGCTCACCACCGACAGGCCCACCGGCAGTGCCAACGTGAGTTCGGGGTCGTACAGCACGCTGCGCGGCAGCACGCGCACGTCGCGGCCGGTGCGCTTGAGGCCGTTCTCGGTCAGCCCGTAGATGGGCGTCATCTCCGAGCCCGCGTAGGTGGGATGGCCAGCACCGGCAACGGCGAGACCAGCGCAATCGCCTTGGCCAGGCCTACGGTGGAGCCGCCGCCCACGGCCACCAGCGCATTGGCGCCGGCCTGTGCTGCCGCAGCGCGCGCGGCCTCGGCGCTGGCCATGGGCACGTGCATCACCGCCCCGTCGAAGATGCCGGCGGCGCGCGGCCCGAGCAGGGCCGCCACGGCTTCGGCCTGGGCACGCTGCGGCGCGGTGCACAGCACCAGGGCCTTGTGCGCGCCCATCCGCTCCAGCTCGGCCGGCGCCTGCGCCAGCGTGCCGGCGCCGAACAGCACACGCTGCGCCCGGCTCTCGTAGGTGAAGGGCTGGTTCTGCACGGCGCTCACTCCACGCTGATCTTGCGCTTGGCGATGAGCTCGCCCCAGCGCTGGCTCTCGCGCTGCACCAGCTGGTCCATGGCGGCGCGGTCGCCGGCCACCACCTCGAAGCCGTTGTCGGCCATGCGGCGCGCCAGCGCCGGGTCGCGCAGCGTGGCCGCCATCGCCACCGAGAGCTTGTCCAGCACCGGCGCGGGCGTCTTGGCCGGCGCCACCATGCCGACCCAGGAGTAGATCTCGAAGCCCTTGTGCGCCTCGGCCACGGCCGGCACCTGGGGCAGTGCGGCGCTGCGCGCCTGCGAGGTCACGGCCAGCGCACGCAGCTTGCCGGCCTGCACGTGCGGCAGCACCAGTGGCAGGCTGGCGATCATCGAATCGACATGGCCGCCCAGCAGGTCGGCGATGGCCGGGCCGCCGCCTTTGTAGGGCACGTGCAGGCCGCGGCTGCCGGCGGTCTCGTGGAACAGCTCGGCCGCCAGGTGGTTAGAGCTGCCAGCGCCCACCGAGGCGTAGGTCACTTCGCGCTGGCGCGCGGCGGCCACGTAGTCCTGCACGGTCTTGTAGGGAGAAGCCGCGGGCACCACCAGCACCATGGGCGAGCGCACGGCATAGGAGACGCCAGCGAAGTCGCGCAGCGTCTCGTAGGGCAGCTTGCGGTGGATGTGCTGCTCGGTCGCGTAGGAGTCGAACACCATGGCCACCGTGTAGCCGTCGGGCGCGCCTTTGGCCAGTTGGGCCATGCCGATGGTGCCGCCGGCGCCGCCGCGGTTGTCCACCACCACCTGTTGGCCCAGCCGCTCGCGCAGCGGCTCCTGCAGCATGCGGGCCACCTTGTCCACGGTGCCGCCAGCAGCGAAGGGCACGATCAGCGTGAGCATGCGGCTGGGGTAGTCGTCGGCACGCGCCGGTCCTGGGCCGGCCAGCAGCAGCGCCGCGGCCGCACCCAGCAGCGCCTGGCGTCGGCGCAGGGTTGTTGCGGGAATGCACCCGTGGGCGCGTGGTGTCTCGTGTGTGTGCATGGCGTGAAGGCTCGGTCGGATGAGGCGGCCGATGCTATTCTTTGCGCCACGCGAGCGGAATGCCGCCCGCGGGTCAAACGCCTTTGCGTGAGGTGCACAGATGAATCCCCTGGGTTTTGCCGAAAGCCTTTCCCTGTTCGTCGACGTGGTGCAGGACAAGAGCTTTTCCGCCGCCGCGCGGCGCCGCGGCCTAGCGGCCTCGTCCGTGGCCCGGCAGATCGACGCGCTGGAGCGCGAGATGCAGGTGCCGCTGCTCACGCGATCGACCCGCGCGCTGGCGCTGACCGAGGCCGGTGCGCTGTTGTACGAGCGCGCGCTGAAGATCCTGCACGAGCTCATGGACACGCGCAGCGAGGTGGTGGCGCTGGACGGCAGCGTGCAGGGCCTGCTGCGCGTGAGCTGTGTGCCCGCGTTCGGCCGCCGCCATGTGGCCCCGCACCTGCCCACGCTGTTCGACCGCTATCCAGCCTTGAATGTCGAGCTGGAGCTGACCGAGCGCGTGGTCGATCCGGTGGCCGAGCGCTTCGACCTCGTGATCCGCATCGGCGACCAGCCCGACAGCGCGCTGGTCAGCCGGCGCATCGGCAGCCAGCGCTATGTGATGTGCGCCTCGCCGGCCTACCTGCGCCGCCACGGCACGCCGCGCTGCATGGCCGATCTGGCGCAGCACCGGCTGATCGACCGCCAGCACAGCACCAGCGTGCGTGGCTGGCGCGAGCTGGCCGGCATCGACTGGCGTCAGCCGCCGCAGGTGGCGCTGGAGAGCAACGACTGCGACACGCGGCGCCTGTGCGCGGCGCGCGGCCTGGGCATCGCACTGATGCCCAACTGGGCCATCGGCGAAGACCTGGCGGCCGGGCGCATCGTGGCGCTGCAGCTGGAAGACGCGCCGCCGGCCGAGGTCAGCGGCATCCACCTGCTGCGGCCCAGCGGCAAGGCGAATGCCAAGGTGCGTGCCTTCACGGAGCACCTGGCGATGTGTACCGCGCCAGCCGCACCCGCCTGATGTGCCGCTCATGCCAGTACCAAGGCACAGTGACATCTGGAACCATCTTTGACAAGACGCGCACACCGCTGCGTGTCTGGCTGGCTGCAGCTTGGTACCTGACCAATCAGAAACAAGGCGTGAGCGCCCTGGGGCTGCAGCGCGTATTGGGTTTGGGGAGCTACCAGACCGCCTGGACCATGCTGCACCGGTTTCGACGTGCCATGGTCCGCCCGGGCCGGGACAAGCTCAAGGGGCTTGTGGAGGTGGATGAAACGTACCTGTCCATCACGGATCGCAAGAATCCCGCCACCCCTGCAGGGCGCAAGAGCAGCTCGGCCGGCGTCTCCTGCAATACCAGGTTCAGGATTTCGGCGATCAACAGCATCCGCCCGTCGGGCTCGGCGTCGATCACCTGGAGGGCGGCCCGGCGTCCAGCCTGGCCCAGCGTATAGTCGAACTCGACGGGCTCGTTGAGCGCGGCCGAGAAGCCGTCCTGGATCAGCTGGGCGCAGAGGTCTGTCGGGTTGCCGACGCCGAAGCCGCAGATCAGGCGGACCGCCTCCGTGGCGGCATGGGCTCGGCCGCCGATCAGCCCTGCGACGGCCATCGCCGCCGTTCCTCGCAACGCGTCGCGTCGGGCCAGCTTCATGCGCCGATGATACGTCAATGCGCCAGCGCGGTCTCGCTGGCCGGGTCGCCGGCGATGCGGCTGTGCCACATGATGCGCTTCTGGGTCATGTCCCACGGCGTCGCCTGGTGCAGCAGGCAGCGATTGTCCCACAGCACGGCGTCGCCCGGCGCCCAGTCGTGATGATAGATTCGCGGCGGCTGGCAGGCGAAGTCGATCAGCTGCTGCAGCAAGCGTTCGGACTCGGCTGGCTCCAAGCCGGGAATGGCGTGGGCGTGGCGGCCGATCAGCAGCGACTTGCGGCCGGTCTCGGGATGGATCTTCACCAGCGGCCGCAGCGGCACCGGCCCGTCATGCAGCCCGTAGCCGCTATATTCACCGTCGGCCGCCTTGGTCTGGTGGCCGAGCTTCGACTGGCTGTAATGCAGCGAGTGCCGGGCCTGCAGCGTCTCGACGCGCGCCTTCAGATCCTCGTCGAGCGCGTCGTAGGCCGCGCGCATGTCGGCGAAGCCGGTCTGGCCGCCGACGCTAGGAACCACTTCGGCACTGAACACCGCGCCCTTGGCCTGGACCGGCATGTAGGTGCTGTCGGCATGCCAGCCCATGTTGCCCTTCAGGATCTTCATCATGTCGTCGTTGTCGCTCTCGACCCGCAGGCTGCCGTCGGGCCGCACGTTGCTGATCGCGGCCATCTCGAACTCGAGTGGCCCGAAGCGACGGGCAAAGGCGATCTGCTGCTCGCGCGTGAGATGCTGATCGGGGAAAACGAGGAGTGCGTACTCGAGCCAGGCAGCCTGCAGGTCGAGCCATCCGGCATCATCGAGATCGGCGAGCTTCACGCCGGTGACGACGGCGCCGAACGTGGCGTCGAGCGGGGCGATGTCGAAGGCGGGTGACATGCGAATCCTCCTGATCGTTTTCGCCAGTGTAGTGGCGTGGGTTGTAGAGCTTGGGCTTGGAAGTGGCTGACATGAATACTGTACAAATGCAAGGGGTATCTATTTAGCTCCAATCCAGATAGGAAATTCAACCGCATGAGGCCAAGTATGGCACGAGTTTTGGGCCTCGAAACACGTTCGGCCAAGGAAGGTTGAGCGCTCGCTTGCCGCTCAATGGCAAGAGCTTGGGAGGCAGTATGCATTTGGGCCTGGCGCGCGCGCAGCTGCTTCCCCGCAGCGATGGATACCGCCGCTTCACTGGGTCACCAATTGACGCGCTGGTCTACCTCGTCGGGTTGAGCTGCCAGATCCCAATCCGGCTCGCCTTGCGCACCATCATCCACCGGCGCGTCGCAGCCCTCCCACAGCGGTGGCCCGCGTGCCGGGGTGATGTGCGGGGGGGCAGACTCCACCCCGATGTGGTTCAGGATGTGGCGGATTTCGGCGCTGTGGGTGATGAAGGCAATGATGCGCATCTGCCCACCGCACATGGGGCACAGCAGCGGAAATGCCTCGTAGATGCGGGCAATCAGCACCGCCCACAAGTAATGCGCCGCTCGCTTCGGGCGTGCTTCAGGTTCGGGTGTGGGTGTGGCCGCGTTGCCCGGCGCCGCCACCCCAGGTACGCCCGCGCCAGGTTGTGCAGTCTCCACCGTGGCTGGTTGCGACGCAGCAGGCTGAGCCAGCGCCGTTACCGCCGCTCTCAGCGGCGAGTTTGGTGCCAGCACACCAAAGTAGCGGTGCCGGTGGGTGCGTGGCGGTGGCACCAGCGCGGCGATGCGGTCGATCAGTTCCAGCGGTGTGAGGTGCAGCTCATCTGCCTTGGCACCACGCTTGTCACTGGTGGGCTCGCTGCGCTGTTTGGCACAGCGGTACACCAGTTTGCTTCCCTCTTTGCGTAGGCGCTCGATGGAAAATGGTGGACGCGCGCAATAGCGCAGCAGCCGCTCCAGCGCAGCGCGGTCGTGGGCTTCGATGCAGACACCGGCGTCCACCGAGAAGCCGCTGTGTTTGTAGCCCAGCATGTCTTTGGCGTCACAGTTCTCCAGCAGGCCCCGAGCAACGAAGGCGCGCAGGATACGTTTTTGCAGTGTGGTCTGCACTGGGGCCACGGTAGCCGCATCGATGCCGGTGAATCCAGATAGGAAATTCAACCGCATGAGGCCAAGTATGGCACGAGTTTTGGGCCTCGAAACACGTTCGGCCAAGGAAGGTTGAGCGCTCGCTTGCCGCTCAATGGCAAGAGCTTGGGAGGCAGTATGCATTTGGGCCTGGCGCGCGCGCAGCTGCTTCCCCGCAGCGATGGATACCGCCGCTTCACTGGGTCACCAATTGACGCGCTGGTCTACCTCGTCGGGTTGAGCTGCCAGATCCCAATCCGGCTCGCCTTGCGCACCATCATCCACCGGCGCGTCGCAGCCCTCCCACAGCGGTGGCCCGCGTGCCGGGGTGATGTGCGGGGGGGCAGACTCCACCCCGATGTGGTTCAGGATGTGGCGGATTTCGGCGCTGTGGGTGATGAAGGCAATGATGCGCATCTGCCCACCGCACATGGGGCACAGCAGCGGAAATGCCTCGTAGATGCGGGCAATCAGCACCGCCCACAAGTAATGCGCCGCTCGCTTCGGGCGTGCTTCAGGTTCGGGTGTGGGTGTGGCCGCGTTGCCCGGCGCCGCCACCCCAGGTACGCCCGCGCCAGGTTGTGCAGTCTCCACCGTGGCTGGTTGCGACGCAGCAGGCTGAGCCAGCGCCGTTACCGCCGCTCTCAGCGGCGAGTTTGGTGCCAGCACACCAAAGTAGCGGTGCCGGTGGGTGCGTGGCGGTGGCACCAGCGCGGCGATGCGGTCGATCAGTTCCAGCGGTGTGAGGTGCAGCTCATCTGCCTTGGCACCACGCTTGTCACTGGTGGGCTCGCTGCGCTGTTTGGCACAGCGGTACACCAGTTTGCTTCCCTCTTTGCGTAGGCGCTCGATGGAAAATGGTGGACGCGCGCAATAGCGCAGCAGCCGCTCCAGCGCAGCGCGGTCGTGGGCTTCGATGCAGACACCGGCGTCCACCGAGAAGCCGCTGTGTTTGTAGCCCAGCATGTCTTTGGCGTCACAGTTCTCCAGCAGGCCCCGAGCAACGAAGGCGCGCAGGATACGTTTTTGCAGTGTGGTCTGCACTGGGGCCACGGTAGCCGCATCGATGCCGGTGGCCGCGTGAAAGATGACACCCGGCGATGAGATTCGAGGGGTCGCATCAGCATCGCCCTCGCCCTCCACTTCCTCAAACACCCCGTCCACCACACAAACGTGGAAGTGGACGTGTTCATTGAGGCCGGAGCCGAATCGGTGAATGAAGGCGATGGCACCGATGTGCAGGCCTGCCTTGTCCATATGGGCCGCACCGGGGCTGTGGGTCTGCAGAGTTTGTGCGATCACCCGCAGAAAGATGCGCAGCACCATGCTCAGCACCGCTCCGTCGCGTTGCATGAAGTACCGAAGCCGCTTGGGCACGGACAGCACCCACTGGCGCACCGGCAGGCGGGGGAAAACGTGGTCGCTCAGGTGTGCCGCCGTCTCCACCATCCGCCGCGTGGTGCACGAGGGGCAGACTCCCCGGCCTTTGCAGGAGAAGGCTACAAAGTAGTCGTGCCCACAGTCGCCGCAGCGAGCGCGGGCAAAGCCATGGGCAAAGATGCCGCACTCAAGATACTTGGCAAACGCTTTGCGCACGAAGGGCTTGGGGGTGTGGTGGTCGCCCTGGCCGTCGAACTGACCCGCGCTGGCCAACTCTAGCCAGGTCTCGTAGTGCTCGGCTACCGTTTGGTAGAGCAGCGTGCGTTCGGGGTGGCGTGGGTTGTAGAGCTTGGGCTTGGAAGTGGCTGACATGAATACTGTACAAATGCAAGGGGTATCTATTTAGCTCCAGTGACGTGAGAATAGCTGGATGGAAACCCAGATGCTAACGCCAACTCCTGGAGGGGACTACCCCCGCACCTGGAACGAATTTCTTGACTGGTTTGCCACCGAAGAGGCTTGCCAGGCGTTCCTGGAGAAGCTTCGGTGGCCCCAAGGCTTCGTCTGCCCGCGTTGCGGCAACGCTGGCGATGTGTACCGCGCCAGCCGCACCCGCCTGATGTGCCGCTCATGCCAGTACCAAGGCACAGTGACATCTGGAACCATCTTTGACAAGACGCGCACACCGCTGCGTGTCTGGCTGGCTGCAGCTTGGTACCTGACCAATCAGAAACAAGGCGTGAGCGCCCTGGGGCTGCAGCGCGTATTGGGTTTGGGGAGCTACCAGACCGCCTGGACCATGCTGCACCGGTTTCGACGTGCCATGGTCCGCCCGGGCCGGGACAAGCTCAAGGGGCTTGTGGAGGTGGATGAAACGTACCTGTCCATCACGGATCGCAAGAATCCCGCCACCCCTGCAGGGCGCAAGAGCAGCACCACCAAAGTGTTGATGGTCATGGCGGTGGAGATCGTGGAGCCCAAGGGGTTTGGGCGCATCCGGTTACGCCGCATTGACCGAGACGCCGCCACCCACGTAATCCCCTTTGTGCAGGAGGTGGTCGAGCCTGGAGCCCAGGTACGCACGGATGGTTCGGCGGCATACCGCGCTCTGGGAGAACTGGGTTACACCCACCAGCGCACCGTCATGCTCGGCTCAGGCGTACCTGCCCATGTCTCCATGGCGGGAGTGCACCGGGTCGCCTCACTGGTACAGCGCTGGGTGCTGGGAACACATCATGGCTCTGTACAGCCAGACCACCTGGACGCCTATCTCGATGAATTCGTGTTCCGTTTCAACCGGCGCACATCCAGCTCACGCGGGATGCTGTTTTACCGCTTGCTGCAGCAAGCGGTGGTTACGCCGCCAGTGACGTATGGGGATGTCGTGAGCAAGAACACCGGGGAGAGCCAATCGGATACCATTGCTGGATGAAATCACAGTATCAATGGGGCTGCTGGAGCTAAATAAGAAGCTCCATGTGAGCAAGCCCACGCTGTACTACTACGTCAAGAGCAAGGACGACATCCTGCTCGAATGCGTGCGCGCGGCGCTGGCCATGATGCAGGAGGGCATTGCCGAGGTGCGCCAGCAGGGCGGCCGCGCGCTGGACCAGCTGCAGGCCTGCATGCGCAGCTACGCGGCCATCGTGATGGACGACTTCGGCCAGTGCGTGATCCGCATCGGCGAAGACCCGCTGCCGCCGCCGCTGCGCAAGGAGCTGCGCCGGCTCAAGGCCGGCATCGACCACGAGTTCCGCCGGCTGGTCGAAGAGGGCATTGCCGAAGGCTCGCTGCAGCCCTGCGATCCCAAGCTGGCGGCCTTCATGCTGGCCGGCGCGCTGAGCTGGATCGGCCGCTGGTACCGGCCCGACGGCGCCATGGCGCCCGAGCAGATCGCCGAGCAGGGCATTGCGCTGCTGCTGGGCGGCGTGCTCGCCCCCGTTCCCGCCGTTCCCCCTGTTCCCCCAGCTGCCGCCACCCGCCAACCGGGCCGGCGCGCACCACGAAAGAGCCCCGCATGACGCAAGACGACGCCCCCCTGCAGATCGGCCGCGAAGGCGCGGTCGCCACGCTGCGCTTCAACCGCCCGGCCACGCTCAATGCGCTGGACGTGCCCATGGCCGAGGGCTTTCTCGCGGCCGTGCGCGACATCGCCGCCGACAGCAGCGTGCGCGCCGTGCTGCTGTCGGGCAGCGGCAAGGGCTTCATGGCCGGCGGCGACCTGGCGGTGCTGCAGGCCGATCCGCAGGGCGGCGCCAAGGCGCTGATCGGCCCGCTGCACGAGGCGCTGGTGGTGCTGGCCGGCATCGATGCGCCCGTGGTGGCCCAGGTGCACGGCGTGGCGGCCGGCGCCGGCCTGTCGCTCATGCTGCAGGCCGACTTCGTGCTCGCGGCCGAGGGCACGCGCTTCAACCTGGCCTACGTGAACATCGGCACGAGCTGCGACGTGGGTGCCTCCTGGGCGCTGCCGCGCTGGGTCGGCCTGCGCCGTGCGCTGGAGATCGCCATGCTGGGCGACATGCTCGACGCGGCGGCGGCCGAGCGCATGGGCCTGGTCAACCGCGTGGTGCCGGCCGATGCGCTGGCGGGCGAAGCCATGGCGCTGGCGCAGCGGCTGGCCAATGGCCCGACGGTGGCGCTGGGCCAGCTGCGCCGGCTCATGCGCGCGAGCTTTGACCGCGCGCTGCCCGAGCAGCTTGATGCGGAGTCGGCGGCGTTCCAGGTGTGCGCCGCGACGGACGATTTCCGCACCGGCGTGGACGCGTTCTTCGCGCGCCAAAAGCCTGACTTTCTGGGGCGCTGATGCGGGCCGGCTGGGGTGTTCTCCGCATGGAACAGCGAGGGTGGGGCATGCCACCTTGGCGTCAGGGCCCGCCAGAGATGCACAACCGCTCAGTCCAGCCCGTCGAGCCGCACCAGGTTCGAGGCCGTGGGCGTGGAGCCCCCGTACCAGTGGAAGCCGATGAAGCCGCCATCGTTGATGGCGTAGGCGCTGTGTTCGCCGCTGCGCCAGACCATGGCAGTGCTGCCCACCAGTTCGGGTCCGATGCCTGGCACCTCCGAGACGCGTCCCTCAGGGGTGACGCGCAGGATTTCGCGCCGGTGCGTGGTGACATACAGGTTGCCGCTCGGGGAGAAAGCGAAGTCGTCCGCGCGCAGCGGTTCCACGAAGACCTGCACGGCGCCGGGCCGCAAGTCGGCACCGAGCGGAATGCGCAACATGGCCACGCGCGCCGTGTTGGAAACGTACAGGTGCCCGGCGTGGATCTTCAGGCCGTTCGCGGCCGGTGTGGGCAGCGCGAAGCCGGGTGGCACATCCAGTAGCGCGTCGCGCACGAAGGGGCTGGCGCTGCGGGCGGCGACATCGAGCAGCCATACCGTGCCGCCGCGGCCGTCGGCGATCAGGATGCGGCCTGGCGCGAGCAGGGTCATGCCGTTCAGCGCGCGTGCCTGCTCGATCTTCAGAAAGGGTTGCGGTGCCTCGCCGCGGCGTTGGCGCCAGACCCACTGCGTGGGCGGCGAGGTCTTGTCCACGATGCCGCGCTCGGCCGCACCGAAGTACAGCGTGCCATCGCTGTCGAACACCATGCCCCATGGATGGACGTCGAGCCGGGCGTGCACGCTGAATCCCTTGTCGTCCACGTAGCGCAACAGCTGGCGGTTGTGGAAGTCGGTGACATACAAGGCGCGGTCCGGGCCCTCGGCGATGCTTTCGAGGAAGGAGGGGCCAGACTGCTGGGCGACGACGCGCGCCTGCACAGTGCGCTCTGGCGGCGTGCCGGAGCCGCCTGCGGCGATGCAGGTTTGTAGACGTGTCATGGGGTCGTCTCCGTCGTTTGTTGCGTCGGTGTTGTTGAGAGGTTTGGCGGCCGCGGCGCCGCACCTTCGAACGCCTCCTGCAGCAAGTTCCGCAGCGGCGCAGCCTCGATCGGCCGTGGATTGGGGTAGGCGTCGCGCAGGGCCAGCGCGCACGCCTTGTCCAGGTCTTCTTCCCGCATGCCGATGTCGCGTAGCGCGGTGGGTGCGCCCAGTCGCCGCGCCAGCGTGTGCACGCCCAGCGCGGCATCGGCGGTTCCCAGCGCGGCGGCGATGCGCTGCATGGCGTGCGGCGCCGCCTTGGCGTTGTAGGCCAGCACGTGCGGCAGCACCACGGTGTGCAGCTCGGCGTGCGGCAGGTTGAAGCTGCCGCCCAGCGTGTGGCACAGCTTGTGGTGCAGGGCCATGGACACGCTGCCCAGCACCAGGCCGCACAGCCAGGCGCCGTACAGCGCATCGCTGCGCGCGTGCAGGTCGTGCGGCGCGGCGTGCAGCGCGGGCAGCGCGCGGCCCAGCGCGGCGATGCCCTCGGCCGCCATCAGGCCCATGACCGGGTTGCCGTCGGCCGCGTACAGGCCCTCGGCCGCGTGCGCGATGGCGTTGATGCCGCTCACCACCGACAGGCCCACCGGCAGTGCCAACGTGAGTTCGGGGTCGTACAGCACGCTGCGCGGCAGCACGCGCACGTCGCGGCCGGTGCGCTTGAGGCCGTTCTCGGTCAGCCCGTAGATGGGCGTCATCTCCGAGCCCGCGTAGGTGGTGGGGATGGCCAGCACCGGCAACGGCGAGACCAGCGCAATCGCCTTGGCCAGGCCTACGGTGGAGCCGCCGCCCACGGCCACCAGCGCATTGGCGCCGGCCTGTGCTGCCGCAGCGCGCGCGGCCTCGGCGCTGGCCATGGGCACGTGCATCACCGCCCCGTCGAAGATGCCGGCGGCGCGCGGCCCGAGCAGGGCCGCCACGGCTTCGGCCTGGGCACGCTGCGGCGCGGTGCACAGCACCAGGGCCTTGTGCGCGCCCATCCGCTCCAGCTCGGCCGGCGCCTGCGCCAGCGTGCCGGCGCCGAACAGCACACGCTGCGCCCGGCTCTCGTAGGTGAAGGGCTGGTTCTGCACGGCGCTCACTCCACGCTGATCTTGCGCTTGGCGATGAGCTCGCCCCAGCGCTGGCTCTCGCGCTGCACCAGCTGGTCCATGGCGGCGCGGTCGCCGGCCACCACCTCGAAGCCGTTGTCGGCCATGCGGCGCGCCAGCGCCGGGTCGCGCAGCGTGGCCGCCATCGCCACCGAGAGCTTGTCCAGCACCGGCGCGGGCGTCTTGGCCGGCGCCACCATGCCGACCCAGGAGTAGATCTCGAAGCCCTTGTGCGCCTCGGCCACGGCCGGCACCTGGGGCAGTGCGGCGCTGCGCGCCTGCGAGGTCACGGCCAGCGCACGCAGCTTGCCGGCCTGCACGTGCGGCAGCACCAGTGGCAGGCTGGCGATCATCGAATCGACATGGCCGCCCAGCAGGTCGGCGATGGCCGGGCCGCCGCCTTTGTAGGGCACGTGCAGGCCGCGGCTGCCGGCGGTCTCGTGGAACAGCTCGGCCGCCAGGTGGTTAGAGCTGCCAGCGCCCACCGAGGCGTAGGTCACTTCGCGCTGGCGCGCGGCGGCCACGTAGTCCTGCACGGTCTTGTAGGGAGAAGCCGCGGGCACCACCAGCACCATGGGCGAGCGCACGGCATAGGAGACGCCAGCGAAGTCGCGCAGCGTCTCGTAGGGCAGCTTGCGGTGGATGTGCTGCTCGGTCGCGTAGGAGTCGAACACCATGGCCACCGTGTAGCCGTCGGGCGCGCCTTTGGCCAGTTGGGCCATGCCGATGGTGCCGCCGGCGCCGCCGCGGTTGTCCACCACCACCTGTTGGCCCAGCCGCTCGCGCAGCGGCTCCTGCAGCATGCGGGCCACCTTGTCCACGGTGCCGCCAGCAGCGAAGGGCACGATCAGCGTGAGCATGCGGCTGGGGTAGTCGTCGGCACGCGCCGGTCCTGGGCCGGCCAGCAGCAGCGCCGCGGCCGCACCCAGCAGCGCCTGGCGTCGGCGCAGGGTTGTTGCGGGAATGCACCCGTGGGCGCGTGGTGTCTCGTGTGTGTGCATGGCGTGAAGGCTCGGTCGGATGAGGCGGCCGATGCTATTCTTTGCGCCACGCGAGCGGAATGCCGCCCGCGGGTCAAACGCCTTTGCGTGAGGTGCACAGATGAATCCCCTGGGTTTTGCCGAAAGCCTTTCCCTGTTCGTCGACGTGGTGCAGGACAAGAGCTTTTCCGCCGCCGCGCGGCGCCGCGGCCTAGCGGCCTCGTCCGTGGCCCGGCAGATCGACGCGCTGGAGCGCGAGATGCAGGTGCCGCTGCTCACGCGATCGACCCGCGCGCTGGCGCTGACCGAGGCCGGTGCGCTGTTGTACGAGCGCGCGCTGAAGATCCTGCACGAGCTCATGGACACGCGCAGCGAGGTGGTGGCGCTGGACGGCAGCGTGCAGGGCCTGCTGCGCGTGAGCTGTGTGCCCGCGTTCGGCCGCCGCCATGTGGCCCCGCACCTGCCCACGCTGTTCGACCGCTATCCAGCCTTGAATGTCGAGCTGGAGCTGACCGAGCGCGTGGTCGATCCGGTGGCCGAGCGCTTCGACCTCGTGATCCGCATCGGCGACCAGCCCGACAGCGCGCTGGTCAGCCGGCGCATCGGCAGCCAGCGCTATGTGATGTGCGCCTCGCCGGCCTACCTGCGCCGCCACGGCACGCCGCGCTGCATGGCCGATCTGGCGCAGCACCGGCTGATCGACCGCCAGCACAGCACCAGCGTGCGTGGCTGGCGCGAGCTGGCCGGCATCGACTGGCGTCAGCCGCCGCAGGTGGCGCTGGAGAGCAACGACTGCGACACGCGGCGCCTGTGCGCGGCGCGCGGCCTGGGCATCGCACTGATGCCCAACTGGGCCATCGGCGAAGACCTGGCGGCCGGGCGCATCGTGGCGCTGCAGCTGGAAGACGCGCCGCCGGCCGAGGTCAGCGGCATCCACCTGCTGCGGCCCAGCGGCAAGGCGAATGCCAAGGTGCGTGCCTTCACGGAGCACCTGGCGATGTGTACCGCGCCAGCCGCACCCGCCTGATGTGCCGCTCATGCCAGTACCAAGGCACAGTGACATCTGGAACCATCTTTGACAAGACGCGCACACCGCTGCGTGTCTGGCTGGCTGCAGCTTGGTACCTGACCAATCAGAAACAAGGCGTGAGCGCCCTGGGGCTGCAGCGCGTATTGGGTTTGGGGAGCTACCAGACCGCCTGGACCATGCTGCACCGGTTTCGACGTGCCATGGTCCGCCCGGGCCGGGACAAGCTCAAGGGGCTTGTGGAGGTGGATGAAACGTACCTGTCCATCACGGATCGCAAGAATCCCGCCACCCCTGCAGGGCGCAAGAGCAGCTCGGCCGGCGTCTCCTGCAATACCAGGTTCAGGATTTCGGCGATCAACAGCATCCGCCCGTCGGGCTCGGCGTCGATCACCTGGAGGGCGGCCCGGCGTCCAGCCTGGCCCAGCGTATAGTCGAACTCGACGGGCTCGTTGAGCGCGGCCGAGAAGCCGTCCTGGATCAGCTGGGCGCAGAGGTCTGTCGGGTTGCCGACGCCGAAGCCGCAGATCAGGCGGACCGCCTCCGTGGCGGCATGGGCTCGGCCGCCGATCAGCCCTGCGACGGCCATCGCCGCCGTTCCTCGCAACGCGTCGCGTCGGGCCAGCTTCATGCGCCGATGATACGTCAATGCGCCAGCGCGGTCTCGCTGGCCGGGTCGCCGGCGATGCGGCTGTGCCACATGATGCGCTTCTGGGTCATGTCCCACGGCGTCGCCTGGTGCAGCAGGCAGCGATTGTCCCACAGCACGGCGTCGCCCGGCGCCCAGTCGTGATGATAGATTCGCGGCGGCTGGCAGGCGAAGTCGATCAGCTGCTGCAGCAAGCGTTCGGACTCGGCTGGCTCCAAGCCGGGAATGGCGTGGGCGTGGCGGCCGATCAGCAGCGACTTGCGGCCGGTCTCGGGATGGATCTTCACCAGCGGCCGCAGCGGCACCGGCCCGTCATGCAGCCCGTAGCCGCTATATTCACCGTCGGCCGCCTTGGTCTGGTGGCCGAGCTTCGACTGGCTGTAATGCAGCGAGTGCCGGGCCTGCAGCGTCTCGACGCGCGCCTTCAGATCCTCGTCGAGCGCGTCGTAGGCCGCGCGCATGTCGGCGAAGCCGGTCTGGCCGCCGACGCTAGGAACCACTTCGGCACTGAACACCGCGCCCTTGGCCTGGACCGGCATGTAGGTGCTGTCGGCATGCCAGCCCATGTTGCCCTTCAGGATCTTCATCATGTCGTCGTTGTCGCTCTCGACCCGCAGGCTGCCGTCGGGCCGCACGTTGCTGATCGCGGCCATCTCGAACTCGAGTGGCCCGAAGCGACGGGCAAAGGCGATCTGCTGCTCGCGCGTGAGATGCTGATCGGGGAAAACGAGGAGTGCGTACTCGAGCCAGGCAGCCTGCAGGTCGAGCCATCCGGCATCATCGAGATCGGCGAGCTTCACGCCGGTGACGACGGCGCCGAACGTGGCGTCGAGCGGGGCGATGTCGAAGGCGGGTGACATGCGAATCCTCCTGATCGTTTTCGCCAGTGTAGTGGCGTGGGTTGTAGAGCTTGGGCTTGGAAGTGGCTGACATGAATACTGTACAAATGCAAGGGGTATCTATTTAGCTCCAATCCAGATAGGAAATTCAACCGCATGAGGCCAAGTATGGCACGAGTTTTGGGCCTCGAAACACGTTCGGCCAAGGAAGGTTGAGCGCTCGCTTGCCGCTCAATGGCAAGAGCTTGGGAGGCAGTATGCATTTGGGCCTGGCGCGCGCGCAGCTGCTTCCCCGCAGCGATGGATACCGCCGCTTCACTGGGTCACCAATTGACGCGCTGGTCTACCTCGTCGGGTTGAGCTGCCAGATCCCAATCCGGCTCGCCTTGCGCACCATCATCCACCGGCGCGTCGCAGCCCTCCCACAGCGGTGGCCCGCGTGCCGGGGTGATGTGCGGGGGGCAGACTCCACCCCGATGTGGTTCAGGATGTGGCGGATTTCGGCGCTGTGGGTGATGAAGGCAATGATGCGCATCTGCCCACCGCACATGGGGCACAGCAGCGGAAATGCCTCGTAGATGCGGGCAATCAGCACCGCCCACAAGTAATGCGCCGCTCGCTTCGGGCGTGCTTCAGGTTCGGGTGTGGGTGTGGCCGCGTTGCCCGGCGCCGCCACCCCAGGTACGCCCGCGCCAGGTTGTGCAGTCTCCACCGTGGCTGGTTGCGACGCAGCAGGCTGAGCCAGCGCCGTTACCGCCGCTCTCAGCGGCGAGTTTGGTGCCAGCACACCAAAGTAGCGGTGCCGGTGGGTGCGTGGCGGTGGCACCAGCGCGGCGATGCGGTCGATCAGTTCCAGCGGTGTGAGGTGCAGCTCATCTGCCTTGGCACCACGCTTGTCACTGGTGGGCTCGCTGCGCTGTTTGGCACAGCGGTACACCAGTTTGCTTCCCTCTTTGCGTAGGCGCTCGATGGAAAATGGTGGACGCGCGCAATAGCGCAGCAGCCGCTCCAGCGCAGCGCGGTCGTGGGCTTCGATGCAGACACCGGCGTCCACCGAGAAGCCGCTGTGTTTGTAGCCCAGCATGTCTTTGGCGTCACAGTTCTCCAGCAGGCCCCGAGCAACGAAGGCGCGCAGGATACGTTTTTGCAGTGTGGTCTGCACTGGGGCCACGGTAGCCGCATCGATGCCGGTGAATCCAGATAGGAAATTCAACCGCATGAGGCCAAGTATGGCACGAGTTTTGGGCCTCGAAACACGTTCGGCCAAGGAAGGTTGAGCGCTCGCTTGCCGCTCAATGGCAAGAGCTTGGGAGGCAGTATGCATTTGGGCCTGGCGCGCGCGCAGCTGCTTCCCCGCAGCGATGGATACCGCCGCTTCACTGGGTCACCAATTGACGCGCTGGTCTACCTCGTCGGGTTGAGCTGCCAGATCCCAATCCGGCTCGCCTTGCGCACCATCATCCACCGGCGCGTCGCAGCCCTCCCACAGCGGTGGCCCGCGTGCCGGGGTGATGTGCGGGGGGGCAGACTCCACCCCGATGTGGTTCAGGATGTGGCGGATTTCGGCGCTGTGGGTGATGAAGGCAATGATGCGCATCTGCCCACCGCACATGGGGCACAGCAGCGGAAATGCCTCGTAGATGCGGGCAATCAGCACCGCCCACAAGTAATGCGCCGCTCGCTTCGGGCGTGCTTCAGGTTCGGGTGTGGGTGTGGCCGCGTTGCCCGGCGCCGCCACCCCAGGTACGCCCGCGCCAGGTTGTGCAGTCTCCACCGTGGCTGGTTGCGACGCAGCAGGCTGAGCCAGCGCCGTTACCGCCGCTCTCAGCGGCGAGTTTGGTGCCAGCACACCAAAGTAGCGGTGCCGGTGGGTGCGTGGCGGTGGCACCAGCGCGGCGATGCGGTCGATCAGTTCCAGCGGTGTGAGGTGCAGCTCATCTGCCTTGGCACCACGCTTGTCACTGGTGGGCTCGCTGCGCTGTTTGGCACAGCGGTACACCAGTTTGCTTCCCTCTTTGCGTAGGCGCTCGATGGAAAATGGTGGACGCGCGCAATAGCGCAGCAGCCGCTCCAGCGCAGCGCGGTCGTGGGCTTCGATGCAGACACCGGCGTCCACCGAGAAGCCGCTGTGTTTGTAGCCCAGCATGTCTTTGGCGTCACAGTTCTCCAGCAGGCCCCGAGCAACGAAGGCGCGCAGGATACGTTTTTGCAGTGTGGTCTGCACTGGGGCCACGGTAGCCGCATCGATGCCGGTGGCCGCGTGAAAGATGACACCCGGCGATGAGATTCGAGGGGTCGCATCAGCATCGCCCTCGCCCTCCACTTCCTCAAACACCCCGTCCACCACACAAACGTGGAAGTGGACGTGTTCATTGAGGCCGGAGCCGAATCGGTGAATGAAGGCGATGGCACCGATGTGCAGGCCTGCCTTGTCCATATGGGCCGCACCGGGGCTGTGGGTCTGCAGAGTTTGTGCGATCACCCGCAGAAAGATGCGCAGCACCATGCTCAGCACCGCTCCGTCGCGTTGCATGAAGTACCGAAGCCGCTTGGGCACGGACAGCACCCACTGGCGCACCGGCAGGCGGGGGAAAACGTGGTCGCTCAGGTGTG
Source organism: Sphingobium herbicidovorans (assembly GCF_002080435.1). Lineage (NCBI taxonomy): Bacteria > Pseudomonadati > Pseudomonadota > Alphaproteobacteria > Sphingomonadales > Sphingobiaceae > Sphingobium > Sphingobium herbicidovorans. Next base: position 88,860 of record NZ_CP020539.1, on the reverse strand, counting down.
CCGCCGTCTCCACCATCCGCCGCGTGGTGCACGAGGGGCAGACTCCCCGGCCTTTGCAGGAGAAGGCTACAAAGTAGTCGTGCCCACAGTCGCCGCAGCGAGCGCGGGCAAAGCCATGGGCAAAGATGCCGCACTCAAGATACTTGGCAAACGCTTTGCGCACGAAGGGCTTGGGGGTGTGGTGGTCGCCCTGGCCGTCGAACTGACCCGCGCTGGCCAACTCTAGCCAGGTCTCGTAGTGCTCGGCTACCGTTTGGTAGAGCAGCGTGCGTTCGGGGTGGCGTGGGTTGTAGAGCTTGGGCTTGGAAGTGGCTGACATGAATACTGTACAAATGCAAGGGGTATCTATTTAGCTCCAGTGACGTGAGAATAGCTGGATGGAAACCCAGATGCTAACGCCAACTCCTGGAGGGGACTACCCCCGCACCTGGAACGAATTTCTTGACTGGTTTGCCACCGAAGAGGCTTGCCAGGCGTTCCTGGAGAAGCTTCGGTGGCCCCAAGGCTTCGTCTGCCCGCGTTGCGGCAACGCTGGCGATGTGTACCGCGCCAGCCGCACCCGCCTGATGTGCCGCTCATGCCAGTACCAAGGCACAGTGACATCTGGAACCATCTTTGACAAGACGCGCACACCGCTGCGTGTCTGGCTGGCTGCAGCTTGGTACCTGACCAATCAGAAACAAGGCGTGAGCGCCCTGGGGCTGCAGCGCGTATTGGGTTTGGGGAGCTACCAGACCGCCTGGACCATGCTGCACCGGTTTCGACGTGCCATGGTCCGCCCGGGCCGGGACAAGCTCAAGGGGCTTGTGGAGGTGGATGAAACGTACCTGTCCATCACGGATCGCAAGAATCCCGCCACCCCTGCAGGGCGCAAGAGCAGCACCACCAAAGTGTTGATGGTCATGGCGGTGGAGATCGTGGAGCCCAAGGGGTTTGGGCGCATCCGGTTACGCCGCATTGACCGAGACGCCGCCACCCACGTAATCCCCTTTGTGCAGGAGGTGGTCGAGCCTGGAGCCCAGGTACGCACGGATGGTTCGGCGGCATACCGCGCTCTGGGAGAACTGGGTTACACCCACCAGCGCACCGTCATGCTCGGCTCAGGCGTACCTGCCCATGTCTCCATGGCGGGAGTGCACCGGGTCGCCTCACTGGTACAGCGCTGGGTGCTGGGAACACATCATGGCTCTGTACAGCCAGACCACCTGGACGCCTATCTCGATGAATTCGTGTTCCGTTTCAACCGGCGCACATCCAGCTCACGCGGGATGCTGTTTTACCGCTTGCTGCAGCAAGCGGTGGTTACGCCGCCAGTGACGTATGGGGATGTCGTGAGCAAGAACACCGGGGAGAGCCAATCGGATACCATTGCTGGATGAAATCACAGTATCAATGGGGCTGCTGGAGCTAAATAAGAAGCTCCATGTGAGCAAGCCCACGCTGTACTACTACGTCAAGAGCAAGGACGACATCCTGCTCGAATGCGTGCGCGCGGCGCTGGCCATGATGCAGGAGGGCATTGCCGAGGTGCGCCAGCAGGGCGGCCGCGCGCTGGACCAGCTGCAGGCCTGCATGCGCAGCTACGCGGCCATCGTGATGGACGACTTCGGCCAGTGCGTGATCCGCATCGGCGAAGACCCGCTGCCGCCGCCGCTGCGCAAGGAGCTGCGCCGGCTCAAGGCCGGCATCGACCACGAGTTCCGCCGGCTGGTCGAAGAGGGCATTGCCGAAGGCTCGCTGCAGCCCTGCGATCCCAAGCTGGCGGCCTTCATGCTGGCCGGCGCGCTGAGCTGGATCGGCCGCTGGTACCGGCCCGACGGCGCCATGGCGCCCGAGCAGATCGCCGAGCAGGGCATTGCGCTGCTGCTGGGCGGCGTGCTCGCCCCCGTTCCCGCCGTTCCCCCTGTTCCCCCAGCTGCCGCCACCCGCCAACCGGGCCGGCGCGCACCACGAAAGAGCCCCGCATGACGCAAGACGACGCCCCCCTGCAGATCGGCCGCGAAGGCGCGGTCGCCACGCTGCGCTTCAACCGCCCGGCCACGCTCAATGCGCTGGACGTGCCCATGGCCGAGGGCTTTCTCGCGGCCGTGCGCGACATCGCCGCCGACAGCAGCGTGCGCGCCGTGCTGCTGTCGGGCAGCGGCAAGGGCTTCATGGCCGGCGGCGACCTGGCGGTGCTGCAGGCCGATCCGCAGGGCGGCGCCAAGGCGCTGATCGGCCCGCTGCACGAGGCGCTGGTGGTGCTGGCCGGCATCGATGCGCCCGTGGTGGCCCAGGTGCACGGCGTGGCGGCCGGCGCCGGCCTGTCGCTCATGCTGCAGGCCGACTTCGTGCTCGCGGCCGAGGGCACGCGCTTCAACCTGGCCTACGTGAACATCGGCACGAGCTGCGACGTGGGTGCCTCCTGGGCGCTGCCGCGCTGGGTCGGCCTGCGCCGTGCGCTGGAGATCGCCATGCTGGGCGACATGCTCGACGCGGCGGCGGCCGAGCGCATGGGCCTGGTCAACCGCGTGGTGCCGGCCGATGCGCTGGCGGGCGAAGCCATGGCGCTGGCGCAGCGGCTGGCCAATGGCCCGACGGTGGCGCTGGGCCAGCTGCGCCGGCTCATGCGCGCGAGCTTTGACCGCGCGCTGCCCGAGCAGCTTGATGCGGAGTCGGCGGCGTTCCAGGTGTGCGCCGCGACGGACGATTTCCGCACCGGCGTGGACGCGTTCTTCGCGCGCCAAAAGCCTGACTTTCTGGGGCGCTGATGCGGGCCGGCTGGGGTGTTCTCCGCATGGAACAGCGAGGGTGGGGCATGCCACCTTGGCGTCAGGGCCCGCCAGAGATGCACAACCGCTCAGTCCAGCCCGTCGAGCCGCACCAGGTTCGAGGCCGTGGGCGTGGAGCCCCCGTACCAGTGGAAGCCGATGAAGCCGCCATCGTTGATGGCGTAGGCGCTGTGTTCGCCGCTGCGCCAGACCATGGCAGTGCTGCCCACCAGTTCGGGTCCGATGCCTGGCACCTCCGAGACGCGTCCCTCAGGGGTGACGCGCAGGATTTCGCGCCGGTGCGTGGTGACATACAGGTTGCCGCTCGGGGAGAAAGCGAAGTCGTCCGCGCGCAGCGGTTCCACGAAGACCTGCACGGCGCCGGGCCGCAAGTCGGCACCGAGCGGAATGCGCAACATGGCCACGCGCGCCGTGTTGGAAACGTACAGGTGCCCGGCGTGGATCTTCAGGCCGTTCGCGGCCGGTGTGGGCAGCGCGAAGCCGGGTGGCACATCCAGTAGCGCGTCGCGCACGAAGGGGCTGGCGCTGCGGGCGGCGACATCGAGCAGCCATACCGTGCCGCCGCGGCCGTCGGCGATCAGGATGCGGCCTGGCGCGAGCAGGGTCATGCCGTTCAGCGCGCGTGCCTGCTCGATCTTCAGAAAGGGTTGCGGTGCCTCGCCGCGGCGTTGGCGCCAGACCCACTGCGTGGGCGGCGAGGTCTTGTCCACGATGCCGCGCTCGGCCGCACCGAAGTACAGCGTGCCATCGCTGTCGAACACCATGCCCCATGGATGGACGTCGAGCCGGGCGTGCACGCTGAATCCCTTGTCGTCCACGTAGCGCAACAGCTGGCGGTTGTGGAAGTCGGTGACATACAAGGCGCGGTCCGGGCCCTCGGCGATGCTTTCGAGGAAGGAGGGGCCAGACTGCTGGGCGACGACGCGCGCCTGCACAGTGCGCTCTGGCGGCGTGCCGGAGCCGCCTGCGGCGATGCAGGTTTGTAGACGTGTCATGGGGTCGTCTCCGTCGTTTGTTGCGTCGGTGTTGTTGAGAGGTTTGGCGGCCGCGGCGCCGCACCTTCGAACGCCTCCTGCAGCAAGTTCCGCAGCGGCGCAGCCTCGATCGGCCGTGGATTGGGGTAGGCGTCGCGCAGGGCCAGCGCGCACGCCTTGTCCAGGTCTTCTTCCCGCATGCCGATGTCGCGTAGCGCGGTGGGTGCGCCCAGTCGCCGCGCCAGCGTGTGCACGCCCAGCGCGGCATCGGCGGTTCCCAGCGCGGCGGCGATGCGCTGCATGGCGTGCGGCGCCGCCTTGGCGTTGTAGGCCAGCACGTGCGGCAGCACCACGGTGTGCAGCTCGGCGTGCGGCAGGTTGAAGCTGCCGCCCAGCGTGTGGCACAGCTTGTGGTGCAGGGCCATGGACACGCTGCCCAGCACCAGGCCGCACAGCCAGGCGCCGTACAGCGCATCGCTGCGCGCGTGCAGGTCGTGCGGCGCGGCGTGCAGCGCGGGCAGCGCGCGGCCCAGCGCGGCGATGCCCTCGGCCGCCATCAGGCCCATGACCGGGTTGCCGTCGGCCGCGTACAGGCCCTCGGCCGCGTGCGCGATGGCGTTGATGCCGCTCACCACCGACAGGCCCACCGGCAGTGCCAACGTGAGTTCGGGGTCGTACAGCACGCTGCGCGGCAGCACGCGCACGTCGCGGCCGGTGCGCTTGAGGCCGTTCTCGGTCAGCCCGTAGATGGGCGTCATCTCCGAGCCCGCGTAGGTGGTGGGGATGGCCAGCACCGGCAACGGCGAGACCAGCGCAATCGCCTTGGCCAGGCCTACGGTGGAGCCGCCGCCCACGGCCACCAGCGCATTGGCGCCGGCCTGTGCTGCCGCAGCGCGCGCGGCCTCGGCGCTGGCCATGGGCACGTGCATCACCGCCCCGTCGAAGATGCCGGCGGCGCGCGGCCCGAGCAGGGCCGCCACGGCTTCGGCCTGGGCACGCTGCGGCGCGGTGCACAGCACCAGGGCCTTGTGCGCGCCCATCCGCTCCAGCTCGGCCGGCGCCTGCGCCAGCGTGCCGGCGCCGAACAGCACACGCTGCGCCCGGCTCTCGTAGGTGAAGGGCTGGTTCTGCACGGCGCTCACTCCACGCTGATCTTGCGCTTGGCGATGAGCTCGCCCCAGCGCTGGCTCTCGCGCTGCACCAGCTGGTCCATGGCGGCGCGGTCGCCGGCCACCACCTCGAAGCCGTTGTCGGCCATGCGGCGCGCCAGCGCCGGGTCGCGCAGCGTGGCCGCCATCGCCACCGAGAGCTTGTCCAGCACCGGCGCGGGCGTCTTGGCCGGCGCCACCATGCCGACCCAGGAGTAGATCTCGAAGCCCTTGTGCGCCTCGGCCACGGCCGGCACCTGGGGCAGTGCGGCGCTGCGCGCCTGCGAGGTCACGGCCAGCGCACGCAGCTTGCCGGCCTGCACGTGCGGCAGCACCAGTGGCAGGCTGGCGATCATCGAATCGACATGGCCGCCCAGCAGGTCGGCGATGGCCGGGCCGCCGCCTTTGTAGGGCACGTGCAGGCCGCGGCTGCCGGCGGTCTCGTGGAACAGCTCGGCCGCCAGGTGGTTAGAGCTGCCAGCGCCCACCGAGGCGTAGGTCACTTCGCGCTGGCGCGCGGCGGCCACGTAGTCCTGCACGGTCTTGTAGGGAGAAGCCGCGGGCACCACCAGCACCATGGGCGAGCGCACGGCATAGGAGACGCCAGCGAAGTCGCGCAGCGTCTCGTAGGGCAGCTTGCGGTGGATGTGCTGCTCGGTCGCGTAGGAGTCGAACACCATGGCCACCGTGTAGCCGTCGGGCGCGCCTTTGGCCAGTTGGGCCATGCCGATGGTGCCGCCGGCGCCGCCGCGGTTGTCCACCACCACCTGTTGGCCCAGCCGCTCGCGCAGCGGCTCCTGCAGCATGCGGGCCACCTTGTCCACGGTGCCGCCAGCAGCGAAGGGCACGATCAGCGTGAGCATGCGGCTGGGGTAGTCGTCGGCACGCGCCGGTCCTGGGCCGGCCAGCAGCAGCGCCGCGGCCGCACCCAGCAGCGCCTGGCGTCGGCGCAGGGTTGTTGCGGGAATGCACCCGTGGGCGCGTGGTGTCTCGTGTGTGTGCATGGCGTGAAGGCTCGGTCGGATGAGGCGGCCGATGCTATTCTTTGCGCCACGCGAGCGGAATGCCGCCCGCGGGTCAAACGCCTTTGCGTGAGGTGCACAGATGAATCCCCTGGGTTTTGCCGAAAGCCTTTCCCTGTTCGTCGACGTGGTGCAGGACAAGAGCTTTTCCGCCGCCGCGCGGCGCCGCGGCCTAGCGGCCTCGTCCGTGGCCCGGCAGATCGACGCGCTGGAGCGCGAGATGCAGGTGCCGCTGCTCACGCGATCGACCCGCGCGCTGGCGCTGACCGAGGCCGGTGCGCTGTTGTACGAGCGCGCGCTGAAGATCCTGCACGAGCTCATGGACACGCGCAGCGAGGTGGTGGCGCTGGACGGCAGCGTGCAGGGCCTGCTGCGCGTGAGCTGTGTGCCCGCGTTCGGCCGCCGCCATGTGGCCCCGCACCTGCCCACGCTGTTCGACCGCTATCCAGCCTTGAATGTCGAGCTGGAGCTGACCGAGCGCGTGGTCGATCCGGTGGCCGAGCGCTTCGACCTCGTGATCCGCATCGGCGACCAGCCCGACAGCGCGCTGGTCAGCCGGCGCATCGGCAGCCAGCGCTATGTGATGTGCGCCTCGCCGGCCTACCTGCGCCGCCACGGCACGCCGCGCTGCATGGCCGATCTGGCGCAGCACCGGCTGATCGACCGCCAGCACAGCACCAGCGTGCGTGGCTGGCGCGAGCTGGCCGGCATCGACTGGCGTCAGCCGCCGCAGGTGGCGCTGGAGAGCAACGACTGCGACACGCGGCGCCTGTGCGCGGCGCGCGGCCTGGGCATCGCACTGATGCCCAACTGGGCCATCGGCGAAGACCTGGCGGCCGGCGCATCGTGGCGCTGCAGCTGGAAGGACGCGCCGCCGGCCGAGGTCAGCGGCATCCACCTGCTGCGGCCCAGCGGCAAGGCAATGCCAAGGTGCGTGCCTTCACGGAGCACCTGCTGCACAGCATCGGCGCGGCGGCTGTTGGGTGGGGCGTGGAGCCGCAGGCCCGCGGGCCGGTGCTGCAGCGGACGCCGTGCCGGCATGACGTCGCCCAGGCCTGAGCCGCCGCCCGGCGGGCAGGGCGCCCGCCACCGCCACGAACAGGAGACTCCATGCCACAGCCCCCATCCGACAGCGACCGCGGTGGCCTCGCGTACTTCGCCGAAGACAGCTCGGCCGAGGTCGTCAACGCCCGCATGGGCGAGGACGCCTCGCCGCGCCTCCAGCAGGGCATGGCCGCGCTAGTGCGCACCTGCATGCGGCCGTCAAGGAGGTCGAGCCCACGCACCAGGAGTGGCTGGCCGCGATCCGTTTCCTGACTTCCTGGACAATCCCGAAGAGGCCCGCCGCCACGGCATGCAAGCGCCGTTCTGGCGCGTGGACTGGGACTTCGTGCTGGCGCCCGACGGATAGGCGTTTTAACCGCATGAGGCCAAGTATCGCACCGCGGAAGCGCCATCAAGCCGGCTGAGACACTCGATTTTCCCGCCCAGGTGTCAGGTTCACCACCAGGGTTTGGCGTTCAGGAGAGTGATTTGCGGCGCTCGGCGTGTACCGGGCGCAGAGCCAGTTCGCGGCAAGTCAAAATCGCCGCTTTGTTCATTCACCAACTGATGCGCTGATCGACCTCAAAGTCCGGTGCCGGTTGCGCCGCTAGGTCCCAGTCTGCTGGCTCGGTTTGCGCCCCGTCATCCATCTGCGCATCACTACAGTCATCCCACAGCGGTGGCCCGCGCGCCGGGGAGATGCGGGGTGGCTCTGAATCTGCCCCGATGTGGTCCAGGATGTGCCGGATGTCAGCGCTGTGCGTAATGAACGCGATGATGCGCATATGCCCGCCACACAGCGGACACAAGAGGGGGAACACCTCGTAGATGCGGGCGATCAGCACCGCCCACAGGTAGTGCGCTGCACGCTTGGGCAGCACCGGCTCGCTCTGGGATGGCAGCGCGCTGCTCATCGGTACCACACCAGGCGCGCACTCCCCCGTGCTGATCGACGCGCCCAGCACGGGAGCGGCTTGCGCCGGTGTCGCCAGCGCCGTCACCGCAGCCCTGAGCGGCGAGTTGGGTGCCAACACGCCAAAATAGCGGTGCCGGTGGGTGCGTGGCGGGGGAACCAGCGCGGCAATGCGGTCGATCAGCTCCAGCGGTGTGAGGTGCAGCTCATCAACCTTGGCACCGCGCTTGTCACTGGTGGGCTCGCTGCGCTGTTTGGCACAGCGGTACACCAGTTTGCTTCCCTCTTTGCGTAGGCGCTCGATGGAAAACGGTGGACGCGCGCAATAGCGCAGCAGCCGCTCCAGCGCAGCGCGGTCGTGGGCTTCGATGCAGACACCGGCGTCCACCGAGAAGCCGCTGTGTTTGTAGCCCAGCATGTCTTTGGCGTCACAGTTCTCCAGCAGGCCCCGAGCAACGAAGGCGCGCAGGATGCGTTTTTGCAGTGTGGTCTGCACTGGGGCCACGGTAGCCGCATCGATGCCGGTGGCCGCGTGAAAGATGACACCCGGCGATGAGATTCGAGGGGTCGCATCAGCATCGCCCTCGCCCTCCACTTCCTCAAACACCCCGTCCACCACACAAACGTGGAAGTGGACGTGTTCATTGAGGCTGGAGCCGAATCGGTGAATGAAGGCGATGGCACCGATGTGCAGGCCTGCCTTGTCCATATGGGCCGCACCGGGGCTGTGGGTCTGCAGAGTTTGTGCGATCACCCGCAGAAAGATGCGCAGCACCATGCTCAGCACCGCTCCGTCGCGTTGCATGAAGTACCGCAACCTCTTGGGCACGGAGAGCACCCACTGGCGCACCGGCAGGCGGGGGAAAACGTGGTCGCTCAGGTGTGCCGCCGTCTCCACCATCCGCCGCGTGGTGCACGAGGGGCAGACTCCCCGGCCTTTGCAGGAGAAGGCTACAAAGTAGTCGTGCCCACAGTCGCCGCAGCGAGCGCGGGCAAAGCCATGGGCAAAGATGCCGCACTCAAGATCTGCTGGGTTTGTCCATCTGGGCGCAGCTCTGAAACTGAGGCTCGCCAGCGATCAAGTGTTGCTGGATCAACGCTGGCGGCGATGGCGGTGCCTGTTTCAACTTCAAGCTGGGCAAGTGCCGCCGCAATCAGTGTCCGAATTGCCCGCTCGTGCACGATCACCAGCTTGTTCTTGTACAGCCATTGACGCGCCCGCACGAGTAGCTGATCGCGGTCGGCGCAGCGCGCCACTTCGTCGCGCAGTTCACGTACCAGTGAGCGGCGCTGGTGCTCGCTCATCCACTGGAATCCAAGGACCGTGCAGGCTACTTGTTGGTGATCGAATAGCGTGCGCCCGCGTTCATACATGGCTCTCAGCGAGGCGACTTCTGGTGCTGCAATGCCAAGCTCGTTGCCAAGGTGGCGCCACAAGGCTACTGGAATTACCCGAAAGGCACCGAGCAAACGCCCACTCATGCGCAGGAAACCAATATGGAGCGCCAGACCAAGCTTGTGGGAATCACCTCGGCGTGCATTGATTGCGTCGCGCTCGGCACCATCGAAGGTGAAAAATGCCTTCATCTCGAAGTCGCTGATATCGCGGGGGAGCCCACGCATCCCCAAAAACGTTGTGTGCCAACCCTGCATCGTGAACCTCAAAAGTGGGAGGCCACCATACCCGTTTACAAAGCGAACAGGAAAGTCAATGAAATCAACGGTCTACCCAGACCACCCCCGCGCCAGTGCTAGCTTTGCGTACCGTCACTTATTGCACTGAAAACGAGGAGACCCCCTTTCCGACGCTCACCGGGCCTATGGCCCTAGCCGCTGGGCTTGCGGCCTGCCTGCGGGCCTTGTGGCCCTTCCACGAGCCGACCGGAAGCCAGGAAGTGCCGGCGACCACCGGCCGCCTGGATACCGGCGACGGTGTGGATAGTTTTGGGACAACTCGGCCGACGATGACACTTGAAGGGCCGTTGTTAACACTTGAGGGGCCGACCATGCCGGCGCACTACTGACACTTGAGGGGCTACGGTCGATTTTGGCCAGATCGCCACCCGAGACCGCGTTTCATGGCACGTATCCGGCTGATTTCGGGGAAGTTTTCCACAGGAATTGTGGATAACCCTGTTAGCAAGTGCCCTTCCCTACTGACACTTGAGGGGCGGGCCTGCTAACACTTGAGGGGCGGCTTTCCTAACACTTGAGGGGCCGACTACTGACACTTGAGGGGCTTATCCATTGACACTTGAGGGGCGGGCCTGTTCACCTTTCCCTTGGCGTATCAACGCCTTACGAGCGTTTTTCAGGGCCTCTAACCGCCTGCCTGCGGGCCTTGTGGCCCTTCCACGAGCCGACCGGAAGCCAGGAAGTGCCGGCGACCACCGGCCGCCTGGATACCGGCGACGGTGTGGATAGTTTTGGGACAACTCGGCCGACGATGACACTTGAAGGGCCGTTGTTAACACTTGAGGGGCCGACCATGCCGGCGCACTACTGACACTTGAGGGGCTACGGTCGATTTTGGCCAGATCGCCACCCGAGACCGCGTTTCATGGCACGTATCCGGCTGATTTCGGGGAAGTTTTCCACAGGAATTGTGGATAACCCTGTTAGCAAGTGCCCTTCCCTACTGACACTTGAGGGGCGGGCCTGCTAACACTTGAGGGGCGGCTTTCCTAACACTTGAGGGGCCGACTACTGACACTTGAGGGGCTTATCCATTGACACTTGAGGGGCGGGCCTGTTCACCTTTCCCTTGGCGTATCAACGCCTTACGAGCGTTTTTCAGGGCCTCTAACCTTTCTTTTAACCTATCTTTAAACCTTATATATAACCTAGAAGAATAACCAGGCTGGCGAAAAAATCGACAAGCCAGGAAAAAAACCGGCGCGAGGAAGAACCGGCCGCCGAAGGGGGTGCCCCCCTTCTCGATCCCTCCCGGCCGCTGCGCGGCCTCCCATCCCCCAGGGGCAAGCCCCTCGGCCGCTGCGCGTCCTCACCCCAAAAATGGAGCGCCTACGGCGCTGCCATCGGTTGAACCAGGCGCAAGCGCCTGGAAAGAAGCAAATTTTGTGCGCTTACGCTGCGCTATGCCCAAAGGGGCTACCGCCCCTCTGGACTCCCCGACTGTCAAGGCCGCAGTGAAGCCACCATCTGCGCACTAATCGAAGATCGGTGCGAACTGGAAGGCAGCAGGTTTTACGCCAAGGAGAAAAGGCGGCCGACACGGCCAGGGAAAGCGCCCCTCAAGTGTTAAGAACACACCGAAGGGCGCGGATTGACTACTGGAACAGCGTGGCGACCTTGGCCAGCACTTCATCAAGGATAGGAGCCGGGAGCGTGTCCACCTTGCGAGCGGTACGCGCTGCAAGATCGAGCACGCGGGGTTGATCGCAGCGAACGACGCCGGTTGTCTTGATGCCGGAAATCGGCACCGCGAAACCGATCCGGCGGGCGAAATCGCCGCCGTTCGTGATCGGCAAGCACACCGGCAGTTTCGTTGCCGCGTTGAACTCGGCCGGCGATACGACCAGCACCGGCCGGCTGCCGCGTTGCTCACGGCCTTCGGTGGGATCAAGCGACACCAGGTAAATGTCCCCCGCCTCATATCAGCTCACGCCCCACTGCCGGGGCATCGACCCATTCCCGTTCTTCCGCAGTTTGTGGCTGCGAATAGTCCGAGGCGGCCAGCAGCTCGGCCATCGTGTAGCGCGGCTGGGGCCTGGGATCGACTACCAGGCGGCCATCGGTAACGGCTACGCCGACCGTGGCCCCGGCCTGCAATTGCAGCAGATCGAGGATCGCCGGCGGGACGGCCAACATGACCGATCCGCCGACCTTGCGGAGATTCGTTGTGTGCATGGTGATGCTCCTTTCAGAAAGTTATATCTAAATATAACATTTCGGGCCGTTCACTGCAAACCATTTTTAGCCGCTAAAAAAAGTTTAGCTAAAAACACTTGACAGCTAGGGCAATTTGCCCTAATATTACAGATGAAGGCCGGGCATGTTGCTCAGGTCAAAACCGGAGAACTTCCGATGAACAACCAAGCTCAAGAACTGATCCCGCTGGCCGCCGTCCTGGTGGACGACGAACACCGCCTGGACTTCCTGCCGACCTACTTTGGCCCGCGCCTGATGATGCGCGGCGAAGCCCTGGTGTATGGCTGGATGCGCCGACTGGCCGAAGGCTACAACGGCGGGTTCTGGAACTACTACACGCTGACCAATGGCGGGTTCTACATGGCTCCGGTGCTGGGCCGGCTGCGCCTGGAAGTCGATGGCAACGGCTACGGCGGCGAAATGTCCGCTGATGCGGCCGGGATCGTCGCCACCTTGTTCGTGCTGGGCCAGCTTGCGGCCGAAACCCAGGGCACGGACGAATGCGATGCTCTGATCGACCGCTACCACTGGTTGCGCGAGTACGCCGGTACGCACGCCGAGGCGGCGCAGATTTACCGCGCTATTGACTGATGAGGGGCGGCCCCGGTTTCGGCCGGGGCCACTTCATACCATGAAGAAAACCACATCACAGCGCGATGAACGCGACGAATTGATGGCCGAGCTGGCCGCCTCGATGCCGACTGACCGGGTTGGCCTGCTGGACTTGGCCAGGGCCGCCGTGGCCGAGCTGCACGCCGGCGTAATGGCCTGCGACGATGCAGCGGTCGAGCGGGCGACGACCCGTTACGAGGCCGTGACCTGGAAACTCAATGGTGGGACGTTTTTTGGTTGCCAGGGTGGCCCGGAGGCCGCTGGGTGCGTGATTGACCGACATTGCAGCGCCGCGCCTGGTGACGTGCCTTGCTGGGGCCAGGCTGGCCAGTTCCTGGTCGAAGTCGAGGGCCTGCGCGCCCTGGTTGATTTTGGTGGCGGTGTAGGCGTCATGGGAAGCCATTTCGAGTTCAAAGCCGTTGACCTGGACAAGCCATTCATTTCGGAAACCGGCTACCGCTCGCACTTCGACCGGCTGCGCGGCGGCATGACCGTCGATGCCGTGGCGGCCGCGATCTTCGCGGCCATCCTCAAGGAAAAGCGGCCCAAGCTGATCGAGCCGGAAAGCCGCGACCGGCTGGCCGGCTATGCCCTGCCCGACTGGACGGCCGACTTGATCCCGCCGGCACGCCGGGAACCGGCGACCGTGGAGGTGCCCACGGGTTTTGTCCTGGTCGATGTTGTGCTGCCGGCGCATCGGGCGTTCATCGCCCGCAAGTGGGCGGCCGAGGCAAAGGCGAAGATCAAGGCGGCCGAGGCCGCCGAGTTGTACGCCAAGGAAGAAGCGGCGGGCGGCTTCCGGCCCGGTGCCAGGTGCGAAGTGGTCAGCGTTCACCATCACGCTTTCAAGGGAGAAGTCGGCAAGAAAATCATCATTACCAAGGTCAGCCACGACACGCGCCAAGTATGGGCGCATGACGACCGGCCGCCCCGGTATCGCGTCAATCGGAACGGCCGGAAAGTGACCGAGTACGACCCGCGTTGTGTTCAATCCTGCTACGGATTCGACCAGTTGCGGCTTTTGAGTTCACCAGGAGAAAACAAGTCATGACAGAGGCAAATATCAGGCTCGAATGCCTGCGCCCGGCGTTCCGCTGGCAGCAGCCGACCGGGGAAGAAATCCGGGAGGTACTGCGGCTGGCCGGATTCACCGGCGGCGCAGCGGCGAAGGCGTTGGGCCTTGGAGCCAAGGGCGACCGCACCGTAAGGCGCTGGATCGGTGAAGAAACGATGATCCCTTATGCCGCGTGGGCGCTGCTATGCGACTTCGCCGGCTTGGGGGTCATTTGGAAAGAGGTTTGAACGCCAAGGGGAAAATTTAGCGGCTAAACTCAAGCTAAACAAAGTGGATATAATGGATAAAGTTTAGCTAAAACGCTTGACAGCTAGGGCAATTTGCCCTAATATTACAAGTGAAGGCCGGGCGTGTTGTCCAGGTCAAAACCGGAGAAATTCCGATGAGCAAGATCATGCCGTGGATTGACGAGTTGCCGGAGGCGGCAAAGACCGACTTCCCTGCTCGCCGTGACGAGATCGGGGCGCTGCTGGACGAGGCGGCCGAGCTGGTACGCAAGGCCGAGGAACTGCGGGCCAAGGCGTACTTCACCGGCTGCACGCTGGAAGGCGATGCAAGGGCGCAGTGGTCGGATAAGGACGTGCTGCGGGCCAAAGCGCGGGTGCGCTGGTAGGAAGCCACGGCCCGGCTTCGGTCGGGCCATTTCAACGGACGCCAGGAAGGAAGTTTTCCAATGCACAAGGGGGCTCTGTTGCAAACATGGGGCACGGCCGCGCGGCGTCACCCAGTTGGGGGATTAGGCAGCATTGGCGAAATGCTTATTGAGCATAATCATGGTTTCGGTCAGGGCCGAGGGTCCAATTCCGAATGCTCTTTCAACCAGGCGCACCTCCCCATGATACCTGGCTGCAGGCACCATGCCTGGGCCTGTCCTTTGCGTAGGGCGCGCATGACCTCGAAGCCCTTGATCGTGGCGTAGGCCGTTGGCATCGACTTGAAGCCACGTACCGGCTTGATCAGCATCTTCAGCTTGCCGTGGTCGGCCTCGAGCACGTTGTTCAGATATTTCACCTGCCGGTGCTCGGTTTCCGCCGCCAGTTTGCCTTCGCGTTTCAGCTCAGCGATTGCTGCGCCGTAGCTGGGTGCCTTGTCGGTATTGAGTTTGGCCGGCTTTTCCCAGTCCTTCAGGCCACGAAGAGCTTTGCCCAGAAAGCGCTTCGCCGCTTTGGCGCTGCGTGTCGATGACAGATAGAAATCAATCGTGTCGCCCCGTTTGTCGACCGCCCGGTACAGGTAGGTCCATTTGCCCCGCACCTTTACGTAGGTCTCATCCAGACGCCAGCTCGGATCAAAGCCGCGCCGCCAGAACCAGCGGAGACGCTTCTCCATCTCCGGCGCGTAGCGCTGCACCCAGCGATAGATCGTCGTATGATCGACATCGATCCCACGCTCGGACAGCATTTCCTCGAGATCACGGTAGCTGATGCCGTATCGACAATACCAGCGCACCGCCCATAGGATGACCTCGCCGGTAAAATGCCGTCCTTTGAAATCGTTCATCGCAACTGACCTTGACAGTACATGAGCCCAATCTTGGAAACCGTGTCAGAGTTTGCAACAGAGCCCCCTGAGCGGGGTTGCGGGCGTCAAGCATATCAGTTCGACTGCGGTGCTCGGATCGTCCACGACCACGGTAGAGTTCGAACTTCATAGCGACATGCAGAAGGCGACTGACGATGTCCGGACGGCAGTGGAACGCGTTCGCGTGGAATTGCCGCCAGGCATTGATCCGCCGCTGGTGCAACGACTGGACATCGATAGTGCGCCCATCCTGACCTATGCGGTTACCGCTCCCGCCATGGGTGACACGGAATTGTCCCGCTTTATCGACAAGGTCGTAACGCGCGCCTTGCAGGCCCAACAGGGCGTGGCGCAGGTTCGACGGATCGGCGGCGCAGAGCGGGAAATCAATGTCGTGCTCGACCCGCAACGTATGGCGGCGCTCGGCGTCACCGCGCCCCAGGTGAACAACGCGCTCGCCGCGTTCGGCAGCGATGATCCAGGCGGCCGCGCGGATGTAGGCGCGGTCGAACAGACGATCCGCGTATTGGGATCATCCGCAACGATAGACCGGTTACGCGCCCTTTCGATCCCGGTGCAGGGCCGCTACGTGCGTTTGTCCGACATTGCCGAGATTGGCGACGGGGCGGCGGAGAAGCGGAGCTTCGCGCGGTTGGACGGAAGGCCGGTCACGGCCATCCAGATCAGCAAGACGCGCGATGCGAGCGACATCAGCGTCGAGGATCGCGCCCTCGCGGCTATCGCGCAGCTACAGGCGGATCATCGCGGCGTAACCTTCACCAAGCTGGTTTCCACCGTGGATTCCACGCGGCGCAGCTTCGCTTCGACCCAGCATGTGCTGATCGAGGGAATTTTCCTCGCCGTTCTCGTCGTCTATCTCTTCCTGCGCAACTGGCGTGCGACATTCATCGCCGCCGTTGCCATGCCGCTGTCACTGATCCCGACATTTGTGGCGATGACGGCAATGGGCTTCAGCCTCAACAGCATCACGCTGCTGGCGTTGACATTGGTGATCGGCATTCTGGTCGACGACGCAATCGTGGAAGTCGAGAATATCGAAAAGCGGATCGAGGCGGGCGAAAGTCCCTACCGCGCCGCACTGATCGGCGCTGATTCCATCGGGCTGGCCGTCATGGCTACGACTGCGACGATTATTGCTGTGTTCGCGCCCGTATCCCTGATTCCCGGACAAGCGGGGCAGTTTTTCCGCGAATTCGGTCTTACCGTCGCCGTGGCAGTTCTTTTTTCTCTGGTCGTCGCGCGTCTTCTTACGCCGCTGATGGCGGCTTATTTCCTGGTGCCGCTGAAGGACAGGACGCATCGGGAAAAGCGGCCGGTTAATCCGGTATATGGCCGAATCCTGAATTGGGCCCTCGCGCATCGATGGATGACGATGGCGATCGGCGCAGGGATATTCCTCTTGTCCTTGCTGCTCGCAAGTACGACACCTATCGGTTTCCAGCCCATCGGCAATCCCGGCTATCTTTACATCGCTGTTCAGGGCCCGCCCGGTGCGACGCGCGACGACATGGATCGCGCTGTGAACGGGGCCACCCGGCTGCTGCTGTCCGAACCTGCTGTGGAGCGCGTCTTTGCGCAGGTCGGATCAACGTCCGGGGGATTTAGCGACGGTGACGACCTTAGATCGGGGACATTGACGGTCGTGCTGAAGAAGCACAGGGACGTCACTACAGATGAGTTTCGCCAGATCATAAGGCCCAAATTACGCGACGTGCCAGATATCCGGCTGTCCAACCAAGGCTCATTCGGTTCGGCATCGGTGAACATTGTGCTGGCTGGGGAAGATGGGCAGGCGCTGGAGCGTACGCAGATCGAGTTGCTGCGCCAGATGCGCCGTGTGCCATCGATCTCCGATCCACGACCGGCCCCGCCGCCTGCTGGCCCCGAACTGATCGTGACGCCGCGTCCTGAAGAAGCTGCTCGCCTAAACGTGGATAGCCGTACGCTGGCGCAGGTCCTGCGAGTTGCAACCATTGGCGATATCGATGCCAGTGTCGCGAAATATTCGGACGGCGACGAGCGTGTGCCGATACGCGTCCGCTTACCCGAACAATCGCGGCAGGATCTGGAATCTATCGCCAGTCTGCGGGTTCCGACCATCGACGGAAAGACGACGCCGTTGGCGGCTGTCGCCGATATTCAGTTCAAGGCAGGTCCCGGCAAGATCGTCCGTTATGATCGGGAAAGGCGCGTCTCGGTGGAAGCCGATCTCATCGCGGGGCGGACATTGGGACAGGCGCTGGAGGAAGTCGCCGCGCTTCCGGTGATGCGCAATCTTCCCGATGGCGTGCAACAGGCGAAAGAGGGCGATTCCGAAGCGATCGCAGAACTGTTCGGCGGCTTCATGATGGCCATCGCAGCAGGCATCGGCCTTACATTTTCGGTGCTCGTCCTGTTGTTCAAGGGTTTCTTCAAGCCAGTGGTGATTCTGGCTGCGCTTCCCTTGTCACTGCTTGGCGCTTTTGCTGCACTGGTTCTGTTCGGCAAGACGCTGGACCTGCCTGCCATGATCGGCCTGCTGATGTTGCTGGGGCTATGTGCCAAAAATTCGATCCTGCTCGTGGAATTTGCGATTGAGGAGGAGCGGGCGGGTGTGCCGATGACCGAAGCCTTGCGCAATGCGTGCCGCGAACGCGCAAGGCCGATTGTCATGACGACGGTCGCAATGGCCGCGGGCATGCTTCCCACCGCGCTGGGAATTGGTGAGGGTTCGGAGTTCCGTCAGCCGATGGCGCTCGCCGTTATCGGCGGACTGATTACGTCCACAGCTTTGTCGCTGATCTTCGTGCCGGTGATCTACGAGATCGTGGAAGGCATTGAACGCTGGATTTCTCCCAGAGCAGCGCGCTTTGTGACGCCGCGCGAACCGGGCGATGATGATCCGTTCCCGGCATCTTGAGTCGAACGCGTGGGCCAAACGCCGCCTGGCTAGTGTAACATTGACGGGCCGGCTTCATGTCGGCCTTTCTTGTTTCCGGAGCAGTCGAGCCACGATGTGACGATATGCGCTGTTAGCGCGCTGGCAGAGGCGATGGCGGGATGGAACCGAAAGGGTGATTGGCGACTCCGCTGGCCTCCAGGGCTTGTCAAAAACGCGGACGGGTAAGACAAACCAGGCTATTCAAGAGCCGGGCTGTCCGAGGGGGTTGTCGGTATGCAATCCCGAAATCTAAATTCTGCACAAATAGGAAAGGGCGCTTTCGCGCCCTTTCCTTTAAGATCCAATGCTTTGAGCTTTAGGGCAGCTTCGCCAGATCCGCGTCGATCGCAGCCAGGCGAGCATCGGTAACTTCGTCACCAGCATATTGCTGGATCGCCTTCAGCGTCATGCCACGTGCCATTTCGATCTGATCATTGGTGGTCAGGCCAGGGATATGCTTTTCAACCACTGCCTTGGCGGCGGGATTGTCGAGCAAGGTGCCCAGATCGGTTTCCGCGGTGCTGAACTTGGCTGTCGCGGCGGCAGATGACGGGTTCGCGGCGTCCTGCGCAAGTGCGGGCGTCGCAATGGCCAGAGCTGCTGTTGCAAAAATCAAAAAGCGCATTCCAGAAATCCTCCGTTATAGCCCGTGCTATATCGCACGATGTCGTTCTAAAATCAAGTCACCAACTGGACCGGGCCGCCATAAAAAGATCCACTGCCCTGTCGGCGGCTTTGAGCATTTCGCTTTCCGAGATTGGGCCCGCGCCGCTTTCCTGCATTTCCCATCCTGCAAGCGCCGATACCAGCATTCGGGCCGCGCCATCCGCATCGCGAGGGGGCATGCCGTCCCGTGTTCCGGCTTCCTCCATATCGCGCTTTATCAGCTGGACGATATACAGATAGCCCGACTCGTACAAAGCCTTGGCAAGTTCCGGAAAGCGTTCGCGATGAGCAAGTGTCAGCCTGCCGAAGGCGCGGACTTCCGTCTGCAACAACGACCGGGCGATGGTGCGCGCGTGATGGCGCAGCCGCTCGCCGATATCGTCGGTCAGCAGATGGTCTTCATGCGAGGATATGATGGCCCAGCCATCAACCCGCGCCTTTATGACCTTCATGAACAACGCTTCTTTTGAAGGATAGCGTGCATAAAGGGTTCCCTTTGACACGCCGGTCGCCGTGGCGATGTTTTCCATCGCCACGGCATCATAGCCCGACTCCAGGAACATGCGGGTTGCAGTCGATAGGATCGCCTGATCAATCGCTGCGACCTGCTTCGCATTAGGCCGGCCGCGCTTGGGCGTGAAGGCATTTTCGGTCTTTGTTGCAGACATAATGCTACCTCTGGCTTAAGCCTGCACAGGACGCAATGGTCGTTCCGAAATCAATCGAACGATATCGGTCGAATATTGACGCCGCATATGGTCCCGTATATAAAAACCTCGGCAAAAATTCGAATATGTCCACGGTTGGAGAGGGTCTCAGTATCATGAAAAAATCATCATCGCTTTTGTGCCTTGCGGCGATGTGCACGATGCTGACTCCCTTGGCCGGACAAGCGAAAACTGATGCGCGGACGGCCGAACGGCGCGCGGCCGAAACGCTTGCGAAAATGACTCAAGAGGAAAAGATCGGCCTTCTCCACGGTCCGATGCCCATGCTCCTTGCGGCTTCCAAGCGGCCCAAGGACGTTGCTATAGGCGCGGGGTTCATTCGTGGGGTCGAACGCCTTGGCGTGCCCATGCTGGTGGAAAGCGACGCCAGCCTGGGCGTCTCGAACTTGATGGAAATGCGCAAGGGCGATGTTGCGACCGCTTTGCCGTCCGGGTTGTCGCTGGCGTCAAGCTGGGACCCGGAACTCGCGCGTGCCGGTGGGGCAATGATCGGATCGGAAGCCAGGGCCAAGGGCTTCAACGTCATGCTGGTGGGCGGCGTCAACCTTATCCGGGATCCTCGGGCGGGCCGTAATTTCGAATATCTTGGCGAAGACCCCGTGCTTGCTGGCGAACTGGTCGGTGGTCAGATTGACGGCGTGCAATCGAACTCCATCATCGGGACGATCAAGCATTTCGCGCTGAATGACCAAGAAACGGGCCGGAACGTTGCTTCGGTCGAAATGGACGAAGCATCAATGCGGGAAAGCGATCTGCTCGCCTTCCAGATCGGCATTGAAAAGGGCAATCCCGGTTCGGTGATGTGCGCTTATAATCGCGTCGGGGGCCTTTACAGCTGCGAGCATCCATTTCTGCTGAACGATGTGCTGCGCCGGGATTGGGGCTTCAAGGGTTTCGTCATGTCCGACTGGGGGGCGGTCCATTCGACGGAAGCGATCCTGGCCGGTCTCGACCAGCAATCCGGCGAGCAGCTTGATGGCAAGCCTTATTTTTCCGACCTTCTGGTCAAGGCTGTTGAGGATGGCAAGATTCCGCAATCGGCCGTTGATAAGGCTGCGGGGCGGGTCCTCTATGCTATTTATGCGCATGGCGTAGCCGATCATCCGCTCCAGCCGGGCCAGACGATCGACTATGATGCTCATGCTGAAGTGGCGCAACGCGCAGCGGAACAAGGCATTGTCCTGCTGCGCAATGAAGGCGGCATTCTGCCGCTTGCGACAACCGCGAAGAAGATCCTTGTGGTAGGCGGAAATGCGGACGTCGGCGTCCCCGGGGGCGGCGGATCGAGCCAGGTCAATCCCGTGGGCGGGTTGAAGCGCGTGACAAAAGGCGCCGAAAGTGGCCCGGCCGCGGGTTTCGCCCGGCGCGGCTATGTCGGCACTGCTCCCCTGGATGCACTGCGGGCAGAGTTTCCCGGCGCCACTGTCAGCTATCTTGACGGGAAGGATGCAGCGGCCGCAGCAACGGCTGCCAAGGGCGCGGATGTCGTGATCGTCTTTGCCGAAAAATACAGCACTGAAGCGGTCGATCATCTGGACCTGTCGCTGGGCGAAGGGCAGGATGAATTGATCGACGCGGTAGCGAGCGCGAACGGCAAGACGATCGTGGTGCTGGAAACAGGCAATCCGGTGCTGATGCCCTGGCTGAACAAGGTGCCCGCCATATTGTCCGCATGGTATGGCGGCCAGCGGGGCGGGGCGGCGATTGCCCGCGTCCTGGCGGGCGAGGTCAACCCTTCCGGCCATTTGCCGGTCACCTTCCCGGCTTCCGTGGATCAACTGCCCAACCCGGTGCTTCCTGGCTCGGACGCGCCGCCAGCGGACAAGGAAACGCGTGCGATCTATGGCATTCAGGCAGGTACGAAACCGTTTGATATTCATTATCCGGAAGGTTCAGACGCCGGGTATCGCTGGTTTGACAAAAAGGGCCTGAAGCCGCTTTTCCCCTTCGGCTACGGGCTCAGCTATACGCAGTTTCGGTACGATGATCTGAAGGCGACAGGGGGCAAGACGCTGACCGTGCGCTTTACGGTGTCGAACAGTGGCGCACGTGCTGGCGCCGATGTCCCACAGGTTTATGTCACGCGACCAGGCAAGGCCAAGCGCCTGATCGGCTGGGCCAAGCCCGACCTGAAACCCGGCGAGAGCAAGGAGGTCACGGTCACCGCTGACCTGCGCGTGCTGGCTGATTTCGATGCCAAGGCGCAGCGTTGGGTGCTGCCCGCCGGGGAGGTCCGGGTCGAGGTGGGCGCCTCCGCCGCGGATCCCGTGCTGACCGGCACGGTAAGAATGAACCGCTTCGTTCGGAAGCCCTGAGCCATGAACAGGAAGCAGATCATGAGAAGCTGCCTGCTGGCGGCAACGGCCATGCTTGGCCTGACGAACGCGCCCGCCGTGGCGGGGCCCCTGGAGGACGGTTTTCGCGCCCCGCCGATGGAGGCGCGTCCGCGGCTGCGCTGGTGGTGGCCGGGTGATGCGGTAACGGACGAAGAATTGCGCCGCGAGATCAAGCTTATGGCGGACACGGGTTTTGCGGGCGCGGAGATACAGTCCTTCACGCCCAATTTCGTGACGCTGACGCCTGACGAGAAGCTGCGGGTCAACCAATATGCCGAGCCGTCCTTCTTCGGCCATGTCCGTACCGCGGCGGAAACCGCGAAGTCGCTGGGCCTGAGCCTTGACTATACGCTTGGTTCGTCCTGGCCGTCGGGCGGCGGTTTTACCATTCCGCCCGAACTGGCCTTCACCGAACTGACGATGGCCCGCACCGAAGTCAAAGGCGGCGAAGCGGGGCCGGTCAAGGTGACCATTCCCAAGCGCACCCGAAGGCTGGGCGCGCTCAACTTCCTGGACGCGCGGGTCAAGGATCCCAAGGTTGCCGATTGGAGCCAGCGCCTTGATGCGCGCGCGCGTACCGTTGCCGTGGTTGCGGTGAAGGGCGGCGCGCCAACACTCAAGCCATCGGCGCCCGGCGCCATGGGTGTGACGCTGACGCCGTGGCGAGATGTCGTGACTCCAGGCACGCTGGATCCGTCAACCAGCATTTTGTTGACGGACAAGCTGCGCGATGACGGCACGCTGGACTGGACGCCTCCGCCGGGCGACTGGCAGGTTCTGGTGTTCCGCCAATATGCCGCCGACATGGGCGTGCTGGGCGCGGCAGGGCAGGGGCCACAGCTGATCCTGGATCATATGAACCCCAAAGCCTTTGCGGCGCACGCGGAGCGGGTCGGCGATCCGCTGGGCAAGGATCCCGCCGGGATTAGGTCGACGTTCGTCGATAGCCTTGAACTGATGCAGGACATTCAGTGGGGGCCTGAACTACTGAATGAATTCAAGAAAAGACGCGGATATGATTTGACGCCCTATCTGCCCTTTGTCGTGCAGCCGGGATGGATGCAGGCGTGGAACGAGCATTGGTCGCCGCCCTATTTCGATGCGCAGGGCAATGGCCTGGGCGAACGGGTGCGTACCGATTACCGCCGCACCGTTTCCGACATGATGATCGAAGGGTTCATCCAGCCGTTCGTCGGGTGGAACCACGCCATGGGCCTGAAAGCCAAGTTCCAGGCCCATGGCGGCGCTTTCGACATCATCCGTGGCTATGGCCTAGCGGATATTCCCGAGACCGAGGATCTTCCCCATGAGGGCGATCCCCTGTTCATGCGGTTCGCCCGATCGGGCGCGCATCTCTATGGCCGTCCGATCGTGTCGGCGGAAAGCCTTGTCTGGAAGGACCGTCCCTTTGACGTGACCCCCAGCGAAATGCGGCGCAGGGTCGATGTGATGATGGCTGGCGGGGTCAACTCGATGATCCTGCATGGCTATAATTACCGCTTCCATGCCGAGGATTGGCCCGGCTGGCACGCTTTCCAGCCCAGCCCCTTCGCCGGCGGCTTTTCCAGCATGATCAATGAGAGCAATCCGATCTGGCCAGCGGTCAAGCCGCTCGCCGCCTATATCGGACGGCTTCAGTCGGTGATGCAGGCGGGCGAAGCGGTGGTGCCGGTTGCTTATTTTTATGGCCGCTACGGCTATTATGTCGGTATCGAGGACAAGGGCGCGGCCAAGCAGGAGGCGGAAAAGGCGTTCCTGGCGGGAGGCTATGATTTCGACCGGATAAACCCGGATTCAATTGCCAACGCCCGTGTCGAGAAGAAGCAGCTCGTGGCAAAGGGCGGCCAGCGTTATCCGGTGCTGGTGCTGCCCCCGATAGATGGCATCCGCGCCGATACCGCCGAAACGATCGCCCGTTTCGCCAAGGCTGGCCTGCCGGTGTTCTTCACCGATCATGCGCCCAGCAGGGACGAAGGTTTGGCGCAGGCGCGCAGCCGCGATGCCCGCGTGAGGAAGGCAGTGGCCGCCGCGTTGAAGGCGGGGGCGAAGATCGTTCCCGCGGCGTCGGTCACCGACAACCTGCGGACGGCGGCGATCCCGGCCAACCTGCGCTTCACCGGCGATGCCGCCGATCTGGTGTTTGTTCAGCGGCGCATCGACGGACGCACGGTCACTTTCGTTCACAACCGGGGCGAAGCGCAGCGTCAGGTTGCCGTGGCGCTTCCGGGCATGGGCGGCGTGACGCGCTGGGACGCGTTGGATGGCAGTATCGCGCCCGTTTCGGCCAAGGCTGTGGGGCAGGCGACAGAGGCCCCGCTAACCCTGTCCGCCGGGGAAAGCGCCCTGTTGGTGCTGGACCCTGAAACGCAGCCGGAAACGATCACTACTCCAGTCGCCGTCGACAGCATGGCGCTGCCCGCCGACGGGTGGCGGTTGCGCGTGGATGGCCATGCGGCGCGCAAGCCTTATGTCCATGATTTCGGATCGACAACGCTGAAAGATTGGCAACAGGTTCCTGAACTGACACGCTTTGCTGGTTCTGGCACCTACAGCCGGTCGATCAATGTCGATGCGGGCTGGCTGACGAAGGGGACGAAACTTGTGCTCGACCTGGGGCAGGTGCATGACATCGCCACGGTGACGGTAAATGGCCAGAGCCTCCCGCCGCTGTTCAGCGCACCGTTCCGCGTCGATGTGACTGGCCTGCTGCGGGCCGGGAAGAACGACCTTAGCGTCGCGGTGGCGAACGTGCCGCATAATGGCATGATCGACCCCAAGGACCCGACATACAAGAAGCTGAAACCGGCGCCAGCCGGTTGGTCAGGCCCCGCGCGGTTGGAGGCGCGCCGTTGATGCTGCGTGCCGCTGCCACGGCGATCGCGTCGTTTGCCTTGCTTGCCATGGCGCCCCCATCGACCATATCCGAGGCCGGTCTGGCGCCGGTCAACCCGGAGCTGCGGCCAGTGGCGCGCGCCATATTGAAGGCGCAAGGGAAGGGGATCCAATCCGTTCCATCAAAGCCGGCAGCCCTGCCCGCTGGCGTCGAGGAGCGGCACGCGCCCGGATCGCGCGGACATCCGTCAGTTCCACTCTATATAGTGAATGCCGGAACCGCAGAGGCGTCGCCGCGCGGCGTGATCTATTTCATCCATGGCGGCGGCTTTGTCGCCGGGGATGCGCGCCAAAATCTGCACGCGCTCAAGGCGATGGCGGAGCG
This sequence comes from Sphingobium herbicidovorans, assembly GCF_002080435.1. Taxonomy (NCBI): domain Bacteria; kingdom Pseudomonadati; phylum Pseudomonadota; class Alphaproteobacteria; order Sphingomonadales; family Sphingobiaceae; genus Sphingobium; species Sphingobium herbicidovorans. The sequence goes on along the minus strand of NZ_CP020539.1, from coordinate 64,001 downwards.
GCTGAACTGCGTGATCGTGACCGTTCAATATCGCCTTGCACCCGCGACGCGCTTTCCCGGACCGCTGGAGGATGCCTATGCGGGGCTGAAATGGCTGCACGGCAATGCAGCCGCGCTGGGCGCCGACCCCGCCAGGATCGTCGTGATGGGCGAAAGCGCGGGCGGTGGCCTGGCGGCGATGTTGACGATTGCCGCCCGCGATCGCGGTGAAGTTCCCGTCGCCTATCAGGCGCTGGTATATCCGATGCTGGACGACCGCACCGGTTCATCGCGTCCCGTGCCGCCCCATATCGGACAGCTGATCTGGACGGCCAAGTCCAACAAGCAAGGCTGGACGGCGCTGCTGGGCCGTGAAGCTGGCGCAGCGACCCAACCTGCCGGGTCCGTCCCGGCGCGCGTCGCCAACCTGAAGGGACTGCCGCCGACCTTTATCGGTGTTGGGTCCGTCGATCTCTTCGCCGAAGAGGATATCGAATTCGCCCGCCGCCTCGTCAATGCGGGCGTGCCGACCGAGCTTCTGGTCGTCCCCGGCGCTTTTCATGGCTTCCAGTTTTTCGCGCCTCGGGCCGCTGTCTCCCAACAATTCAATGCGACGCTGGACGCCGCGCTGGCCCGCGCTCTTGCGTCGGAGGAAAAATGATGCGTGGCAGTATATTGATAGCCGGATCGTTGATGCTGGCCGGAAGCCCCGCCGCTATCGCGCAACCCGTCGCCAGCCAGGGCTGGATCAGTCATGCCGAAGCGGGGCCGACCGCCCGGCCGGTCGTGCTGCACTTTCGCCGTACAGTCGCCCTGTCCGCCAAACCGCGCAGCTATCCGGTGCGAGTGACTGCGGATAACCGCTTCATTCTGATGGTGAATGGATCGCGCGTTGCGGCCGGGCCATCGGCCGGCGATATCGACCATTGGCGTGAAGAGAGCATCGATCTTGCCCCCTATCTGAAGCGGGGCCGGAATGTCATCGCGGCGACGGTATGGAACGGCGTGCAGCCGCTGAAGCTGCCCGACAATCCGACGCCGGAACAGATTTCGGCGGCGCAGGGTGCTTCATTGTTCACCAATACAGCGCCCCTGTTCCAGCAGAGCGTCGCCACGGGCTTTCGCCTGATCGGCGAGGGTGGAGCGGCGGCGATCTCGACCGATCAGCCCGGCTGGCGCGTCAAGCGCGATCAGGGCCGTGGCTTTGGCAATGGCTGGCGGCAGGTCAAACGCTGGTATTATGTCGCGAGCAATCCCGAGACGATTGATGCAGCGAAAGCGGATTTCAATGCCGCTGGTCCGCAGGAAACGGGGCAAGGCTGGCAGGATGCCGTGGCTGCGCCGGACGCGGCGAAACGGACGCTGGTTCCCGACCGCTTGCCGCAGCAGCTTTACACGCCCGTCGCCCCCGGCAAGGTCGTCCGCACCGATTTGCCCGCCGCCAGGGGCTTTCCCGCGCGTGCGATCACCATCGCCCCGAACAGCAAGGCGACCTTGCTGCTGCAACGGGACGCGATGGTTTCGGCCTATCCGCAGCTGGACGTTTCCGGCGGCAAGGGCGCGACGATCAAGCTGCTGTGGGCCGAAGCGCTTTATGACGCCAATTTCCGCAAGGGCGATCGCGACCTGATCGAGGATCGCAAGCCCATCGGCATCTGGGACAGTTTCGTCGCCGACGGCGAGAAACGCAGCTTCGCGCCCCTGTGGTGGCGGACGTGGCGCTATGCCGAAATAACGGTGGAGACAAAGGATCAGCCGCTGGTGCTGGAAGGGATGCGGGCGTTTGAAACCGGCTATCCCTTCAAGCAGATCGGCAGGTTCGAAAGCGAAGATCCTCAACTGAAACAGATTTTCGATGTGGGTTGGCGCACCGCCCGGATCGATGCCCATGAAACCTACATGGACACAGCCTATTGGGAGCAGCTTCAATATGTCGGCGATACCCGCCTGCAGATGCTGATTTCCTACGCCGTGTCGGGTGACCCGCGCCTGGCCGAGCAGGCGATCGACGCCTATGCCGGATCCAATGTCGATGGCGGCCTGATCGAAAGCGCGTGGCCGACGCGCGGCAACAATGTGATCGCGCCCTTCGCGCTGCTGTGGGTGGGCATGCTGGACGACTGGCGGCTGCGTCAATCCGATCCGGCGCCCATCGTCCGCAATATCGGCAGGATGCGCCAGATACTGGACTGGTTCGAAACCTATCGCCGTCCCAGCGGCCTGTTGGGCAAGAACCCCCAGTGGAATTTCATCGATTGGGTTGGGCAGCCCGCAACCGATCGGACCATTTTTCCCTCCTATGGCAAGTCGGGTGAAAGCTGCCTGATGAGCGTCAGCTGGCTTGGGGCGTTGCAGCAGGGCGCGCAGATCGAGACGTCGTTCGGCGACAAGGACGTCGCGCAGCGCTACGCCCAGCGCGCAGAGGCGTTGAAGGCCGCCGTTCGGAAACACTGCTGGGCGCCTGCGCGTGGGCTTTACGCCGACAATCCCGATGGCGACCGGTTCAGCCAGCATATGAACGCCTTGGCCATCCTCTACGATGTGGCGAGCCGCGATGAAGCTGGCGGGATCATCGATCGGATCATCGCCCCGGGCAAGGGCATCGGCGCGCCCGATGGCGTGACGCAGGTCAGCTATTATTTCGCCTGGTATCTGGCGCAGGCGCTGGTCCATGCGGGTCAGGCCGACCGATATGTCAGCCTGCTCCAGACATGGCGCGACCTGCTGGCGATGAATTACACCACCTGGCCAGAGGAGCGGGACGGCGCTGGGCAGGGCGGGGAAAAGCAATCGACCCGCTCCGACAGCCACGCATGGAGCGCACATCCCACCGCGGACCTGCTGGGCATCGTGGCCGGGATTGGCCCGGACGCACCCGGCTATGCGCGCTTGAAGGTGGAGCCTGCGCCTGGATCGCTCAAGCGCCTGTCGGCTACGGCTGCGACGCCTCACGGGCCGGTCAGCGTTCGTTATCGCCTGTCGGGTGGGACGCTCACCGCGGAAATCACCCGGCCTGCGAACCTGCCGGGCGATTTCGTGTGGAAGGGCAAGCGCTATCCGCTGACGCGGGTGACGACGAGAGTGAAGGTTCCGGCCGGCTGACGCCGGGACCGTTCAACCTGCCGCATCGCTCCATACTTGCGCGAAGAAGGGATTGCGCGTGGCCTCTGCGTCGTAGCTGGCAGGGTCGATCATGGTGGTGGGGCACCAATGGCCGCCCCGAAGATACAGGCGCGGCGTCATGGTGAAGCGATGCCCCGCCGCCGACTGCCACTCCACGGGCACATCCGGGCCGTCGCAGGACGCGGCAAGGCATTGGCCTCCGCGATATTCGGCAGCGGCCCTCAGATCCTCGATCCGCCAGTCCTCCGGCGCGCGGGTTTCGTCATAGCCGTGGTCCAGCAGGGTGGGTTCGCGCGAAGGTTGCGTGAAACGGAAATCGTCCCAGTTGCGCGGAATCGCCTCCCACGCTGCGCGCGATCCGAAATAGGCGCGGATCTTGGCTTCGTCATTGTTCGCGAACCAATAGAGCGACCCTTCGGGCGCATTGGCGAGCTTTTCGATCTGCTTCGATATGACGCCCGGCATCAGCTTGGGAATCATCCGCGCGATCCACGGCATGTGCCGGGGCGCTTCCTGGAAATAGTCCTGGAGCGACTGTTCGCGGAAGGGCACCAGTTGTTCCAGCCGGTCGGAATCCGCATACCATTGGCCATGGAAGTTGCGGGTTGCAAACCAGTGCGGTTTCAGCACCTTGCGATAGGTGGGCATCGTCCTTTCCATGAATTCATGATTGACGACCCGCGATGTCGCGCCACCCCCGATATTGTAGAAACCGCGCCAGAAAGCGTCCGGCACATCGTCGCTGCACACCGCCGCCATCAAGCGGCCACTGTCATTGGCCGTCGACCATTCGAACACGCCGTTGATCGGATTGTGGAACATGATCGGATCGAAAATCTTCCACATCTGGTAATGGGCCATGCCGCTCTGCCGCAGGGAGGCCCAATGGGTGATGCCGCTCTGCGCCACGATCGCCTCGGCCTGCGTCTTGGTGACGGCATAATGGTCATAGGCGCTGATCTTGATGGGATCGCCGGTGCGTCCCCACTGAACGGGCGCGTTCCGGCTGCCTGTTTCAGCCACGGTGCCGATGTAGATGAGGCGCGTTTGCCGGGGATCGCCGACGGCGTGGATGGCATCGACGATATTCTGCGCGCCGCCGACATTCACCTGCGTCACAAGTTCAGGAGGCATGCTGTCGCACGCCGGCGACACAAGCCCGCCGACGTGCAGAACGACGTCGGCGCCCGCTACGCCGTCCCGAATGGACGCCGCGTCGGTCAAGTCACCCCAGACGATCTCCGCCAGGCCGCGCCGCTGAACATCCTTGACGACAGGATGCGCCTTTTCCTCTGGCCGCACCAATATGCGCAGGCGCAGCTGGTCATTCCTTGCGGCGATGCGCTTGACCGCCTCGCGACCCATGTTGCCGGTCGCGCCGGTCAGAAAAATCGTCTTGCGGCTGTCCGTCATAAAGCTCCCCTCCGACAATCCCGCTTAATCGCACCAGATCGTTCTAATAACAAGGGGGATGGATGTCCGGGCGCCTTCCCCCGCCTATAACGTCAGGCCACAAGTCCAGCGCATTGGCAGGGGCGCGATGGCAGGTGGAAAAGCATTTGCGCAGACACAAGCCGTATCGGGCACGTGGAATCGCAAGGCGGTTGGCCGGACTGTTGCCAATAAAGCACGATATCGTGCGAAAATGCCTTCCCCATGGCGTCTAAGGATTGCACGCCCTCCGCTGCGCCGTTAGCGGCCTTCGCCATTGCGGGGGTGATCCCTCAGGTCGAAGGAAAGGACGTCATGAAAAAGGCGAATAGTTTTGCCGCATTGTTGTGCGGCGCCGCGCTGATTGTACCGGCGGCAGCTTGGGCGCAGGACAGCGCCGGCATCGAAGGCGACGAATCGAACGAAATCATCGTCACCGCGACCCGCGAGGCCCGCTCGCTTCAGTCGGTGCCGATGACCGTCAACGTCGCGACCGGCGAGCAGCTCCAGAAGTTCAACATCTTTGACGCCAAGGATGTGCAGCAGCTTGCACCGGGCCTGGAACTGACCAACAACAGCGGCCGGAACAACACCACCACGCTGCGCGGCGTGTCGTTTGACCCCGACCAGGGCACCAGCCCGGCCGTCCAGGTCTATTACAACGAAATCCCGACCGACGCTCAGACCGTCTATACCGCTCTGTACGACATCCAGCAGATCGAAGGGCTCTGTTGCAAACTCTGACACGGTTTCCAAGATTGGGCTCATGTACTGTCAAGGTCAGTTGCGATGAACGATTTCAAAGGACGGCATTTTACCGGCGAGGTCATCCTATGGGCGGTGCGCTGGTATTGTCGATACGGCATCAGCTACCGTGATCTCGAGGAAATGCTGTCCGAGCGTGGGATCGATGTCGATCATACGACGATCTATCGCTGGGTGCAGCGCTACGCGCCGGAGATGGAGAAGCGTCTCCGCTGGTTCTGGCGGCGCGGCTTTGATCCGAGCTGGCGTCTGGATGAGACCTACGTAAAGGTGCGGGGCAAATGGACCTACCTGTACCGGGCGGTCGACAAACGGGGCGACACGATTGATTTCTATCTGTCATCGACACGCAGCGCCAAAGCGGCGAAGCGCTTTCTGGGCAAAGCTCTTCGTGGCCTGAAGGACTGGGAAAAGCCGGCCAAACTCAATACCGACAAGGCACCCAGCTACGGCGCAGCAATCGCTGAGCTGAAACGCGAAGGCAAACTGGCGGCGGAAACCGAGCACCGGCAGGTGAAATATCTGAACAACGTGCTCGAGGCCGACCACGGCAAGCTGAAGATGCTGATCAAGCCGGTACGTGGCTTCAAGTCGATGCCAACGGCCTACGCCACGATCAAGGGCTTCGAGGTCATGCGCGCCCTACGCAAAGGACAGGCCCAGGCATGGTGCCTGCAGCCAGGTATCATGGGGGAGGTGCGCCTGGTTGAAAGAGCATTCGGAATTGGACCCTCGGCCCTGACCGAAACCATGATTATGCTCAATAAGCATTTCGCCAATGCTGCCTAATCCCCCAACTGGGTGACGCCGCGCGGCCGTGCCCCATGTTTGCAACAGAGCCGCTCAGGGCATTTTCGATGGGCCGTGTGATCTGATTTTCAACTTCGCTGGGCGCAGCGCCATTTTGCGTGACCGTCACGCTGACCACGGGGAAGTTCACGTTTGGGAACTGCTTGATGGGCAGTCCCACATAAGCAACGATCCCGGCGATTGTCAGCAGGATGAAAAGCGACACTACCGGTATCGGATTACGGATGGCCCAGGCAGAAATGCGCATGACTACGGCCTCCCGCTCGACGCAATCCGAACCCGGTCACCTTCCAACAGGAAGGCGCCACCGCCCGCTACCGCTCTGGCGCCCGCCTCTGCGCCGCTCAATATCTCCACCATGCCGGCGGCACGCCGTCCTGTCCGGACGGTAACGCGGCGAACGCGATCACCTTTGTCCAACAGCAGCATATAGGCGCCGTCGGTATCATAATGGACTGCCTTCTCAGGGGCAGTGAGTACTGCGGCGCTTGCCTTCACGAAGCTGGCCTTGGCAAATCCACCTGGCCGCAGATCGGGATTGACCGGCAGCGCAATGCGGGCGCGGGACAGGCCGGTCTGATTATCAACCCGCGCGCCGAGCAGACGCACCTTGCCGTTCACCTTGGCGCCCGATGCCAGCGTGACCACTGCGGGATCACCAATTGCCAATGTTCCCATTGCTGCTTCAGCGACTTCTGCATCCAGTTCCACCAGATCATCGCGCGCGATCGTGAACAGCACGGTGCCGGATGCGGAGGGTTCGCCCGGTCGCGCGGAACGTTGAAGCACCCGCCCGGCGACAGGCGAGCGAATGATCAGGCGGCGCTGCCGTGTCAGCAAGTCATCAAGCTGTGCTTTAGCGACGCCCACTGCGGCCTGTGCGGACCTGGCGGCGATCCGCCGCTGGTCTATAGCTTCCTGCGAGATGACGCCCTGGTTGTCGAGTTCAGCAACGCGACCCGCCTCCATCCCGGCCTTTTCATAAGCCACCTGCTGCTGACTGAGTTGCGCGCGCGCCTGATCGATCTGGGACCGGAGCAGCGTGTCGTCCAGCACCGCCAGCACCTGCCCCGCACCGACCCGCGCATCTTCTTCCACCAACACGCGCGCGATTCGGTAACCGGACAGTTCCGGGGCGACCGCCACTTCCTCTCGCGGGATCAGACGGCCCGACGCGCTGAGTCCGCCGTCGAGCGTGCGCTGTTCAACCCGCGCGACGGTGACCGTGGGGGGAGGCGGTTCCTTCGCGCCCTCTTCACCGCCGCCGCACGCGGCAAGCAGCAGCGCGACGGGAAGCGCCATCGCAATGGGATGCAGCTTGAAAGTCACGGCTTTTCCTTTAACTGAATAGGTAGAATGACAGCAGCCTGGTTGGGCGCGGTGGCAGGTTCATCGGGATTCCAGCCCCCGCCCAAGGCGCGAAACGCGCTGACGACATTATTGAGCGCTTGGGTCCGCGCGTTGGTCAGCGCCCTGCGCGCCGTTCGCCAAGTCTGTTCGGACTGGAGCAGCGTCGTCAGGTCGGTCAGCCCCGCATCATAGCCTTTGCGCCCAGCATCGAATGCAAAGCGCGCCCGCTCCTCTGCCCTGATCAGGTCTCGCAGGCGCGTACCGTCGGCCGCGACAAGCGCGAGCGCGATGTCAGCGTCGCGAAACGCCGCTTGCACCGCCGCTTCGTAGCTGACGACCGCTTGCTCTCCTTGCGCCTGTGTCGCGCGCAATTGCGCCATCAGGCGGGTGCGATCCAGCACCGGCAGGCCAAGCCCCGCGCCCAAGGACCATAGCGCCGATATGCCGCCAAATGCGCCGGACGTCCGGCTAATGCTACCGTTGCCCTGTAGGGTGAAGCGCGGGAACAGCGCCAGCCGATCGACCTTCACCGCGCTAGCTGCCGCAGCCAGACGAGCTGCCGCAGCCAATATGTCGGGCCTGCGGGTCAGCAGCGTCGCAGGCAATAATGTGGGCACCAGCGGCGGCGCGTGGAGCCGCGCGTCGATGGACAGGCTGTCGGTCGGCGCATCCGGTCGGCCCACAAGTACCAACAGCGAGCGCTTCGCATTTCGCAATGCCGTTTCGATCCGCGTCAGCTCCGCCTGCGCAGACGCAACATCGCCTTCCAGCCGTGCAGTTTCGCTGGCCGCCACCAGACCGTGACTCAGGGCAAGTTCAGACGCTCGCGCCAGATCTCGCGCGATCCTTAGCACCTCTTGCGCATCATCGCGTTGCACCGCCAGTCCGCGCGCGTCGAACAATGCGCTCGCGACATCAGCGGCAAGGCTGATCCGTGCGCCATGATAATCGTAGGCCGCCGCAACGTAAGTCGCGCGAGCCCCCTCTCCGATCGCGCCAAGTCGTCCGAACAGGTCAATTTCCCAACTGGGGCTAAACGCCAGCGACTGACTATCGGCCCGCGCGGTCGAGCCGAACAAATCCAACCCGGATAACTGGCGGCCGTCCTGCACCTTGGCCGTTCCACTAATGGCGCCGGTCGGTGATCGCTGCGAAAGCGACTGGTCGCGAATAGCGCGCGCCTCCCGCAAGCGGAAATAGGCAGAACGCGCGTCGGTGCCGTTCGTCAGTGCCTCGTCAATTAGCGTCGAAAGTTGCGGATCGTCGAACCGATCCCACCATCGGTCCATTCCGTCCGGAACGGCAAGGCTTGACGCAGCCTCAAAACTTGGGGGCAGCGCAAGCTGGGGCTGCGCCAGCTTTATCGACGGCGCGCAGCCGCACAGTGCGACACAAAACAAAAGTGAATAGGAGCGCGGGCCAGAATACGGCAAGCGACTAACTCCAGTCATGGCGATTGAACACCCGGATAGCGCAGACACTAAAAGAAACAAGAATGTTTATTTTCAGGGGCGCATTTTTTTGCCATGAGCCTGTTGATGACCGATCGCCCGCCAGCACGACGCCCAGGCCGCCCCCGCCGCGAGGAAAGCGGCGACGTCGAGCAGCGCCTTGTCGAAACGGCCATGCGAATGCTGGTGGAACACGGCCCCAGCCTGACGATGAACACGATCATCGCTGCTTCCGGATTGTCGCGAAAGACCGTGTATGCCCACTATCCCAACAAATCTGCGCTGTTTGCTGCGGTCGTGCGGCAGATGCTGACTTTCGGACTTCAGCCGATGAGCGTGCCGCCGCGGGCCCATTGGCAAGAGAGTCTGCTGTCATTCGTCGAGACATGCCTGGCCGAAGTGTGCGAACCCCATGCCACCGCCATGCGCCGGTTGTTGATGCTGCACCCATCCTTCATGGAAGATGCTCGACCTCATATCGAGCAGGTGGTCGTGCGGCGCTACCTTGATCCTCTGGCCAACTTTCTACAGTCACTGGTGGATCAGGCGATTTTGCCGGATCAGGATGTGGCTTTTGCGGCAGAGGCGCTCACCAGTCTGATCCTGTCGGAATCGCACAGGCGCTTCTTTCAGGCATTGCCCAGCGACAGCGTCGATCCAGTACAGCTTCACGATCATGCGCGCCGACTAACCGCTCTATTCTGTGGCGGCGTTTTGCATCTCCCCTCGCTCATGTAGCGGCGCGGGATTTCGTCGAACGGACGCTGAGGGCATCTGCGTGGGAAATGCGCCAGAAAAAGTCGCATTTCGCACGCAACCGTTCAGAAAAATATTTGCGTGCGTCAGAATTCCCGATATAGTCTTAGCGAACGGCCCAAAAACCACGAGAGCCGTTTATCTGAACACATACCTCTGGGGAGGATATCAATGCAAATTGAGCGCGTATCGCGCATGGCGCTTCTGTGCGCCAGCGTCTCTGCTTTCGCCGCACCGGGTGTCGCTTATGCACAAGCCGGGGCCGAAGCCAGCAACAGCGACATCATCGTCACCGCAACACGACGCGAGGAAAAGCTCCAGGACGTTCCCATGTCTGTGAACGTCGCGACTGGTGAGCAGCTAGAGAAATTCAATATATTCGACGCAAAGGACGTCCAGCAACTTGCGCCTGGTCTTGAACTGACCAACACGACCGGCCGCAACAACACGACGACTTTGCGCGGTGTTTCCTTCGACCCGGATCAGGGCACTGCGCCAGCGGTTCGCGTCTATTACAACGAAATTCCGACCGACGCTCAGACTGCCTATACCGCCATATACGACATCGAGCAGATCGAAGTGCTGCGCGGCCCTCAGGGCCTGTTGCGGGGCCTGTCCGCTCCGGCCGGCTCCATTACCATTCGTACGCGCCGTCCCAATTTCGATGCGGTCGAAGGCTATGCCCAGGCAACCGCGACGAGCCGCGCAGGCTATAACGTACAAGGCGGCGTGTCCCTGCCCTTCAATGATCAGCTGGCGCTACGTGTCGCAGCTGTCGTCGATGGCAACCGCATTAACAATGTGAAGAATGTCACGCTGGACGAACGGTCGCAAAGCAACACCGAAAGCGTTCGCGCGACGCTGGGCTGGCGTCCGAGCGATGCGTTCAGCGCGTATCTGACATACCAGTATCTGCATGCCGATAACACCCAGTTCCAGCAAGTCGTCGGCACGGGCAACACCCCGTTTGCATTCAACCCGGCCCGTTCTGGTCCGGCGCTTGGCGTGTCGGATTATGGCGCCGTAGCTGAAGGCGGTTTCCGCAACCGGAATCTGACGCACTTGATCAACCTGGCGTTTGACTACGATCTGGGCGGCTCAACTGTTTCGTTCGTGGGCGCACATCAATATAGCAAGTTGACGATCAATCGTGATCTTGACCCCGGCAATTCAGTCCCTGGCTATATAGCCGCGTCGAATGTCGTCACACCTTACAAGGTCGATACTGCGGAACTGCGCTGGCAGACGAATAATGATGAAGGTCTGGGCGGTGGCGTCAGCGCCTTCTTCACCAAACAGACTGGCACGACCGTCGTCGATCAACGCGCTGACAGCTTCATTGCACCTTTCCTGGGACCGGATGCTTTAATTCCTATTGGTCCTGGCTTTTCTGCGCCCAACACCGTCCCCATTGGCGTCCGGGTAGTCGTTCCCGTCGATACGCAGACTTGGTCTTTTGCTGGCAATCTCCGCTACAAGACCGGGCCGCTAACGATCGAAGGCGGGTTGCGCTATTCGATCATCAAGGCCAATCAAACAACCCAACAGACCGTTTTCTTCGGAGCGCACCCGTTCTTCGCCGCCTTGCCTCCGGTTATCGGACCGACGGAAATCATCCCCGCATCTCTTCAAAAGCGCACGAACAAGCCGCTTACCGGGGGCCTGACTGTCAACTTCGCCGTAAATGACGATCTAAATGTCTATGCCGCCTATGGCCGCGCGTTTCGCGCCGGAAGCACCGGCGTCGCGGTTCCGGCCGGGATCAGCGACGATCTTATCTCGACTCGAGGCGAGAAAACGGACTCCTTTGAAGTCGGCATGAAGGGTTCGTTGTTGGACCGACGGGTCAACTATGCCGTCGCCGCTTTCTATCAGAAGTTCGACGGCTTCCTCGGCCGCTTCACGGGTATCCAGTATAATTGCCCTGAACAAGCAGGTTCCTGCTCTGCTTCTGGCGATCCAATCCAGCCGGGTGAACCGACTAACGGCAGCTTTGACTTCAACTACAATGGCGACGCAAAGGTAAAGGGCATCGAAGCATCCATCGACGCCCGCTTTATCGACACCTGGGACCTGGGTGTTGCGGCGTCCTATACCCGCGCTCGCTACAGCGACGCCCTGCTGCCGTGTAATGACTTCGACGGTTCGGGTGTTCCGAACCAGAATGGCACGGCGGTGATCACGGGTAATGGCAATGTCAGCTACTGCCGCTCCAGCGGGCGCCTTGCCGAGACTCCTGACTTCAGCTTGACCGCTAACACGGAACTGCGCTTCCCGGTCGGCGAATATACGCCGTTCGTTCGGGCGTTGTTCACCTACCGGCCTGGCTTCACGTCCACTTTGGCGAACTTCGACTATCAGGACCGCGAACTGCTGAACCTGTTCGTTGGTCTGCGTGGACCGGACAGCAAGTGGGAAGTCACCGCATTTGCGCGCAACCTTCTGAACCAGAAGCGGATCACCAATACCTCGCTGGGCAATGCCATCACGCCGACGCAAACCCCCGGAGGGACGCTGGACTCGGGATATCGTCTCGTGAACGTCACGAACCCGCGGGAATTTGGCGCGACACTCAACTTCAAGTGGTAATATTTGTCGGCCTCCATCCTCCCTGCGAGGATGGAGGCCGGCGCCTTTTACGGCGTCAGATCTCAATCCAGAAGCGCGCCGTCTTGCGCTCTCACGGGCCAAGCCATGTGGGCGATATTAGCTGAACGGCCCAGTTCACACCGCGAGTTCTGCATTATTCACGACCGGACCGTTACTCTGACGATAGGCGGTCGGCGAATAGCCGGTCCACAGCCGAAATGCCTGCCGGAAAGCATCTGAATCGCAATAGTCCAGTCGGCCTGCGATTTCCTCGATCGACATGCCTGTCCTGCGTAGCAGATGAAGGGCCAGTTCACGGCGACAGCTTTCGCGCACCTGACGATAGCTTGTCCCTTCGCGCGCCAGTTGACGGCGCACCGTGGCCTCGCTGCTACCCAGGCTAGCGACGATCTCACCGAATGGCGGCAGTCTCCGGGCGCTTCGTAACGCGGCCATGGCAATCTCTCGCACACGTAATTCGGCAGGCGCTCCATTCGCCTCGTGCGCCCCGGACACGAACAGCAGATTGTTCAGCGGCCGACCGGCCAGCTTTTCTCCGTTCCGTACGATGGGATAATCGAGCAAGGCCGCACTGAAGTCAAAGCCGCTCCAACCTTCGTCGAGCCGAACCGGAAATGGCAATGTCGGCAAATCCAGCGCGTGGAACACATTGCTCGAGTGATCGAGCCAGGCATGGCGCACCGGAATAGGCAGATCGATAAGCCATCCAAGAAGGCCATGCATTTCCATCACCCCGAAAAGGTCGATCAGGCAAGCTGCGGGCGTGGACCCGGACGATCGTGTCGCCTGAAGCTGAAGTTGCGCACTATCGCCACGGGTCCGCAGAGTCATTTTGCCGCATCGCCAATCGATCGCCTCGAAGCATTCGCAACACCGCATGATTGCTTCGCGAAGCGTTCGCGCCCCTGTCAGGCTGTACAGGATCACCTGCCAATGGCACGCCTTCAAGCTCTGGTGCCCGGCCAATCGAGCATCTCGTGCCGCGAGTTCATTGATCGCCCGGCTGGTGATCCGCGCAAGATCCGCCACGGGCAAGTCGTGCACGGAATCCCCTTCATGATGGGTCCGTCCCAGCACAAGATATAATGGAGCGACCGATCCGAAGACATTGCCGTAAATGGACAGCACACGTTCGGCGACGCTTTCGGCCAGATGCCACTGCCCCTGTTCTGGATGTGTTGAATGCATCCCGTGCTCCCCAGATTTCCGGTCACCCTAAAGGAAGATCGCATCAAGATAAATTGAGCTTGCGAATAGGTTGTGCACGAAAATGCCGCGCTCGGTGATCGAAATTGGGGTGGTGGGGCGTGACCAGAAGCGTCATCACAGGCGCAAGGCTTCCAAAGAAGGGCACGAGAGGACTATGCATAAGGAAGGAGCCACCGCTCATCGGATGGCCAAGGGCATCGTACCCCTGCCCATTTTGGCCGTGCTTCTGATGGGCGCCGATGCGCCGACCGGAGGCGAGGCAGGCGTGCATGCCTTCGTCTTGACCAATCTCTATCTGGCGCAGGGCGGCGAAAAGGACAGCTGTCCCAGCATGGACATTGGCGATCTTGACCGATTCTACGCCATGTTGTCTCCAGCCGAACAAGCCGAATATGCCGGCAAGGAAAAGCGGCAGGCGCTAGAGCGCAGGATGAACGAATATTTCAAGTTCCGGCGGCTTTACTTGCGCGGCGACAACGCATCATCTGTGATCTTCCCCCCGGGTTCGACCCGAAAGCTGAACCCACCCAGGCACAGGCAGCAGCCATCGGCGCGCTCAACGGTCTACCGAAAGGAGCAGGCCGTCTTGCTTTCCAGAAGCGCGAGGTGGTCTATAGCGCCTGCTCAAATCCCTATGATTTTCCAATGCTGGCCAAGGGCTTCCGAACCTATGAGGGCAAGGTAGCGGCCGGCATCAACCTGGACGACAAGGTTGGGAAGGGCGATTTTGCAGGCCCCGATGGCAGCCGAGGCATCGATAACCGGTTGTGGCGGGCGATCGGTTGCGTGTCGGCATTCCGCGAAAGCAGCAAGCCGGAGATCGCGCGCAAGACTATGATGTCGGCGCGCGCGCCCACCGTGATCCAACTGCGGGGCGTGGACAATATGCAGGATGATCCTGACGTCAGCGTTACGATTCAGGCGGTGAATGAACCTCTCGCACGGGACGGCCGGGGCAGCACGCTTGCCAGAGCCACGTTCACGCCCGTCGCCGATCCGCGACTGCGCGCCACGGTCGCGGGCCGCATCGTCAATGGCGTGCTGACGACCGATCCAATCGATCTGACTTTGAATTACAAGGAACAGATCATCGATGCGCCTCGCCATATCCGTGGCGCGCGCCTTCGCGCCACGTTCACGCCGGACGGGTCGGTGGAGGGCAGCCTGTACGGCTATTACACGCTGGATAGCTTCTATGATTCCATCGAACAGATGACCCAGAACGGCGCTAACCTTTCGCGCGTGTCCTGCCCCGGGGTCCGGCTGGCCATTGACCGCTTTGCCGACGGTTACCGCGATCCCAAGTCGGGCCGATATAGTGCGATTTCATCCGCTTATGATTTCGTAGGCGTGAGAGCTTTTCTAGTCGCGCCCCAGCAGGTCGCCCAAGCGGGGGCAAGCCAATGAGAATGCGACGACTGCCATTCCTCGCGCTCGCAGGCGCCTGCTTGACACTGGGCTTCAGCATCGCGTTCAGCGGCGCACGCGCTGACGAAACGCAGGCGAATACAGAGCCAAGCCAGATACGGCGGCTGACCGAAAGCCAGTATCGCGCCGTGATCGCGGACATTTTCGGACCCGATATCAAGGTGGTGGGGCGATTCGAACCTGATCTGCGGATCGACGGCCTGCAGGCGGTAGGCTCCACCGCCGTGTCGATCACAGCCGCCGGGCTGGAACAATATGAAACGATGGCCCGCAATATAGCCGCGCAGGTTACGGATGCGGAGCATCGCGGCAAACTGGTCGGATGCGAACCCGCCCCTGCGGACAAGGACGGAGCAGCGTGTGCCCGGCAGTTTGTCGAACGTGTTGGGCCGCAGCTCTATCGTCGACCGGTGGCCCCAGCCGAGATCGCCGCGCTCGCAGATGAGGTGGTATCGGCGGCCGCAGTGCTTGGCAATTTTCACGCCGGTCTGGCCGCAACGCTTTCGGGCATGCTGACGAACCCGGAATTCCTGTTCCGCGTGGATCGCCCCGGCGCGTCGCGTCGAAATGTGGACGCATGGTCGAAGGCCAGCCGCCTTTCCTTCCTGCTATGGAATACCGCGCCCGATCAGGCGCTGCTCAATGACGCGGCGAACGGCGCGCTGGATACGCACGCAGGACTTGGCAGGGTAGTGGACCGGATGATCGCATCACCCCGGTTCGAACAGGGCGTGCGCGCCTTCTTCATCGACTATCTTCGCCTGGATTCCATGGATGAATTAGCGAAAGATTCTCTGATTTATCCTGCCTTTTCTCAGGCGGTCGCGACGGCGTTGCGCGAGCAGACGCTTCGCACGATCAGTTGGCACCTTGTCGATAAGCAGGGTGACTATCGGGGCCTGTTCA
This sequence comes from Sphingobium herbicidovorans, assembly GCF_002080435.1. Lineage (NCBI taxonomy): Bacteria > Pseudomonadati > Pseudomonadota > Alphaproteobacteria > Sphingomonadales > Sphingobiaceae > Sphingobium > Sphingobium herbicidovorans. The sequence goes on along the minus strand of NZ_CP020539.1, from coordinate 48,183 downwards.
CGACGCGCGCCATCGCCATGAACCGCGCCCTGGGGCCGATCTACGACATACCCGTGGCGAAAGCTGACTGGTACATTCACGAATTCCCCCAAGGTGACCCCCGCACCGGTATCCTTACCCATGCCAGCCTGTTGGCGCAGCATTCTCACCCCGGCCGGACGTCACCGACGCTGAGGGGCGTGGCGTTGAGCGAGATATTCCTGTGCGAGAAGATCCCGGCCCCGCCCGCCAATGTCAATTTCGCGGTCGTTCAGAATGTCGATAATCCAACGCTCAAGACGACAAGGGCGCGGCTACAGGCGCATCTTGACGATGAAGAATGTGCAAGTTGCCACCGGCGAACCGATCCGCTTGGTCTGGGGCTGGAACAATTCAATGGCGCCGGCCAGTTTCGCACATTCGAACATGACGAGAAAATCGACGTCACCGGCGATTTCGAGAAACAGGCTTTCGATGGCGCTGCCGCTCTTGGCCGGTTGTTCCATGACAGTTCACGCGTCAGTAGCTGTCTGGTACAGTCCGCCTGGCGTTATGCCCATGGGCGCAGCCCGACGGAAGCAGACCGCACGGGCATCACGCGACTGAACCAGGACTTTTCGTCGGGCGGCTATCGCTTTGCCGCACTGATGCGCGCCATTGCTCTTGATCCGGCGCTTTTTGCCATGCCGCGCCTGATCCCGGATCGCCGCGCGGCGATTGTTCGTAGATCGAAGGAGTCCGGCTGATGCTGGTTAATGGAACGACGAGGCGCAGTTTCCTGCTGCGGGGCGTACTTGGCGGGGGTGCAGTCACGCTCGGCCTGCCATTGCTCGACGCTTTCCTGAACGGTAACGGCACGGCCTTCGCCGCGACCCTTGGCGGCGGAAGATTGCCGGTGAGGTTCGGCACATGGTTCTGGGGATGCGGCATGATCCCGGATCGGTGGCAGCCGAAAAAGACCGGCGCCGATTATGACCTGCCGCCCCAACTGGCGCCGATCGCCAATGTCCGACAGCATGTCAGCGTTCTTACCGGCTTCGACGTCTTGTTGGACGGCAAGGGCAACCTGCCCCATCTGTCGGGCAACACGGCCGTTAGGACAGGCGCACCGACCGACGATTGGCTGGGTATTCGCGCACCCACGCTGGACGTCCTGATCGCAGACGCCATCGGTGGCGGATCCTTTTTCCGCTCGCTCGAACTGTCTGCGGACGGCAATTCACGCACCAGCTATTCCTTCAGGGACGGCCGCAGCATGAATTCCGCCACGCCCAGCGCGGTCGAATTCTATCGAAAGATTTTCGGCCAGGATTTCAACGATCCCAACAAGGCGGACTTTAAACCCGACCCCCGCATCATGGTGCGCAGAAGCGTATTGTCGGGCGTAGCCGACCAACGCAAGGCGCTGGAAAAAAGCCTGGGGGCTTCGGACAAGGCGCGGCTGGATCAATATTTCACGTCCATCCGGGAAATGGAAGGAAAGCTGGCGCTACAGCTCCAGAAACCGCCGCCCGCCGAGGCATGCGTGATGCCGGATGCGGCGCCCGCCGTCTCCGGCGACATCACCGACGTTGATAGGCGAAAGAACAATCATCGCCTGATGGCGGAGATGCTGGCGATGGCGCTCGCCTGCAACCAGACCCGTGTTTTCAACATGACTTTTTCCACCGCTGCGTCGGACTTGCGGCAGGCAGGCCAGACGACCGGCTATCACCAAAGCACCCATGAAGAGCTGATCGACCGTTCCATCGGCTATCAGCCGACCGTCGATTTCTTCGCGACGCGTAACATGGAAGCCTGGGCGGATTTCATCTCGGCGCTGGCGGCGGTGAAGGAAGGCGACGGCACCCTGCTCGACAATATGCTGGTTTTTGCCCATTCGGACGTTTCCTATGCCAAGAACCACGACGTCCAGGGCATCCCCGTGATGCTGGCCGGACGTGCTGGAGGAAAAGTCAAACCGGGCCTGCATATCCAGGGGAACGGAGAAACGATCAGCCGTGTCGGCCTGACCGTGCAACAGGCGATGGGGCTGCCCATCGACAGTTGGGGTCTCGACGCGATGAATACCAAGAGGCCGATCAGCGAGCTGCTCACCTGAACGAAGATGAAGAGGACGAAGCGCAAGATGAAATTTCGATATTTGTCGGCGATTGCCGGTTTTGGAATAATGGCAAGCTACGCCGCCTATGCGGCCTCGCCAGCGATCACGGATGCGGTCAAGTCGCGGCAGGGCAGCTACAAGGAAATTGGCGGCGCGTTCAAGAGCATCAACGATGAAATCAAGTCCGGGGCGCCCGACATGAACAGCGTCCGCCCCCTGGCGCGCGACATCGCCGCGCGCGCCGCGCTGATGCCCAAATTTTTCCCCAAGGGCAGCGGGCCGGAGTCAGGCCTCAAGACCCGCGCGAAGAGCGAAATCTGGAAGGACAATGCCACTTTCGTCAAGCTTCAGGGTGAAATGATCACGCACGCACGGGCGCTGAACGCTGCGGCGACCAGCGGGAATGCAGCCGGCCTGAGCGCTGCGCGCACCGCGCTGGGCAACACCTGCAAAAGCTGTCACGATCGCTTTCGCGCGGAAATTTAATGACCAGGGGCGAACCAGTGGGCGAAGCGGCGCGCCTGCGTATCTGGGATCTTCCGACCCGTCTGTTCCACTGGACGCTCGTGCCCCTGCTGGGCCTTGCGTGGTGGAGCGCGGAGGAACGGATGCTCGATTGGCACCGGCTGGCAGGGTACAGCATCTGCGCGCTGCTGCTCTTTCGCCTGATCTGGGGCATGGTGGGCAGCAGCACCGCCCGCTTCGGCCTTTTTGTGGGCGGGCCTGCGACGCTGTTTCGCTATGTGCGGGGCCATATGTTCAACCGCGCGGCAAAACCCTCTGCTGGCCATAATCCGGCAGGCGGCTGGAGCGTGATCGCGATGATCGCGCTGCTCCTCGCGCAAGTGGGGCTTGGTTTCTTTTCGGTGGATATAGACGGCATGGAATCGGGGCCGTTTTCCTATCTGGTCGATTTCGACACCGGGCGCGCGGCGGCCGAATGGCACGCCTTGTTCTTCAACATCATCCTTGGGCTAACCGCGCTGCACATAGTGGCGATACTTTTCTATCTGGTTCATCGGCGCGACAATCTGGTTGGCCCGATGATCAGCGGATCGCGGATATGGACAGGCGAGCGCCCGAATTTGCGATTTGCGTCGGGATGGAGGGCGCTTGTCATCTTTCTGCTGGTTGCAGGCGGCATATGGTTGCTGATAGCGCAGTTTGGCCGAGCCTGATTCACGAGGACCGACCTACGCCGCCGCTCCCCCGGCACGCATTATCGGAGACAATGTAAAATGAATGACAGACTGAAAGATCGCCGCATCATCATATTCGGCAGCGCGACCGGCATTGGCGCTGCGACCGTCAAACGGCTGGCCGAGGAAGGTGCGCGCGTCTGCGCCGCCGACATCAACCTGGCTGGTGCTGAAGCGGCGGCCCAGGCGGCGGGCAACGGCGCGTTCGCGCTGCATGTCGATATTTCCGACGAGCAGTCGGTCAACGCCGCGGTGGAGGCCGCCGTCGAGCGGTTGGGCGGCCTGGACGGAGCGCACATCAACGCTGCCGATCTACGCGTTATCATGGAGGATTCCGACGCCCTTGCGCTGGACCTTGCCGTGTTCGACCGTACGGTGGCCGTTAACCTGCGCGGGCACCTGCTGTGCACTCGGGCGGTGCTGCCGCATCTGCTGAAGAACAAGGAATCGGCTATTGTCTACACCAGCTCCGGTTCTGCCCACGGCGCCGAGCCCACCCGCCCCTCCTATGCAATGACCAAGGCGGGCGTGAACGCCCTCATGCGTCACGTGGCATCGCGCTGGGGCAAGGAAGGGCTGACCGCCAACGTCCTGGCGCCCGGTTTCACCGTGACCGGCGAAATGAAGACGCAGATGGAAGCCAATGCCGAGGAAGCCAACAAGTGGGCGTCCTATTTCATGTCGCGCACGCCGCACACCCGTCTGGGTGAATCCGAGGATCATGCCGGGGTGGTCGCCATGCTCCTTTCTGCTGATGGCCGTTGGATCAATGGTTCGATCATCGACGTCAACGGCGGGTCGTTGATGCGCGCCTGAGAAACAAGGCTGCCGGATCGGATTGCAGGGTCTCCTTCTCTTGATTGAGGAGGAGGCCCTTTTTTGATGCCAGGACGATCGGCAACAAGGCAGCAGCTATGAATATAATTTAAATGCGCGACAAATAAGATACATACTGCTATGTCCGGTTTATTAGGCCGAACTCTCTAGAGTATAGGCGTAACTGAGAGACAATCGTGCTCCCGTTTGAAATATCGAGGGAGCATTTCATTGGAAGATCTGAACTATCTTTTGCGTCGCGAGCAGGAAGAAATTCTGCGCGCGGATTTTGCTTCATGCCCAGCGGCGCGGACCGCCCATCACGGCCTCGCCCAAGGCTATGCCCGCCGCATTCGCGACCACCGGTTGCCATATCGTTCGCAACGGGCCGATGGTTCCGCGCCATTCGGTTGCACCCCCTTCATGGCATTGGAGAAATCCGCATGAGCCGCGCCGTCCACATTCTCGAAATACCCGCCACAATCGAGGAATTGTGCAAAAAGCATGCTTTGCGCGTGTCCACTATCGAGCCGCTCCTTTCGGGTGGATCGCGGGCAGTGATGCTTGACCCGAGGGATGCCGACACCCTGCGCGTGTTGATGAAGTCCAAGCTGATCGCTGGCGATGTGAAACGATCCCCCTCTCACCTGGCGCGCCAGCCCCCGCCTTATGGGCGCAGATAATATGACCCCGATTGAGACTTTGAAAGTTACCCGGAGGAAGGCCCTGGACAATGCGCTCCGCGCTGCCTGTTCCGAGAAACGAAGCGCCCACGAAGCGCATGCCCGTGCCTGTGACAAGATCATCGACGCGCTTCGCCGGGAGGATCGGGAAACGGCCGCCCGGCGCCGCATCTGGTCGTCTTGCGCGGCAACGGCCTGATCCACCCCGCAGGGCAGATCGCAACCGGGCCTAGCGCGTATATTCGGAAATCGACATGATATGTTCGGCATGGCCGGGAAATACATAATCGAATTCGAACACCAGTCCCTCACCCAGCGGGCCATCGACGATCAGGTCCGTCGCGCAAAAGGCCTGTACGCCGTTACGACCATAGGTGTAGCGGGTAATGTCGCGATAAACCGGTGAAGCGTCCAGGCGCGCGTCGATGTCCGCATCCCCCGGCAATGCGCGATTGACCAGGAATTGCAGCCGTCCGGCAAAGCGCGGATCGTTCGCCTCCAGTGCTTGCAACGCCAGGAACCGCTCTTCCAGAAAATCCAGTGAATCGACGAGAAAGCCGACGTGGAAATTAAATTCCGGGTCGGCCGCCTGTGCTGCCTGATAAGCACCGACCGCCGGATGCTCATCGCGCCTACCTACCCCCAGCCTCTCGCGCGGCGAACAGCTCTGCGGTCGCCTGCGGCAAAGGACTGAGATAAACGATATTGTCGGCCCGATCGGGTGCCCGGGCATTGGTTGAGAAACGATAAAATGTTCCGCCCTGCGGCAGCTCCATTTCCTGTGTCCGCACAAGCCCCGCGGTTTCCAGCAGCAGCGCGGCCGCCGGACCATCCGATGCGCAGGGATAGTGAAGGTTCACGTGACTGATCGTCTGTGCAACCTCTGCTCGTTCGATCGATCGGATGTTCATGGCGTTTCCCTCTCCCCTGATGCGGACGATGGTTTTGATGAGCACAACCATGCACAGCGCCGCGGCTGCATTGACGCATGTCAAACTCGATGCCTCGCCGGAGGATCATGCGTATTCATGTCTTTCCATGCCTACGCATTTCACGGCCATTGCCGCGAGTATATAGGCCATCCGCCAGATTGGGCTGGCATCGTCCAGCGCAAATTTGTCTATTTTGACGTCGGTCAATTCCACTCCTTCACACTCGCGGCATCATGGCGCGGCAAACAGTGGAGGATTGCATGGAAGTCGCGGCCCTTGCCTACAGCGTGATCACCTCTCGCGAGCCCGACCAGTGGGCGCGCTTCGCGAAAGATGTCGCCGGCTTTTCCGTCCACGCAGCGCCAGGCGGCCTTGCCCTGCGCATCGACGAGCGGGCCGGGCGGCTGTTCATCGTTGAAGGGGATCGGGACGGCTATTTCGCCAGCGGTTGGGAAGTCCGCAACGAGCAACAATTTGCCACCGCCCTCACCCGACTGAAGGCGCGCGGCATCGCCTTCACCGCCGCGACCAACGCGGAGCGCGCCCTGCGCCATGTCACCGACATGGTCTGGTTTCGAGATCCTTCGGGCAACCGCCACGAACTATCCTACGGCTATGTAAGCAGCTTCATCCCTTTCTGCTCGCCCCATGGCACGCGGTTCGTGACCGGCGATCTGGGATATGGCCATGTTGTCCTTCCCGCGCCGGACATCGCGGCGACCCGCGCCTTTTTGACTGACGCGCTTGGCCTGGGTCTTTCGGACTTCATGGTCCATCGCCCGGCGGGGACAGACGGACCGGAAATGCGGATCGACTTCATGCATTGCGCCAATGGCCGCCATCACAGCTTGGCGCTGTTCGAGGGCGAGGCGCCATCGGGCTGCGTGCACCTGATGGTGGAGGTCGCCACCATCGATGAGGTGGGCCATGCCTATGACCGCATGCTGGCATCCGGCGCACGGCTGATGGCGACGCTGGGCCGCCATACCAATGATCACATGATCAGCTTCTATGTCGAAACGCCCGGCGGCTTTGCGCTGGAATATGGCTGCGGCGGCAGGGTCGTGGATTGGGACCGTCACACCGTTTTCGAAAGCACATCGGCCAGCCTGTGGGGCCATGACTTCAGTGTCGGCTTCGGCGCGGATGAACAGGCGAAACTGGCCGACGCGGCCTGATCATAAGGAGAAGGAATATGACGCTTGCCAATGCGACCACCGCGCCCGCCATGGCCGATCTCGTCGATCGGGCGGCGGCGCTCGTGCCGGTGCTGCGCGAACGGGCCGACGCCTGCGAAGCGGGCAACAAGGTGCCGGACGAGACCATTCGCGACTTTCAGGAGGCAGGCTTCTTCAAGATCCTCCAACCCCGCCGCCATGGCGGCTATGAGATGGACATCGAAACATTCTACGCGGTGCAGATGAAGCTGGCCGAAGGGTGCATGTCATCCGCCTGGGTGCTGGGCGTGGTCGCCGTGCATAACTGGCAGCTCGCCCTGTTCGACGCCAAGGCGCAGGAGGATGTATGGGGCAAGGACAACGCCACGCTCATCTCCTCCTCCTACATGCCGCGCGCGCAGGTGACCCCGGTCGAGGGCGGCTATCGCATCAGCGGGCGCTGGGGCTTTTCCAGCGGCGTCGATCATTGCGACTGGGCATTCCTAGGCGGCCTGGTCAACGATCCGGAGACGGGCGAACCGGACTTCTGGACCTTCCTTGTCCCCCGAGGCGACTTCAAGGTGCTGCCGATCTGGAACACGATCGGACTTGGCGGGACGGGCAGCCATGACGTGACGGTGGAGGACGCCTATGTTCCCGCCTACCGCACCCATCGGTCGAAGGACGGCTTTGCCTCCACCAACCCCGGCGCGAAGGTCAACCCCGGCCCACTCTACAAGCTGCCGTTCGGACAAGTCTTTGTCCGCGCCGTATCCTCTTCGTCCATCGGAGCGCTTCAGGGTGCGCTCGACTGCTTCATCGAAAAGGGCGCGAAGCGCAGGAGCGCCAATAGCGGGGCGAGCGCATCGGCCGATCCCGATGTGCAGATGGTGATCGCCGAAACCCGCGTGGCGATTGACGAGATGAAAACCATCCTGTTCCGCAACTTCGCGCACCTCACTGAAAAGGCGCGCGCGGGCGAGCAAGCGGACCTTGAAACCCGGCTGCACTATCGGTTCCAGTCGGCGCAGATTTCCGGCCGCTGCTGCGCGCTGATCGCCCGTATCTTCGCGGCCAGCGGCGCGGAAGCCATTTATCGCGGCAATCCGATCGCCCGAGCCTTTTGCGACATTCATGCCGGGCGCGCGCATGTTGCCAATAATCCGGGCGTCGTCGGCCGCAACTTCGGCGGCGTCCTGCTGGGCGCGCCGAATGGCGACAGCTTCATCTGAGCGGACGGGAGGACAGCATGGCGAAGACAGCCGAATATGGCCTGGGCGAACTGACCTTTCCGCGTGGCTGGTTCATGGTCGCCATCGCCGAGGAGGTGACACAGCAGCCGCAGCCGGTCCGTTTCTTCGGGCAGGACATGGCGCTCTATCGCGGCAAGAGCGGGCGCGTGGTGCTGATGAACGCCTATTGCCCGCACATGCGCGTCAACATCGCCCGCAACAGCACGTCCTATGTCGTGCGCGACGGCAATCAGGTGGAGGGGGATTCCATCCGCTGCCCCGCCCATGGCTGGCGCTTCACGCCCGAGGGACAGTGCGACGACATCCCCTATTCGACGCGCAGCATCCCCAAGGCGGCGTGCATCAAGTCGCACAAGGTCGTGGAAAAAGCCGGCTGCATCTGGATGTGGCATGACATGGAAGGGGGCGACCCCGACTATGACCTGCCCGATTTCGCCGAATGGGACCGGACAGGGGAAGGATGGGTCCGATGGCAGGTGGACCCGCTTGGCACCTTGCCTATCCATCCGCAGGAGATCCTGGACAACATGACCGATTATGCGCATTTCGCGCCGGTCCATGGGTCGGCGGGCAATGCCTATTTCGAGAATGAATTTGACGGGCATGTGATGCGCCAGCGCTTTGGGTCGGGGCATCGCACGCTGGTCGATACCGACGGGCTGCTGGAAACGGACACCTGGTACACGGGACCGGGCATCCTGTTGTCCCGCATGGAGGGCAAGCATCCTTCCCTCATGATGATCTGCAATACGCCAGTGGAGGATGGCGAAGTGCGCGTGTGGTTCGCGGTCATGTCCCGGACGGCAGCCAATGGCGAGCCGACAGAGGAGGAACGCGCCACCGCGCGCGCCTATCATGAAGCGGGTCTGGCCGCCTTCTCTCAGGATTTTGAACTTTGGAAATATAAGGAACCCGCGATCCACATCCTCCAGATCCCCGATGACGGACCGTTCCACAAGGAAAGGCTGTGGTATCGGCAATTCTATAACCCGCGTGCCCGCGCGCCTGAGCTTCAGGCACGGGCCAATGGTATTCACACGACGCTGGATTTGCGCGCAGGCAAGTCTGTCGCCGCAGCCTGAACCTCTCCCCTGCCCTCGGGAAGACGATGGCGGAGCATCCGATCGCGATGCTCCGCCCTTTTTCGTTCCTGCTGGATTTTGATCGGCGTCAATTCGCGCGCCATAAGTAAGTATATACTCACTTTATGAGCGAACGAGCATCGGCGCCGTCGCTTGCTGCCGTGAGAGGAAGAAAGATGAACGCGCACGCCCAGCCAAAAGCTGCAACCACCGCCACCTTGCCCATCGCGGACGAGGAAGCCCTTCGCCGCGCGCTTGACGACGCGAACCTGCCTACTTTGCTGATGGTCTATACTGGCTATGTCCAGGACCAAGCCTATCTCGACAGTTTCGCACCCTATCTGACCGGCATATATGCAGCAGAAGCACCGTCCAATGTGCCCGAGGAGATGGCGCAGGGATTACGCGATCGTTTGTTCGCGCTGCTTACCGATCCCATCCCGCCCGTAGAACGGCCCATTGATCCCGACCTGCTCCGCAGGATGATGGGGGTCAGCGTCGGCGAGGACATTGATCCCGCGATCATGCCCGTCCTGTACGATCAAATGGGGTTCGAACGGCCCGTGCCGCGCAAGGAATTGCCCGGCCGCATCCATCCGCCAGCCGGTTTCCGCGTGCTGGTGATCGGCGGCGGCATGACCGGCATTGCCGCAGGCATCAAGCTGGCTGAAGCAGGATATGACTATACGATCATCGAAAAAAATTCGGATCTTGGCGGCACATGGTACGAGAACCGCTATCCCGGCGTGGGCGTGGATACGCCGAGCCACTTCTATTCCTATTCCTTTGAGCTGAACCCGGACTGGAGCAGCTATCATCCCAAGGGGCCGGAAATTCACAGCTATCTGACCGGCGTCGCGGACAAATATGGCATTCGCGACCATGTCCAGTTCCAGACGATGGTCGTCGCCGCGCGGTGGAGCGATGCGGACAGCAATTGGCATGTCACCCTGCGCGACGTGAAAACGGGTGCGGAGCGGGTGGAAGTAGCCAACGCCGTGCTGCTCGCCCATGGCGTGCTCAACCGCTGGTCCTTCCCCAATATCCCCGGAATCGACAGCTTCAAGGGCCCCAAGATGCACACCGCAGGGTGGGATGCGGACATGGACCTGACCGGCAAGCGGATTGCTGTGATCGGCACGGGCGCCAGCGCGGCGCAGCTTGCCCCCGCCATTTCGAACAAGGTGGAGAGCCTGGTCATCTTCCAGCGGTCAAAGCATTGGGTGCTCAACAACCCGGACATAGCCGTGCCGGTCAACGAGAATATTCACTTCGCGCTGCGCAACATCCCGCACTACAAGGAATGGTTCCGATTTCGCGTCTACTGGTTCACGGGCGACGGACTCTATGGCAACGTGAAGGTCGATGCGGACTGGCCGAACAAGGACGTTTCCATTTCGGCGCAGAATGACGCAGCGCGCACCTATGCCCTGCAATATATTCATCAGAAACTGGCAGCGCGCCCTGACCTTATTGAAAAGATCGTCCCCGACTATCCGATTTTCGGCAAGCGGATCGTGCTGGACGCCGATGGCGGCTGGCTCGACACGCTAGTGAAGCCCAATGTCACATTGGAAACCGACACGATCGATCATATCGAGGAACATGCGATCGTCACCAAGAGCGGCAAGCGGTACGAGGTCGATGTGATCGCCCTCGCCACCGGCTTTGAACTGGCGCCCGCCCTGGGCCCGCTCAAGGTATACGGCCGTGGCGGCAGCGATCTGGCGGCGGCCTGGGGCAAGGATGAAGCGCGCGCCTATCTGGGCGTCATGGCTCCCAACTATCCCAACTTCTTCATGACGCTGGGCCCCAACAGCGCGCCCAATCATGCTGCAGGCGTCAACATGGTGCTGGAGAGCCAAATTCACTACATCATCGAGGCGCTGGATCAGATCGTCGCGGCAGGCGGCAAGGCGATCGAACCGACCGAACAAGCCTATCTCGATTGGAATGCGAAGGTCGAGGAGCAGATGAAGCAGATGATCTGGTCCCACCCCAAGGCCAAGAGCTATTATCTGAACAGCAAGGGCCGCAACTATGTGTCCTGCCCGTTCAAGCTGGCCGACTATTGGAACTGGACCCGCAATCCCGATCCCACGGCGATGGTTATTTCCTGATCGTCCCGGAATAAAAGAAAAGGGCCCGATCCGATTGGACCGGGCCCCTTTCTTGTGCTCGCGATCGCCCTCAGTCCTCGTCGATCAATATGCGCATCGCCGCACCATCGGTGTCGTCGAACTGCCCGTCGCGCAGCGCCCAGAAGAAAGCGGCAAGGCCCAGCAGGCCGAGGAACAGTGCAATCGGGATGAGCAGGCCGAGACCGGTCACTTCGCAGCTCCTTTAAGACGCAAGGCGTTGGCGATGACGATCAGCGAGGATGTCGACATGGCGATTGCGGCGACCAAAGGCGTGACCTGTCCCGCGATGGCAAGCGGGACAGCAAGCACATTATAGCCGATGGCGAGCGCGAAATTCTGCTTCACGACCGCAATCGTCCTTCGCGCGGTACGCACGGCCACCGCAACCGGCGTCAGACGGTCGCCCAAAAATACCGCGTCCGCCGTCAACTGGCTCGCGTCGCTGGCCGATGCAGGCGCCATGCTGGCATGCCCGGCGGCTAGCGCTGGGCCGTCATTCAACCCGTCGCCAACCATCAACACCCTCTCCCCCTGCCCCCGAAGCCTGTCGATCAGGGCCAGCTTGTCGGCGGGGCGCATATGGCCGATGGCGGTGGTCCGGGTTGCGCGGGCGATGCCCTCCAGCGCCTCTGGCCGGTCGCCGCTGGCGATCAGCGTCTTGACGCCCAGCCCGCGCAGCGCATCCAGCGTCTCGACGGCATCGGGCCGCAGCGCGTCGGTGAAGGACAACAGCAGCGCCTGATCGCCGCGCCGATACTCGCTGGCCAGCCCGGCCAGGCTGACCACATTGTGGGGCCGGGCCAGCGCAACCGGCATGCCCCTATATTCAGCAAAAACGCCTTGTCCCGCGACTTCGCGGACAGGGCCAAGGACAGCGGGAACCACGCCGTCCGTTTCCAGCGCCTGCCGCAGGGCCATGCTAAGCGGATGGCGCGATCCTCGTGCCAGCGCCAGAAGGATGGCTTTGTCTTCGGCCGTTAGGCGATCAAGATTCTGCGGCATCGGTCGACCGAGCGTCAGCGTGCCCGTCTTGTCGAACACGGCCTCGCTGACTTCGGCGAGCCGTTCCAGCGCGGACCCGTCCTTCACCAGCACGCCCCGCCGCATCAGCGCGCCACAAGCAACGATCTGAGCCGCCGGGACGGCGAGGCCAAGCGCGCAGGGACAGGTGATGAGCAGCACCGCAACCGCGATCAGCAGGGCCTGATGCACGCCCGCACCCGCAATCAGCCATCCCGCGAACGACAGCGCGGCGAGCAGATGGACGGCAGGCGCATAATAGCGCGCCGCCCGGTCTGCGAGACGAACATAGCGCGACCTGCCCTGCCCTGCCTCTTCCATCAGACGGGCGATGTCGGCGATCACCGTGTCGGCGCCAGCCGCGGTCACCTCCACCGTGAGCGGACCTTCCACATTCATCGACCCGGCCTGCACCATATCCCCGGCATGAACGCGCAAGGGCGCGCTCTCGCCCGTCAGGAAGGCAAGGTCGACTCGGCTTTCGCCATCAACCACGCGACCGTCGGCCGCCAACCTTTCGCCAGCCGCGACCAGCATCCTCATGCCCGGACGCAGGGCGGCGGTCCATTGGCTGTGTCCCTTTCCATCGAGCACCATGGCACCGGGCGCTGTCTGTTTGAGCAGGGCCGCAACGCCAGCGCGCGCGCGCGACCGCATCATCCCGTCCAGGCATCGTCCGGCCAGCAGGAAGAAGAGCAGCATTACCGCCCCATCGAACCAGGCATGCTCGCCGCCGGTAATCGTTTCGAACAGGCTCATCGCCGTCGTCAGCAGCACGCCTATGCTGATTGGCACATCCATGTTCGTCCGCTTCCGCCGCAGCGCCGACCAGGCTGAACGGAAAAAAGGCTGGCCTGCATAGGCGACCGTAGGCAGCGCGATCATCGCGGACAGCCAGTGGAACATCGTCCGCGTCGCCCCATCGGCGCCTGACCAGATGGACACTGACAGCAGCATGATGTTCATCGCGGCAAAGCCCGCGACCGCCAGCGCGCGGACCAGCGCGCGGTTCTCAGCCGCTACAAGGTCCAGGCCCGGATCGGCCAGCGGCTCCGCCTCAAAGCCAAGCGCCAGGATGGCCGCCTTCAGGTCTGGCGGCATGAGTGCGGGATCATGGCGGACCGCGACCCGCTTCGCCCCCATATTGACGCGCGCCGTCAGGATGCCGGGGGTCAGCAGCAGCCCATTTTCGATTTTGGACAGGCAACCGGCGCAGTGGATCCCCGGCACGGCGAACAGGCTTTCCTTCGCCTCGACAGATGTTTCTGCAAAAGGCTGCGGTTGGCTGGCCATCACTTCACCTCCCGCAGCAGATGTTCCTCGCCACCGTTATGGCGGATGTCGAAGCGCACTTGCCATCTACCGACCGGCAAGGGGCGGTCACTAACGTAAAGACCCGGCTCTGCTTCATGCAGATGCAGGGATATGTCCGACGCGCGACCCAGCGGATGCTGCGCCAGCGCCGTCATTTCTGCGCCCGTGACATTCAGCTTCATCTGTACGTGGCGCGCCGGGTTCAGCGTCACCTCGTCGCGCCAACCCAGCCTTTCCTGAGCCTTCGCCTGCGCCAGCCATCCGTTGAACTTCTGGCTGGCCACATAGCTGTTTTCGACTACCCTGCCGCCGAACGACCGTACGGCGATGGTCGCCATCAGCATGTTGACGGCCACGATCACGGCGAAGAAGGCGACAAGAATCGCCGTCATGTGCCAGCCGGTGAAGGCGCGGGTGGACTTACGGATGTCGGTCATGCTTTCAGGGCCTTTCAAATCGGGCGGGTTCGCTGTCGCCGCCGCCTTCGCGGTCCGTCGCGCGCACGGTGAAGGCGAAATCTTGCCGCACTGGGCCTGCCGACGGCAGCAGCAGGAAGACGCGCAGCTTTTCGACGCTGTCGGCGGCGACCATGGTGGTGAGGGCGCTGCCCGCCTGCTCGCGCGAACCGGCATCGGTCCACATCTTCGCATCGGCCAAGCCGGTGACGCCGACCTGCATCGGGCGCGGTCGCGCCTCCATGTTGCGCAGCTTTATCGTATAGGCGTTGCGGATCGTCCCGTCCGACAGACGGACGAAAATCGGGTTGCGATCCTGCTGCACGCTGATGTCGAGCCGCGTGCGGACGCCCAACGCGAACAGCATCGCCGCGCCGACGCAGATCCACAACGCGAAGTAGGCAAGGGTCCGCGGCCGCAACAGCGTGCTGAGCACAGGTCGAGGGGCGCCGCCTTTCTGTTCGGCCAGCGCATCATCTTCCGTGCAATAGTCAATCAGGCCGCGCGGCTTTCCGATCTGCGCCATCACGGCATCGCACGCATCCACGCATAGCGCGCAGGTGATGCAACCGATCTGCGGACCTTCACGAATATCGACGCCGGTGGGGCAGACCGCGACGCACTGGTTACAGTCGATACAATCGCCGTAAATGTCCGGGGCGGCCTGCGCTTTCTTCAGGCTCCCGCGCTTTTCGCCGCGCCAATGCTTGTAGGTCACGACCAGCGATTTTTCGTCCAGCATCGCGGTCTGTATGCGCGGCCAGGGGCACATGTAGATGCATACCTGCTCGCGCATGAAGCCGCCAAGGATGAAGGTGGTGGCCGTCAGCACGGCGACGGCGCCATAGGCGCCGGGGGCGGCAGTCCCGGTCCAGAATTGCTGCTGCAATGTCGGCGCATCGGCGAAATAGAAAATCCACGCGCCTCCGGTCAGAAAGGCGATGACCAGCCACACCGCCCATTTCGCCAGCCGTCGGGCGATCTTCGCCGCGCTCCATGGCGTGTTGGCCAGCCGGACCTGCGCATTGCGGTCACCGTCGATAAAGCGTTCCACATGCTGATAGAGATCGGTCCATACCGTCTGCGGACAGGCATAGCCGCACCAGGCGCGGCCGACCGCCGACGTCACCAGGAACAGGCCGACGCCTGCCATGATGAGCAATCCAGCCACATAGTAAAATTCATGCGGCCAGATTTCGATGGAGAACATGTAGAAACGGCGGTTCGCCAGATCGACCAGCACCGCCTGATCGGGCGCGTAAGGGCCACGATCCCACCGCAGCCATGGCGTGCCCCAATATATGGCCAGCGTCACAGCCATGACCGCCCATTTGAGACGGCGATAGAAGCCATCGACCGCTTTGGGATAGACGCCCTTGCGCTTTTCGTAGAGCGATGGCGATCCTGTCATCAACATGGCTCAGCCGCCCGGCTCTGCACGGGTTTCCGGCTTGGTCTCGCCCCCGCCTAGACTGTGAACATAGGCCGCCAGCATTCGGACGGTCACCTTGTCCAGCTTGTCGTCCCATCGCGGCATCACGCCACGGCGGCTGTTCCACACCGTATCGCGGATCGAATCCGCATCCCCGCCATAAAGCCAGATGGCATCGGCCAGGTTCGGCGCACCGACCGTCCGGTCGCCCGCGCCCGCTGGGCCATGGCAGACCGCACAATTGTCGGCAAAGACCTTCGCCCCACGCCGCGATGCGGCGTTCGCCCTGTGCTGCCCGCTGATCGCCCGGACATGCGCCACGACGTCATCCACTTGCGCCGCCGTCAGCAGCTGGTCCTTGCCGAAGGCAGGCATGAGCGATTGCCGCGTCGCCTGATGATCCGGGTTGCGCACGCCATCGGCGATCGTCTTTTCAATGGCGGCAATGTCACCGCCCCACAGCCAGTCGTCGTCGTTGAGATTGGGATAACCCTTTGATCCCGCCGCGCCCGATCCGTGGCACTGCACACAATGCACGCGAAAAGCCGCGCGTCCGCCCTCGATTGCCGCCTGCATCAGTTGGGGGCGTTGCGGCAGGACGGTGACGGACGTCTCTGCGATCGCCTGGCGGATCGGCGCGATCTGCTGTTCGCGGGCCGCAAGTTCCTTGTCCAGCGCCCCTCGGCTCGACCAGCCCAGCAACCCGGCGGTCGCCCGGTCGATCATCGGCCAGGCCGGATAAGCGACCATGTAGCCGATCGCAAACAGGATCGTCGCATAGAAGGTCCACAGCCACCAGCGCGGCAACGGCGTGTCCAGTTCCTGGATGCCGTCCCACTCATGAAGCTTGATTTCGGTCCCCGTCGCGGCGTCGATACGCTTGTCCTCAGCCATTGTCGGCCTCCGTCTGATCCTCGAAGATGGCGCGCGCGGCTTCGGCGCTGCGCTGTCGCCCGTGGGGCAGGAAGAGCCAGCCGATCAGGATGAGGTAGAGCAGGCCCATGAAAACCAGCCCCCAGCTGTCGGCGAAATGGCGCAGGGCGTCATAGCTCATCGTTCGACCTCCTGCGGCCTGGCGCTGTCCACATCGACCAGCGTGCCCAGCATCTGGAGGTAGGCGACCAGCGCATCCATCTCGGTCAACTGGCCGGGATTGCCGTCAAAATCCCTTGCCTGTGCCTTGGGATAGCGTTTGATGAGGTCGCCCGCATCCGCATCGGGATCGGCCTGCGCCTTCAGGTCGTCATTGGCCTTGGCGATGTCGTCTTCGGTATAGGGCACGCCGACATTGTTGAGCGCGGCCAAGTCCTTGCGCATGTCGGGCAGCTTGAGCGCGCGACTGGCGAGGAAGGCATAGCCGGGCATGATCGATTCCGGCACGACCGCGCGCGGGTCTTTCAGATGCTGGACATGCCATTCGTCCGAATATCTGCCGCCCACGCGGGCGAGGTCCGGTCCCGTGCGCTTCGACCCCCACTGGAACGGATGATCGTACATGCTTTCGGCGGCAAGGCTGTAATGGCCATAGCGTTCCGTTTCGTCCCGGAACGGACGGATCATCTGGCTGTGACAATTATAACATCCCTCGCGGATGTAGATGTTGCGGCCTGCCAGCTCCAGCGGCGTGTAAGGGCGCATGCCTTCCACTTTCTCAATCGTGTTGTCGATCCAGAACAGCGGCGCGATCTCTACGATGCCGCCGATGGCGACTACGATGAGGGAAGCTATACCCAGCAAAGAGACATTCCGCTCCAGCTTGCCATGGTCGAAGAATTTGGTTGCCATTTTCGGTTACTCCCTCAGGCAGGCTGGGTGACGAGCGGCCGGTCTGCGGCGACATCATAGGCAGCGTCGTTCATCGGCTTTTCGTCCCGGAGCGGGCTGCCCGCTATGGTCCTGCCTATGTTCCAGGCCATGATGATCGCGCCGGCGAGGTACATCAGGCCGCCGGCCGCCCGGATGACGTACATGGGGAACATGGCGCTCACGACTTCGGAGAAGGCGTAGACAAGGTAGCCATCGGCCCCATATTCGCGCCACATGAGTCCCTGCATAATGCCCGCGACCCACATCGACGCGGCGTAGAGGACGATCCCCAGCGTCGCGAGCCAGAAATGCCAGTTCACCAGCCGCAGGGAGTAAAGGCGTTCCCGCTTCCACAGCCGGGGCGTGAGGTAATATAGGCAGGCGAAGGTGATGAGGCCGTTCCACCCAAGCGCGCCGCTATGCACATGGCCGATGGTCCATTCGGTGTAGTGCGACAGGCTGTTCACCGCCTTCACCGACATCATCGGCCCTTCAAAGGTGGACATGCCGTAGAAGGCCAGCGCCATCACCATCATGCGAATGATCGGGTCGGTGCGGATGCGGTCCCATGCACCGTTCAGCGTCATGAGGCCATTGATCATGCCGCCCCAGCTGGGCATCCACAGCATGACCGAAAAAACCATGCCCAACGTCTGCGCCCAGTCGGGCAGCGCGGTGTAGTGCAGGTGATGCGGTCCCGCCCAGATATAGAGGAAGATCAGCGACCAGAAGTGGATGATCGACAGGCGATAACTATAGACCGGCCGCTCCGCCTGCTTGGGAACGAAATAATACATCATGGCCAGAAAACCGGCCGTCAGGAAGAAACCGACCGCATTATGCCCGTACCACCATTGGGTCAGCGCATCCTGCATGCCCGCGAAAGCGCTGTAGCTCTTGGACCCCAGCAAGCTGACCGGCATGGAAAGATTGTTGACGATGTGCAGCATCGCGATGGTCAGGATGAAGCTGAGATAGAACCAGTTCGCCACATAGATATGCGGTTCGCTGCGCCTTAATATCGTCCCGCCGAACACGACGAGATAAGCGACCCAGACGATCGTCAGCCACAGGTCAACATACCATTCCGGCTCGGCATATTCGCGGCCTTCGGTGATGCCCAGCACATAGCCGGTTGCCGCCAGCACGATGAATAGCTGATAGCCCCAGAAGACGAAGCGGGCGAGCCCTGGGAAGGCCAGCCGCGCCCGGCATGTGCGCTGCACGACGTAAAAGCTGGTCGCGATCAGCGCATTGCCGCCAAAGGCGAAGATCACCGCCGATGTGTGCAGCGGACGCAACCGGCCAAAACTGGTATATTCCAGCCCAAGGTTGAGAGCCGGAAAGGCGAGTTGCAAGGCGATGTAGAGCCCGGCGAGAAAGCCCGCCAAGCCCCAGAATACCGTCGCGATCACGCCCCAGCGGATCGGATCATCGTCATATTTCCCCGGATCAGCGGGCATTTTCAGCAACCCGCGTGCAATCGCTTCATAATCGGCATGCCGCATGGTCAGCACCGCAGCGGTCAGAGCCGCCGCGCAGATGATGCCCATATGCACCGCAAATCCAGAGTCGACCGCGCCCAAGGCCGCAAGAAATGCCAGCAGCGCCAGCACAAACCAGCCGCCCGTCTTCAACAGCAATTGATCCATCGGATTCCCCCACCATAGGCTCGTGGCTTCCGATGCTCGCGAAGCCCGCATTACGCATTGATCCCTGTCAAAGCGGACGCAGGCGGTATGTAGGGGAATGTCCTTATTCGGCGGGATGTCTTGGCCGCATCATGCCAGCAGATGTGCCGTCACTCGCCCTCTGCGATGCTTTCCAACTGTTCGACATCGCAGATCCGTACGCCCCGGCGGCCCACAAGCGCGATCACGCCTTTGCGTTTCAGCTCTGTAACCTGCCGCGACACGGTCTCTATCGTCAGCCCAAGGACGTCCGCGATCTGCTGCCGGGACAGCGGCAATTCGATCGTTCCCTGCGCGTCCGCCTGCACACGATTGCGCATGTCGAGCAGCAGGGTCGCGACCTTTTCCCGCGCATTTTTTCGGCCAAGCAACAGCATCCAGGCCCGTGTCCGGTCAAGATCGTCGAGCGTCCGCTGCAACAGCCGATGCTCCAGCGCCGGATGTTCCCGCGCGAAGCCATCGAAAGCGCCTCGTGGATAAAGGCATAGCCGCGCATCGGTCAGCGCCGTCACGCTATGCGGTGTGTAAGACCCAAATGGGCGACCGATGAAGTCGGAAGCATAGACGACGCCAACAATCTGTTCGCGTCCGTCGGCGGTCGATGTGGACAGTTTCAGCGTGCCTTCGATCACATTGGCGACCAGGGTCGAACTGTCGCCTTCCCACATGACGGTTTGCCCGGCCTTCAGCACGGCCCGGCGTCCAATGCGGTTGAGTGTGGTCCGGTCCGTCGCCTCCAGGTCCGCGCAGATCGCCCGGTCGCGCACTTCGCAGCGGTCGCAATATTGGGCGCCGCAACCTGCGTCCGGCGCTGTCTTAACGGGCGCGATTTGCGCCAGATCAAATTGCATGTCCATGGGCATTGCCTGCCCTCGCCCGCGGCCCAGACCTATCCGTAATTATCCCTAGGTCGCTAATCCTGCGACGCATGAAACGCGATGCGCAGCGCTTCGGCGAGGCTTTTGACCTCCAGCTTGTGCATCAGGTTGGCGCGATGGATTTCCACCGTGCGCGGGCTGATCCCCAGATCATAGGCGATTGTCTTGTTCGGCAGACCCTCGACCAGCCCATCCAGCACCTCACGCTCTCGTTCGGTCAGGATGTTGAGGCGGGCGTGGGCGTCCTTCGCGCGGGCGCTGGCGCCCCGATCAGCGAGCGACAACTTCCGCGCCGCCTCCACGCAACCCAGCAGCGCCGCCTTTTCAAATGGCTTTTCGATGAAATCGCTTGCCCCGGCTTTCATAGCGCTGACGGCCATGTCGATGTCACCATGGCCGGTCATGATCACGACCGGCAGCATGATACCGCGCGCGCGCATTTCGCGCTGCACCTCCAGCCCGTCGATGTCCGGCATCCTTACGTCCAGCAGCACGCAGCCGGGAGCGAGATCGCCCGCCTCGCGAAGAAACTCGACGCCGCTTGCGAACAGCTGCACCGCATAGCCGCTGGTCTTCAGCATGAACGACAGCGACCGGCGGATCGCCTCGTCATCGTCCACGACATAGATGGGATAGGGTTCGCTCATGCTCCGTCCGCTGCGTCTAATGTGAAATGAAAGGCCGCGCCGCCCCATTGCGACGGTTCGGCCCAGATGCGCCCGCCATGACCCTCCACAATGGTCTGGCATATGGACAGTCCGACGCCCATGCCCGACGCCTTGGTGGTCGTGAAGGGGGTGAAGAGCGTCCGCGACATGTCGGGATCAAGACCCGGACCGCTGTCGGACACCACTACTTCCACGCGGCCATCCTCTGCCGGAGCGGCGGACAGGCGGAGAATCCGGGCGGGGCTGTTCGCCATTGCGTCAACCGCGTTTCTGACCAGATTGATGATTACCTGTTGCAGCTGGACGCGGTTGACGAAAACCTCGTCCACTCGCCGGTCGACGCTGATGTCCATGTCGATGCCCCGGCTGTCAGCGCCAATGAAGGCCAAGGCCGTGCCTTCCGCCAGCAGGCCGCGCAACGGCTCGGGCTGGCGCATGGTCTCCCCGCGCTTGATGAACTCGCGAAGCGAACGGATGATCTCGCCAGCACGCAGGGCCTGGGCCGCGCTCTCCGCCATCGCCTCGCGCAGCAGTTCGCGGTCGACGGGCTGGTCGCTGTCCAGCATGTCGCGCCCTGCCTCCAGATAATTGGCGATCGCGGTCAAAGGCTGGTTCAGTTCGTGGGCAAGCGCGGAGGCCAGCGTGCCCATGGCGGTGACACGGCTCGCATGCGCCAGTTCCGCCTGCAGGTCGGCGACGCGCGTTTCAGCCTGTTGCCGTTCGGTCAGATCGCGGATGAAGCCCGTGAACAGTCGCTTGCCCTGATCATGCACCTCGCCAACGGACAGCTCGATGGGAAAGACGGACCCGTCCCGCCGCCGCGCGCTGGTAAGACGCCCGATGCCGATGATCCGCTTTTCGCCGGTGCCAAGATAATGGTTGATATAGCCGTCATGCCGTTCCCGGTCGGGGGATGGCATCAGCATGGAGATGTTTTCGCCCAGCACGTCACTTTCGGCATATTGGAACATGCGCTGCGCCGCGGCGCTGAACGAAATGATCTGTCCCTTCATGTCGATGACAATCAGCGCGTCAGGGACGGTGGCCAGGATCGATCCCAGCAACGCCTGTTCCAGGCTGTGTTCGCGCGCGCTCAAGTCATCAATTTCATCATCCGCAACACCCATTCCCGCACAATGCCCATTCTTCAATGGGCCAGCAAGAGCGGCAAAGGGCCGATTGAATGCGCCTGCACCGCCCTCCGGGATAGTCCGTATATCCTTTCTCACGTGGGAATCGGATTGAGTAGGGCATGACATGGACGACGATACGCCTTGAACTCGCACGCACGCATGCCTTTCCCAACGGTTCGGCCGCGCGCAGCTATGTGCTGCGGTTGCCGCTGGGGCCGGATGGCCTGATCGACGAACATGAGTACCAGCGTCATCCCGAACTGGCGACGGTTCGCCGCTTCTGGCCGAATGAGCCAGACCATCACGGTTGTCTGCTCCATACCCCTGCGGGCTGGACGCTGTCCTATGAAAGGGGGGATGAGGATGATGAAAGGATTTTCCGGCTGAACACGCACGCGATCATGCCGGGCAGCTATCTCACCCTGACAGGACCGGATGGCGAGCGCCTGCCCTTCGTGGTGAAGGCGTTGGCATCGACATGAAGCGGCGGGGCGTGCAACCACGCACCGCCGCAATCGGTCATTACAGCTTCATGCCGATGCCGATACCAAAGACGAAGGGATCAAGGCTCACCTTGACGCGCTGCACGCCAGCGGCGCCGGTGGTCAGTCTTACCCTGGTGTCGATGTCGATATATTTGACGTCCAGATTGAGGAACAGCCGGTCGTTCAGGCCGATATCGACGCCAGCCTGACCTGCCCAGCCGACACTGTCAGACATATGGACGCGGGTTGCGCCTACTGCGCCTTCCAGTGCGTTCGACGCCCTTTCATTATAGAAAAGCGTATAGTTGATCCCCGCACCGACATAGGGGCGGACTTTTGCGTCGGGCAGGAAATGATATTGCACCGTCAGCGTCGGCGGCAGAACCCAGGTTGATGCAAGCTTGCCGATTGATCCGGTAACGCCGGTGCGCCCGCTGGCGCCATGTTTGGTGGTCGCGGCGATCAGTTCGAACCCGATATGGTCGGTGGCCATGTAGCTGATGTCGATTTCCGGCATGACGCTGTCATCCACCTTCACCTTTTCACTGGGAAAGCCGGGAAGCACGCTGCCGCTCTTTTCATTGGGCGCGACCATGACGCCGCGCAGCCGGACCAGCACATCGCCCTGCGCCGCTTGCGCTTGACCCGTCGCCAGCGCGCCCATGGCAGCCGCGCCGAGCAGAATATTCCTGAATGTCATAGCCATATCTCCACCCCTGTTGTTGGAGACACTGATTTGCCGATGCGCTGCATGCGCCGCATTGATCCTGCACAATTGGAGATTTGACCTTGCTCAATGTGCTGCGCCGCCCATCATGGGATCGGGATGGTCATGTGGACATATCATCCCGACCTGCTCGCCCGGTCCGTGCCGCGCTACACCAGCTATCCCACCGCCGCCCAGTTCAGCAGCGAAGTGGGCGCGGCGGACCTGTCCACGCGAATGGACACGGTGCAGCCGGGCACTGAAATCTCCCTCTATCTCCACATCCCCTACTGCCATGACATTTGCTGGTATTGCGGGTGCAATACCGGCGCCGCCAATCGCGCCCAGCGGCTGACGGCCTATGTCGAAGCGCTGGAGCGGGAAATCGCGCTGGTCGCCCGGCATCTGGACCAACGGGGTCGCGTCGTCAGGATCGCCTTTGGCGGTGGCAGCCCCAATTCGCTGCCGCGCGTCGATTTTGTGCGCCTGCTGCAACAACTGTTCCTGTGCTTCGACGCCGGCAGTGCGGAGATTTCCGTCGAGCTCGACCCGCGCAGGCTCGATACGCAATGGATCGAGACGCTGGCGGCTACCGGGATCGACAGGGTCAACCTGGGGGTCCAGACCTTTACGCCGCATGTCCAGACCCGCATCGGCCGCATCCAGCCGCTCGACCTGGTCGAACGCGCCGTCGATCAACTGGCGAAAGCTGGCATCGCGATCGGTTTCGACCTGATGTACGGCTTGCCCGGCCAGCGGGTCGAGGATCTCACCTCCACGATAGAGGCGAGCATCGGCATGAAGCCTGCGCGGATCGCCCTGTTCGGCTATGCTCATATGCCGCAGCTGCTGCCGCGCCAGCGCCGGATCGACGCCGCCGCTCTGCCGGACCTTTCCACCCGCTTCGATATGGCGGCGCATGGCCATGATATGCTGGTCGCGGCGGGTTATCAGGCGATCGGCTTCGATCACTTCGCTCTGCCAGAGGATGGCCTTGCCCGCGCCGCGCGTGACGGCAGGCTTCGCCGCAATTTCCAAGGCTTCACCGATGATCCGGCCGAAATCCTGCTGGGCCTTGGCGCGAGCGCGATCAGCCAGTTTCCCGACCTAATCGTTCAGAATGAAAAGCAGGCAGGGCCGTGGCGCACCATGGTCGAGCAAGGGCAGCTTTCAGCCGCGCGCGGGACGCACCGGACGCCTGAAGACCGCCGCCGGGGCCGCATCATCGAGAATCTGCTCTGTCAGGGAGAGGCCCATGTCGATGTCACCCAGCCTGTGTTCGACCTGGCGCCCTTCGTTGATCTGGGCCTGGCGCGCCTGGTCGGGGACCGCATTGTGCTGACAGCGGAAGGGCTGCCCTATGCACGCAGCATCGCGGCATGTTTCGACACCTATCTCGTCCCCGCGGAGGGGCGATACAGCCGTGCGATATAGCGCCTGGATGCTGGCTGCCTTTGCCGCTGCGGGGCTTTCCGCCGGGCAAGCGCCGCACCGCACGTCTTCGCCTGCAAGTTTCTGCGGCTCCATTTCACTCAACTGGATTCCGCCCTGGCAGCGCAAGCCAGTCAGGGCGCCCGGCAAGGATGGACTGTGCCACCTTCTCCTTTGCGAAAGGCGCAAGATGCGAGGCCGCAGTCCGAGCGCCAATCCCGATGTCTGAACGACGTCGGCCAGTTATCAAAACATGGTTTCCCATTTTGACGGCCATCAAATCCGCAGCGGCAGGATCGCGATAGTCTGGGCAGAAAGGAGACCTTCAATGACCGACCTTATCAGCACCCACTATGATCTGCTTGTTGTCGTCGCCCTGCTCACCTTCATGGCAGTGCTTGCGGGCGTGTCGATCGAAGACGCGTTGAAAGGGCGCCGTGGATGACGCAGGCTGCGGCGCGCGTCGTCCCGTTCGAAGCGGTCGGGGGAGCACAAGGCGTACGGCGCATCGTCGATCGTTTCTATGACCTGATGGATAGCGTGCCCGCCTATCGCGAACTGCGGGCGTTGCATGCCGACGATCTTCGGCCCATGCGGGCATCGCTTGCCGGATTCCTGACCGGCTGGCTGGGCGGGCCACGCGACTGGTTCGATGCTCATCCCGGCAAATGCATGATGTCCGCCCATGCACCAATTGCAATCGACGCGATCACCGCAGAGCAGTGGATTGGCGCTATGAGCGCAGCGATGCGGGACGTAGCAGTGGATCAGCCGATCGCAGAACAGATGGAGACAGCTTTCCAGGCTATGGCGTCCGCCATGATCCACCACTGAGGGAGCCAAGGCACCGACAAATCATTAGGGCACGGTTCCAATAGTGTCGGCGACATAGGCCCGGCGCTCGCCCATCGGCTTTGGTCGGCCGATGGTCGTATCCTCCGCGGTTTGATGCTCGATCTCGCTGTTCAGTTCCGCGCCCAGAACCAGGATATAGGCCGACAGATACAGCCACATCAGCGTGACGACTACGGCGCTCAACGCTCCATAGGTCGCGCCGTAGTTACCGAATTGCGACGCGTAGACGCCAAATCCAAGGCTCACGGCCAGCCAGCCCACCGTCGCCAGCACGGACCCCGGCGTCAGCCATCGCCACTGAGCGCGGTGCCGGTCGGGAGCATAGCGGTAGATCATGCTGACGATCATGCTGGCGGCAAATGCGGCCAGCAGCCAGAAGCCGACGCGGATCGCCGTCGTCACTATGCCCGGCGCGCCCGGCATCAGCTGTTCCAGAAATGCGAGCGCCGCAATCGCGAAAATAGCGATAACAGCCGTAACCAACAGCCCAATAGTGATCAGACAGGCCAGCGCCGTCAGTTTGAAAAAGCTGCGGCTTTCTTCTTCGTCATAGGCGATGTTTACCGCCTTCACGATCGCGCTGGCGCCGTTCATCGCCCCATAGATCGACAGGGCAAGGGAAACGAGCAGGCCAAAGCCCTTCTTGTCGGCACTGGTGTTGATGACGGACAGCAACTGCTCACCGATCAGCCGGGCGGCTTCTTCCGGCAGCAGTTGGAACAACGACCGCAGATGATCGGCGATCGTCGATGGATCGGCAAGCAGCCCATAGCACAGGACGAGCGCAGCCAATGTCGGCACGAAGGCCAGAAAGCCATAAAAGGCAACTCCGGCTGAGACCAGGCCAACATTATCGGCGCTGCTTTCATTCCAGGTACGTAGCAATATGTCGCGCCACGCCGCCTTCGGCATATCCTGCGGCCGTTGCGCTGACCGGCCCCGATCGGTGTCCTGTGCTGCCATGCTCACTCCCTTCTGCATGAAAGCTAACATCCGAGAGCCGATACCGATCCGAATAGGGCGACCGCTATATCGCTCCGCCGATTATGCGATAATATGATTTGTCATGAAGAACCTGTCGGGGCCGAAGCTTGATGAAATTGATGGAGGCTTCCCGGCTGACTTCGACATGCTGGTCGTGGGCGGGGGCGTCAATGGCGCCGGCATCGCCCGTGACGCCGCCGGGCGGGGTTACAGGCTATTGCTCGTCGAGCAGGATGACCTGGCCGGTCACACCTCGTCAGCATCGACCAAGCTGATTCACGGCGGACTGCGTTATCTGGAATATGGCGAATTCCGCCTTGTGCGCGAATCCCTGATCGAACGGGAACGGCTTTGGAGGATGGCGCCGCACATCATCTGGCCGCTTCGCTTTATATTGCCTCAGACCCTATCGCCGCGTCCCGCATGGATGGTCCGGTTCGGCCTTTTTCTTTACGACCATCTGGGCGGGCGCAAGGCGCTGCCCGCCACCGAAACGGTGGCGCTGGATCATTCTCCCTTCGGCGACGGGCTGGCCGACCGCCGGGGCCGAGCATTCCTCTATTCCGATTGCTGGGTGGATGACAGTCGGCTGGTCGTCCTGAACGCGCTCGACGCTGCCGAACGTGGCGCGCTTGTCCGTACCCGCACTCGCCTGTTGCGCGCGCGCCGCGATGGCGCGGTCTGGCGCGCCACGATCGGCGATGCCAGGGGCGAGCAGGAAGTCCGCGCCCGCATACTCGTCAACGCGGCCGGGCCGTGGGTGAGCGATGTGATCGGCAGAGCGGGCCTTCACAGCGACCGGGCCGTTCGCCTGGTCAAGGGCAGTCATATCGTCGTGCCGCGGCTCTATGAAGGCGACCACGCCTTCACGCTGCAAAATGCCGATCGCCGGATCGTCTTCGCCATCCCCTATGAGGGGCGCTTCACCCTGATCGGCACGACGGAGGAGGACTGGACCGGCCCGCCCAGAAAGGCGCAGATCGATGATGCAGAGATCGGCTATCTGCTCGACACCGCAGGCCGTTATTTCGCACGCCCCCCGAAGCGGGAGGATATTTGCTGGTCCTATGCGGGCATCCGTCCGCTTTATGATGACAAGGCCGGGCGGTCTTCCGCCGTTACACGAGACTACGTCCTCGATCTAGACGGCGACGGCCCTCCGCTGCTCAGCATATTTGGCGGCAAGATCACCGCCTACCGCAGGCTTGCCGAACAGGCGCTCAATCTCCTCGCTGCGCAGGGCATCGAAACCCGCGGCGCGTGGACAGGGGAAGCAAAGCTGCCGGGCGGAGACATGGCGCAAGGCGGCTTTGATGCGCTGGCCGCCAGCCTGCGGGATCAATATCCCGCCCTGCCGGGCGCTTTGCTGCGCCGCCTCGCCCGCGCTTATGGCTCGCGGGCGTCCCAGCTACTTGGCAGGGCGCAGCGCCTCGACGATCTGGGCGGGACATTCGGCAGCGACCTGACGCGGGCGGAGGTCGATTATCTGGTCAGCAAGGAATGGGCACGCACGGCGGAGGATATTCTCTTCCGCCGCAGCAAGCTGGGCCTCCATGTCCCACCTGACGCCGTTGACCGGCTGTCCGCCTATCTCAAAGGGCCAGTCCGCAATCTGTCAGAAGAACGGCCGACGCCGTTGCAGGAAAAAGAATGAAGCACAGCGCCCCGTGGTGGGGAGATGGGTCTTTGGGACGCTGTGCTTCTCTCCCAGAGTGCGACCCGAGGGAGCTAAGGGGTTGCGGCCAACGATGTGGCCGACGCTGACACTCGATGTCCTGCGAACATGGCTAGGGGCTTCGTTCAGGCCCCGTCTCACCATGCCGCCTAAAGCCAAAACGGCACTAACCCGAGGAGCGACCTGCGCGCCCCGGTGGCCCGAAATTTATGCTTGAAGAGAAAAGGCCAAGCGGTTTCATCGCATATATTCCTGCTTCGGTAACTCCGCTATCTCCAAACCGAGACCGGAAGCTTTGCGTCCTGCCGTCACCGACAGTTTGCCTTTTCGGCCAGGAAGCGCGCTGCGGCGCGCTTCTCTGCCTTAGGATCCGTTTAACCGAATTATTGCGTCAGGTCAATCATTTGTGGGCGACAGTCGCCCATATTTGGCAACCATGGCCTTGATCGCCTTATAGTCACTCACTCTTTGCCCCAGGGCCCATTCGGTCGGACAACTCGTCGAGCCAGACCGACGCTCCACCGTCTGAAGGCGCACGCCAATCTCCCCGTGGCGACAACGCGCCGCCGCCCGACACCTTTGGCCCATTTGGTATAGCCGATCGCTTGAACTGGCTGATGGTGAAGAAGCGGTACAGAAAGTTGTCCAGCCAGTGCCGGATCGTGGGCAGGTCGTAGGACAGCTTTGCCTCATCGGGATAGCCGGACGGCCAAGCGCCCGCCTCCACATCGCGCCAGGCGTGCCAGGCCAGGAATGCGACCTTCGAAGGCGGCTGTCCCCACCGGACAATATGGTGCAGGAAAAAGTCGTTCAGTGCATAGGGGCCAACCCGGCTTTCCGTACTCTGCATCGCGCCGGTGGCGTCCGCAGGCACCAGTTCGGGCGATATTTCCTGATCCACGATCGCCTGTAATATCGCGTCCGTCTCCGCATCGAACTGGTTCGTCGCGATGCACCAGCGGATCAGATACTGGATCAGCGTCTTGGGCACGCCGCTGTTTACGGCATAATGGCTCATATGGTCCCCGACGCCATAGGTGCACCACCCCAACGCTAATTCGGAAAGGTCGCCCGTCCCGACGACAAAGCCGCCATTGCGATTGGCAAGGCGAAACAGATAGTCGGTCCGCAATCCCGCCTGCACATTTTCAAAAGTGACGTCGTAAACCGCTTCCCCCTTTGCGAAGGGATGGTCCATGTCGGCAAGCATCTGCCGCGCGGTAGGCCGAATGTCGATTTCCGCCCCCTTCACCCCCAGGGCGTTCATCAGGCGCCAGGCGTTGGCTTTGGTATGTTCGCCCGTGGCAAAGCCCGGCATCGTATAGCCAAGGATCGCCGATCGCGGCAGGCCCAGCCAGTCGCACGCCTTGGCCGCGACGATAAGCGCATGGGTGGAATCGAGTCCGCCCGACACGCCGATGATAAAATGCTTGCCCGCCGTCGCGCGGAATCGGGTGACCAGCCCCTCCACCTGGATATTGAATGCTTCATAGCAGTCCGCGTCGAGCTGCAGGGGGTCGGCCGGGACAAAGGGGAAGCGGCGTACCGGACGAAACAGCCCTTCGCGGTCCCCAACAGCCGCCGCCTCGAACGTCACGCGGCGAAATCGCTGCTCGGGATGACCCATCGCTTCGGCCGTATCGTTGAAGGTGCCGTTGCGCATCCTTTCCAGCCGCAACCGCTGGGCGTCGATATCGGCATAAATGATCTCCGGCGCATCGCCAAAACGCGCCGATTGCGCCAGCATGTCTCCCATCTCATGCACCATCGCCTGCCCGTCCCAGGCCATGTCAGTGGTGCTTTCGCCGTAGCCCGCCGCCGAATAGGCATAGGCAGCGATGCACCGCATCGATTGCGCGGCGGACAGCAAGTCGCGATCCCGCGCCTTGCCCACGATGATGTTGGACGCCGAAAGATTGCACAGGATCAAGGCCCCCGCCAGGGCACCGAATGTCGATGGGGGCAGCGGCGCCCAATAATCCTCGCAAATTTCGACGTGAAAGATGAAGTCCGCACGATTCCCGGCCGCAAAGATCAAATCGGGGCCAAAGGGCGCGCGATAGCCAGCCAGGTCGATGTTCAGTCCGGTCAGGCCAGCGCCCGGCGCAAACCAGCGCTTTTCATAATATTCCCGATAATTGGGCAGGTAGCTTTTCGGCACCACGCCCAGCAGCCGGCCGCCCGCGATCACGAGCGCGGCATTATACAGCCGCCCGTTCCGCCGCACCGGAGCGCCGACCAGCAGCACGGGCAAGTCCGCGCTGGCGTGGACAAGCCGCCCAATCTCGGCTTCCACCCGGTCCAACAGCGCGTCCTGAAGATGCAGGTCGTCGATCGCATAGGAGGACAGGCAGAGTTCGGGGAAAAGGATGATGTCGGCCCCCTGCCCGGCCGCCTGCCGCGCGAGTTGCAGGATCGCCTTTGCATTGGTGCCCACATCGGCCACGCTCGCTTCGGGCGTCGCGGCGGCCAGCCTTACCAACCCATGCGTCTCGATGGCCCCGAAGCGATCAACGGGCATCATCAACGGCCTCTGTCATCATTTCCAGCGCCACGGCGATCGCATCCAACCGGATCGGCCCGCGCCCGATGTCACCAAAATGTTCTTCGCGATGCCGGGTCGTGGCGCCGCGGCGGGCGCAGCCGAAATGAACGAGGCCTGGTTCAGCCCCCGGTGGTGCGGAGCCTGCATAGCCGGTCACCGCCAGCGCGATATCGGCGTTGGATTTGTTGATCGCGCCTTCCGCCATGGCGATCGCCACATCGCGGCTGACCGCGCCGCACGCGTCGATCTGCTCGCGCGCGATCCCCAGCAGTTCGCATTTCGCATCCTCGCTATAGACCACGAATCCGCGCTCAAAAGCATGACTCGCGCCCTCCACGTCGGTCAGCAGCGACGCCAGCAAACCGCCGGTACAGCTTTCCGCGGTGCTGATTTTCAGATCCGCTTCGCAACATAGTCGCAGCAGGGCTTCGGCCGCCGCTTCCGTGTCGTCGGGAAGAACGCCGGAAAGCGTTTGGGCAGGTCCACCTTCGGTGACGTCATCGCTACTCATCGCATCCTCCCAGACCCGCGTAACGAAGCGATCGTCAGAGCTGTTCCTTTGGCGGGACTTCCCGTCGCACTCGGATGCGGTTAACAGCGAGCAGTGGCTTGAACAAAAAATGGAAAAGGCCGACATGACCCAATTCGCTCTCACCGAAGATCAGATCGCCATTCAGGAGGTGGCGAGGCGCTTCACCTCTGATGCGATCACCCCACACGCTGCCGAATGGGACGAAAAGCATATCTTCCCGCGGGACACAATCCGCGCGGCGGCCGGGCTGGGCTTCGGCGGCATCTATGTGTCGGAGGAATCGGGCGGCATCGGGCTTGGCCGACTGGAAGCGGCGCTGATCATGGAGGCGATGGCCTATGGCTGTCCCTCGACCAGCGCCTTCATTTCCATCCACAATATGGCCGCCTGGATGATCGACCGCTTCGGCAACCAGGCGCTCAAGGACAAATATCTGCCCTCCATAGTGCCGATGGAACGGATGGGCAGCTATTGCCTCACTGAAGCGGGCGCAGGCTCCGATGCCGCCGCGCTCAAGACGCGCGCGGTGAAGGACGGCGATCATTATGTCGTCACCGGCTCCAAGCAGTTCATATCGGGCGGCGGCGAGAACGACATCTATCTCGTCATGGTCCGCACTGGCGAGGAAGGCCCCAAGGGCATCAGCTGCCTCGTCATCGAAAAGGACATGCCGGGCGTCAGCTTCGGCGCGCAGGAACGCAAGCTCGGCTGGCATTCGCAGCCGACGGCCCAGGTCAATTTCGATGCCGTTCGCGTGCCGGTGGAAAATCTGGTCGGCGCGGAAGGTGAAGGCTTCCGCATCGCGATGATGGGCCTCGACGGTGGCCGCCTCAACATCGGCGCCTGCTCACTGGGCGGCGCACAGCGTTGCATCGACGAAGCCGTGACCTACACCATAGATCGTCAGCAATTCGGCCAGGCAATCGCCGATTTCCAGAACACGCAGTTCACGCTCGCCGACATGGAAACGGAACTTCAGGCCGCCCGCGCGCTGCTCTACATGGCCGCCGTCAAGGTCACGGAAAATGCACCGGACAAGACCCGCTTCGCCGCCATGGCCAAACGGATCGCGACCGATACCGGCTCCAGCGTCGCCGACCGCGCGCTCCAGCTGCACGGCGGCTATGGCTATCTCATGGACTATCCGATCGAACGCTTCTGGCGCGACCTGCGCGTCCATTCGATCCTGGAGGGCACCAATCAGGTGATGCGCATGATCGTCGCGCGCGACATGCTGCGCCAATAGTGGGAGAGATGATGACCGACCAGCTTCTGATTTCGATCGACAATGGCGTCGGCCGCATCCGGCTGAACCGGCCCAGGGCGATCCACGCGCTGACCACCGAGATGTGCGCCGCCATGATCGAAACGCTGCTGGCATGGCGTCAGGACGACAGCGTCGTCGCGGTGATGCTGGACCATGCGGAAGGTAGGGGTTTCTGCGCGGGCGGCGACATCGCCATGCTCGCGCGCAGCGCGAAGGGCGACTGCGTGGAGGCCGAACGATTCTTCCACACGGAATATCGCCTCAACCATCTGCTCTTCGTCTATGAAAAGCCGGTCATCGCCTTCATCGACGGCATCGTCATGGGCGGCGGCGTCGGCATTTCCGATCCTGCCCGCTACCGCATAGCGACCGAACGCACCACCTACGCCATGCCCGAAACCGGCATCGGCCTGTTCCCGGACGTGGGCGGCGGCTGGTTCCTCCCCCGCATGCCCGGTCGCACGGGGGCATGGCTCGCGACCACGGGCGCACGCATCAAGGGCGCGGACTGCCTCGCGATCGGCATCGCCACCCATTATATGGCGTCGGACAAGCTGGACGCCGTAAAGGCGCGGATCATCGCCGACCCGGACGGCCTTGGCGAAATCCTTGACGAGATGAGCGACACCCCGCCGCCTTCCGACTGGGAAGCGCAGCGCGCGGATATCGACCGCCTCTTCGCCTCGGACCGCTATGAAGATATACTTGCCGCGCTCCGGGCGGACGGATCGGAATGGGCGCAGGCCCAGCTTGCCACCCTCGCCACCAAATCCCCCCAGACGATCAAGGTCGCCCTGCGGCAGATGGCGGAGGGCGCGGCTTTCACCGACTTCGCCGACAATATGCGCAACGAATATCGCATCGGCTGCCATGTCATCCGCCGCCCCGACTTCATCGAAGGCGTGCGCGCGGTAATCTTCGACAAGGACAATGCGCCCATCTGGAACCCCGCGACGCCCGAGGAAGTGACCGACGATCTGATCGACAGCCTCTTCGCGCCGCTGCCGCCGGAAAAGGAATGGACGCCGCTGCCCGGCCTGCGCGGCTGACAGGAACAAAGAGGAGAGCCTGACATGAGCCAGACCATCGCCTTCATCGGACTTGGCAATATGGGCGGCGGCATGGCCGCCAACCTGTTGAAGAACGGCTTTGCCGTCCGCGCCTTCGACCTGTCCGACGATGCGCTGGCAAAGGCGGAAGCGGCAGGCGCTGTTCGCTGCGCCAGCGCCGCCGAAGCCGTTGCCCAGGCCGACGCCGTCGTCTCCATGCTCCCCGCCGGGAGCCATGTGGAAAGCGTCTATACCGGCGAAATCTTCGACGCTGCGCAGCCCGGCGCGCTGTTCCTGGATTGCTCCACGATCGACGTCGCCACCGCCCGCCGGGTGGAGGAAGCGGCGCAGGCAAAGGGCTTCGAAATGGTCGATGCTCCCGTCTCGGGCGGCATCGCCGCCGCCGCTGGCGGAACGCTTACCTTCATGGTCGGGGGCAGCGACGCCGCCTTCGGCCGCGCAAAGCCCATACTCGCGGCTATGGGCAAGGCCGTCATCCACGCCGGCGGCGCGGGCAATGGTCAGGCGGCCAAGATCTGCAACAACATGCTGCTGGGCGCGACCATGGTCGCTACCTGCGAAAGCTTCGCCATGGCGAAAAAGCTCGGCCTCGACCCACAGACCTTTTACGACATTTCCAGCGTATCGTCGGGCCAGAGCTGGTCGATGACCAGCTATTGCCCCGTCCCCGGCGTCGGCCCGCAAAGCCCATCCGACAATGGTTATCAGGGCGGCTTCGCGGTGGGCCTGATGCTCAAGGACCTGAAGCTCGCGACGCAAGCCGCCGCATCTGTCAACGCCAGCGTTCCCATGGGCAACGCCGCCGAAGCGCTTTACCAATTGCTGGCCAACCGGGGGGAAGCCGCCCGCGACTTTTCCCTGATGATCGAATTGCTCGAAGGGAAATAGGCCGTTCGCCGTATAGATTATGGATTAGAGGAGATTCGTTCAATGAAGCGCCTGGTTCTGACTGCCCTGATTTTGGCGATGGCCACCCCTGCCTCAGCGCAGATGCAAGCCACGCCGATCGAGCGCCCCAAAATGGCGGAAATTCCGCTCTATTCCGCAGCGGCGAAAGATGTCGACAATGAACAATGGGAGCATGTCAGCGGCAGGTTCGGTCAGGTCGTCATTGAAAACACGACTGTCCGCAACGTAACCCGACCTACCATCACCCCCTATCTGCCCGATCCGGCCAAAGCGACCGGCGCAGGCGTCGTGGTCGCGCCCGGCGGCGCCTTCATGTCGCTATCCATGTCCAGCGAAGGTGAGGAGATAGCCCGCTGGCTCGCCGATCAGGGCATCGCCGCCTTCGTCCTCAAATACCGCCTCAACGAAACGCCACGCGACTGGAAAGAATATATGAAGGCGCTTGGCCAGCGCATGGCGCAGGCGAGCAGGAATGATATCGGCGCCGGGCTCAAGGAAGCGCGAGCCACGCAGGATGCGCTCGCGGCGCTGGCGCTTGTCCGCAGCCGAGCGAAAGCTTTCCGCATCGACCCCTCCCGCGTTGGCATGATCGGCTTTTCGGCGGGCGCCATGACCGCCCTTAACGCCACTCTGGAAGGACAGGGCGACGCTCGCCCCGCCTTCATCGGCTATATTTATGGCCCCATGGCCGCTGTCACCGTGCCTGCCGACGCCCCGCCCATGTTCAATGCCATCGCCATGGACGACAGCCTGTTCAAGAATCAGGGCTTCGCCATTGCGGACGCGTGGCGCAAGGCGCGCCGCCCGGTCGAGCTGCACGCCTATGAACGAGGCGACCATGGCTTCGGCATAGGTCGCCCCGGCACCACATCTGTCGGACTTCTCCCGCAATTTACCGCCTGGTTGCGCATGCACGGCCTGCTCGGCGACCGGGCAGTTTCGTCCAGACCTTGAAATGGGAAGCAGCGATAGCGCAGCGGATGTAGGCGTCCTTGTGGCGAATGCCAGATAGGGACGCTTTACTCCGCCTTGGCCGGCGGGGTGATCTTCGCCACGCCCGCTTCATATTTCAGGCTGTGGACCGAAATCGACGTCTCCACCCGCTGCACGCCAGGCAGGCTGCGAATGCGCTTCGTCACCAGCTCGTTCAGCTGCTCGATGTTGGTGAAAAGGCCCATCGCCAGCAAGTCGAAACGGCCCAGTAGCAGCACCACGCAGTTGATCTGTGGAATACGCCTTAACTGCTCGGCAAGCTCCTTGACCCGTGACGGATCGGCATCAATGCCCATCATGCACAGGTTTGGCGATCCAGCCAGGCGAAAATCCGTCACCACGGTGAAGTGGATCGACCCTTCATTCTGCAACCGCTTGATCCGTGACCGGATAGTGCCCTCCGTCACGCCCAGTTCCGCTGCGATCGCCCGGTTGGAGATCCGCGCATCGCGCGACAGCTTCTCGACGATCTTGCGGTCCAGCGGATCGAGCCGGTGTCGGCTCATTTCAGTCATAGCGGCACCACGTTGAATTCATATTTGACGATATCCACCGCGATCCCGGAATCGATCTGGGCAACGCCTTCGATGCCGGAAATATGATCGTAGAGAAATTCCTGTATCTCGGAAAAGTCGTGCAGCGCGACCAGCAGCTCCAAGTCATGGCCGCCATTCATCGCGTTGACGCTCAGCACTTCAGGAAATTTCGCCAGATCGCGACCTACATCCTGAATATTGCGGCCCTGCACGCGGACGCCCACGGCGATGATGACATTATAACCGCGAGCTGCGAAGTCGGTTACCGCGACCACGCGCATTGCCCGCGCATCCTCCATCTTTTGCAGGCGCGCCGAAACGGTTGCCGCCGTCACCGACAATTGCTGCGCAATATCCTGATTGGTCGCCCGGCCGTTCGTGCGCAGGATATCGATGATATTATTGTCCAGAGCGTCCAACGAAGGAACTGATATCGCCCGCCCATTCCTTATCTGCATGCCGCCACGCCTCCCGTGTTGGAAATGCCCATAGCGCGCGAACAGAAAGAGCGCCACAGAGCCTGCCGGTCCTGCCTTCGCCTGCTGTTGCGGCTCCTTTGGCAATGCACAGCAATCATGCATATCGCGGCGAATGTTGCGACCCTGCTGATCGACCATTCCCCGTGATGCGTAACAAAGGGAGCATTACAGCCACGCGAAAAATTTTCATGCCAGGCCAAACAGGGATCGAATCGAGTTCAGTCCGGCAGGAACCCCATTGCTGCGTTGACGGCGTTTTGTGCGCGTTGTTTGGGGTTTTGGGCTGTGATGTTGTTTTGTTGTGGTATTTCGATGCTGAGGGGTGTGTTTGCGTTGAGAGCGTTGATAAATTTGGGGATGTTGAACGCGCCTTGTCCTGGGAGGAGGCGCTGGATGCCTGCTTCCCATTCGAGGGTATCGGGGTTGATGGTTGCGGGGCCGTCGGCGATTTGTGCGATGGCGATGGCGGGGTGTTTGAGGAGTGCGAAGCTTTGTTCTGGTTCGGGTCCGCGCATGATGTGGAGGAGGTCGGCGGTGATGCCGATGTCGCTGCGGCCTGTGCGTTCGATCTGGTCGATGGTTTCGCGCAGGGTTCTGATCTGTGAGGGGAGATAGAATTCGATGGCGAGGGCGATGTCGAACGTGGCGGCGAGTTCGGCCAGTTCGATGAGCCTTTCGGTGCGGCGGACGGGATCGCGGTCGTAGCAGAGCACATTGGCGCGGGGTGCGCCGAGCGCCGCGCCGGTTTCGAGTGCGGGGGCGAAGTCCTGGGGGTTGGTGCGCCCTGCCATGGTGAAGGGGTAGATGAGGTCTATCTTGACCCCGGTGGCGGCAAGGGCGTTGCGGGTGGCGCGCAGGGCGGCCGGGTCGCGTATCAGGTCATAGTCCGGCAGGGCGGGCAGCACCTCCATGGAATGGAGGAACGGGCAGATGCCGGCGCAGCCCACTTCCGCGGCGATTTCGGCGAGTTGCCAGGGGGTGGTGTCGGTGACGGTTATATGGTCGAGCGACAGGCGTCTTTCGGCCATATCCTCTCCTTTCCTCAAACAAAGGGTCTCAAGGACCGGCCGATAT
Source organism: Sphingobium herbicidovorans (assembly GCF_002080435.1). Lineage (NCBI taxonomy): Bacteria > Pseudomonadati > Pseudomonadota > Alphaproteobacteria > Sphingomonadales > Sphingobiaceae > Sphingobium > Sphingobium herbicidovorans. The sequence continues at coordinate 10,899 of NZ_CP020539.1, read as the reverse complement.
TCAGTTCAGACGGAGCCGAAAAGAGTGATTTTCGAGCATCGGAGCGCAGCGTACTTTAGGTACGTGAGCACCGAAGCGCAGACAATCGCGCTTTGCAGGCCCGTATGGGCTGAATAGCGGCCGGTCCTTCAAGCGGCCGTTTGGCGTTCCTTGACCATGTCGAGGGCGACGTCGACGATCATGTCCTCCTGTCCGCCGACCATCTTGCGGCGGCCAAGTTCAACCAGGATGGTGCGGGTGTCGAGGCCGTAGGTTTCGGCGGCCTTTTCAGCATGGCGCAGGAAGGAGGAATAGACCCCTGCATAGCCAAGCGCGAGGGTTTCGCGATCGACCCGGACCGGGCGGTCCTGCAGCGGGCGGACGAGATCCTCGGCCGCGTCCATGAGCGCGTTGACGTCGCAGCCATGGTTCCAGCCCTTGCGGTCGGCGGCGGCGATGAACACTTCCAATGGCGCATTGCCAGCGCCCGCGCCCATGCCGGTCAGCGATGCGTCGATGCGCACCGCGCCGCACTGGGCCGCGACGATCGAGTTGGCGACGCCGAGGCTGAGATTATGGTGGGCGTGGATGCCGCGCTGGGTCTCGGGCTTCAGGACGCGGTCATAGGCTTCGAGGCGGGCCTTCACCCCATCCATGTCGAGCGCGCCGCCGCTGTCGGTCACATAGACGCACTGCGCGCCATAGCTTTCCATGAGCAACGCCTGTTCAGCCAGTTTCTCCGCGTCGATCATGTGGCTCATCATCAGGAAGCCCGAGACGTCCATGCCAAGGTCGCGGGCGATGCCGATATGCTGCTTGCTAACGTCCGCCTCGGTGCAGTGGGTCGCCACGCGCACCGAACGCACGCCGATATCATAGGCGCGCCTCAGTTCCTCGACCGTGCCGACGCCCGGCAAGATGAGGGTGGTGAGCACGGACCTGGTCAGCACCGAGGCGACCGCTTCGAGCCATTCCCAGTCGGTGTGCGCGCCAAAGCCATAGTTGAAGCTGGCGCCGTTGAGGCCGTCGCCATGGGCGACCTCGATCGCGTCGACGCCTGCGTCGTCCAATGCCTTGGCGATCGATTTCACATGATCGATGCCATACATGTGGCGGATGGCGTGCATGCCATCGCGCAGGGTGACGTCCTGGATATAGAGCTTGTCGCCCGCTTCCACGTTGAATGTGCTGGTCATGTCTTAACTCTCCGTCTCGGCAAGCGAGCCGGTGGCCGCCACCGTCTTTCCTTGTGCGATGCGCTGCGCGAGCAGCTCGCCGGTCGCCTTGGCGGCGGCGGTCATGATGTCGAGATTGCCCGAATAGCTCGGCAGATAATCGCCCGCCCCTTCGACCTCGAGCAGGATCATGGTCTTGATGCCGGTGAACTCGCCGCGGCCCGGGATGGTGAGCTTGTTATTGTCGCCAAAGCGCTCGAACTGCACCTCCTGCTTGAGGCGATAGCCCGGCACATAGGCCTGGACCTTCTTGACCATGGCCTCGACCGAGGCGCGGATGGTGTCCTCGTCAGCGCCTTCCGACAGGGTGAAGACGGTGTCGCGCATGATCATCGGCGGTTCGGCGGGATTGAGGATGATGATCGCCTTGCCTTGGGCTGCGCCCCCGACCTTTTCGATGGCGCCAGCGGTGGTGCGGGTGAACTCGTCGATATTGGCGCGGGTGCCGGGCCCCGCCGAGCGCGAGGAGACGGACGCCACGATCTCGGCATAATGGACGGTCGCGACCTGGCTGACCGCCGCAACCATCGGGATCGTCGCCTGGCCGCCGCAGGTCACCATGTTGACATTGCCCGCGTCGAGATTGGCTTCGCCGTTGACGGTGGGGATGGTGTAGGGACCGATGGCGGCGGGGGTCAGGTCGACCACCTGCTTGCCGTCCTTGCGCAGCGCTTCGTCATGCACCTTGTGGGCATAGGCGGAGGTTGCGTCGAACACGATGCCGATGTCGGGATAGACGTCCATCTTCATGAGGCCTTCTAAACCCTCATGGGTGGTGGCGACGCCGCGCTCGCGCGCCATGGCGAGCCCTTCGGACTTCTCGTCGATGCCGACCACGGCCACCAGTTCCATATTCTGGGGATATTTGATCATCTTGATCATGAGGTCGGTGCCGATATTGCCCGACCCGATGATCGCCGCCTTGACCTTGCCCGTCATTATTCACTCCTCACGGCATCGCGCCCAAGCGATGCGCCACTTTTCATATTCAGATAAAGCGCGCGGTGCAGCCGCCAACCCCGTGGAGCTGCATCTCGAACACGTCGCCTGGCGCTGCCGGTTCGAGCGGCACCAGGCTGCCCGACAATATCACATCCCCCGCATCCAGGGTAACGCCATAGGCGCCCAGCGTGTTGGCGAGCCAGGCGACCGCTTGCGCGGGCGATCCCTGCACCGCATGGCCATAGCCTTCCGACAGGGGCTGCCCATTCTTGGTGACGGTGACATGAAGGTTGGGGAGGTCGTGCGCCCTGGGGTCGACGCGCGCGTCGCCCAGCACATAGACGCCGCAGGACGCATTGTCGGCGACGGTGTCGACGATGCCGATCTTCCAGTCCTGGATGCGGCTGTCGACGATCTCGAAACAGGGGACGATGCTCTCGGTCGCGGCGATGACGTCTTCGGCGGTGACGCCCGGCCCTTTCAGGCTGTCTTTCAGGATGAAGCCGATCTCGGCCTCGGCGCGCGGCGCGATGAGGCCGTTCGCCGCGACATCGATGTCGCCCTCGATATACATGCGGTCGGTGAGGAAGCCGAAGTCGGGCTGATGGACGCCCAGCATGTCCTGCACCGCCTTCGACGTAACGCCGATCTTCTTGCCGATGACGCGCTCGCCATCGGCCTTGCGGCGTTCGAGCGCGCCAAGCGAGATGGCATAGGCGTCATCGATGGTAAGCTGCGGATGGCGCGCCATCAGCGGGGGCACGGTGCGCCCCTCGCGCAGCGCGCGATACAGCTCGTCTGCAAGGGTGGCGTCAAGGTCGCTCACAGATAGGCTCCGTCCTGGAAGATGAGGGGATCGACGGCGTCCGACAGGCGCACGCCTTCGACCCTCGCAATGACGATGCTGTGGGTGCCATAGGGGGTCAGGCTGTCGATCGTGCAGCTAAGGTTCGCCTGCGCCTCCTCAAGGATGGGGAGGCCATGGGCGTCGGGGGTCCATTGCCCAACGCCAAAGCGGGCCTCGCGCGCGACAGCCCCGCCGAACGCTGCCGACACATCGCGCTGGTGGCGCGAGAGGAGGTTGATGCTGACCGGGCAGCCGGGCGAGAGATGGGCGTGGATGCCCGCTGTCTGGTTGACGCAGACGAGCACCGCTGGCGGGTCCATGGTGAGCGAGGTGATCGAGGTGGCGGCCATGCCGACCGGCGCCTTGCCTTGCCCAAGCGCGGCAACGATCGCCACGCCCGAGGGCAGGCGGCGCATCGCGCCCTTGAGGCCGGTCACGACGTCCACGGGCTCTGGAACAGGCAGGGATTGCACAGGAGCGGCGTCAGCCATTCTTGAGGAAGTCCAGCGAGTAGCGGTTGAACTCCTGCGCCCGCTCGACCTGCACCCAGTGGCCGGTCTGCGAGAAGGTGAGGCAGCGCACGTCGGGGCAGGCGTCGAGGAAGAGGCGGGCGTGGCTTTCGGGGCAGAATTCGTCATTGAGGCCCCAAAGGACGAAGATCGGCTGCTTGACCTCGCCAAGGCGGGGTCCAAGATCCGGGGTCTTGACCCGCGCGAGCACGTCCTTGGGCTGGGTGCGCGCGACGGCGAAGCGCTCCTCGACCAGCGCGTCGGTCACATGATGCGCGGAAGACGGGTGCATGAGGTTGCCGATCAGGCGGCGCTGTTCCTCGATGTTGAATTCCGGGCTGCCAAAGCCCGAGCGCATCTTGGCGATGCCGGGCATGGTGAAATAGCTCGCCTGCTCAGCGACGCAGCCCGGCGCCATCAGGATGAGCTTGCCGATCGTGAACTCGGGATGGTCGAGCGCGATCTGGAGGGCGATGCCGCCGCCCAGCGAGTTGCCGATGAGGTGGCCGCCGGTGACGCCATGCTGCGCAAGCGCATCGAGCAGGGTCTGGGTAAACAGCTCGAGCGGATAGTCGGCCTCGGGCTTGGAGGATTGGCCATAGCCGATAAGGTCGGGCAGGATGACGCGGAAGCCTGCGTCCGCAAAGACCTGGGCGTTGTTGCGGAAATTGGACGCGCCCGATGCGCCAGGGCCGCTGCCATGGATGAAGATGACGGTGGGCGCATTGGCTGGCGCGTCCGCAATTTCCGCGATCGAAATCTCATATCCGCCCGCAACGCCATAGGTCTTGCGGATCAATTCACTGCCCATGGGCAATCCTCTTTCTTGTCAGATACCGGCCAGATGCCAGATGGTCAGATGCCAGATGGTCAGATGCCAGATGGTCAGATGAAGGTGAAGGCGGGCGGTTCGCCGTTCATCGTGCCGATGACGTCGCTGGTGCGGTTGGCCGGGTCGTTGGCGACATGGGCGCGCGCGGCGTGGAGGTCGAGCCAGGGCTGGAGGATCGGACTGGACATGTAGATCGCCCGGCCGCCCATGAGCTTGACCATGTCGTCGGCAAGGTCGGCCATGCGGCGCACGACATTGGCGGACTGGTAGGCGAAGAGCGCGCGCTTTTCCATCGGCACCGGCTCGTTGCGCTGCGCATAGTCCATCAGTTCGTTGAAGGTGGTCCTGTGGGTCAGCTCCATCTCGTTGGTCTCGGCGATCGCGCGGGCGATGGCGGCGTGGAGATGGGGGTCGGCCTTGGCGGCCTTGCCGGTGTTGGTCGAGACGCGGCTTGCCATGATCTCCATCGCGGCCGAGGTCGCGGCGCGGATGCCGCCGAAGGCGGCGCTGGAGACCGAGCGGATGAAGAGCTGCGCCCAGGGGATGCGGTAGAGCGGGGCGTCGTTGGTTTCCTGGCCGGGATTCTTGCAGGCAAAGCCGTCGGCGGCGCGGTGGGTGCGATATTCGGGCACGAACACGCGATCGACGACGATGTCGAAGCTGCCGGTGCCCTGGAGGCCGAACGTGTCCCAGGTGCCTTCGATCACCTGATAGTCGGGGCGCGGCAGCAGGAAGGTGCGCATGTCGGGCGGGCCGCCGTCGGTGTCGAAATTGATCGCGCCCAGCAGCACCCAACCGCAATGGGTCGAGCCCGAGGAGAAGCCCCAGCGGCCCGACAGGTAGAAGCCGCCTTCGGCCTTTTCCACCTTGCCGACCGGCTGATAGGTGGAGGAGACGAGCATGTCGGGATCATCGCCCCACACTTCGCGCTGCGCCCTGTCGGGGAAGAGGGCGAGTTCATAGGGGTGGCAGCCCAGCACGCCGTAGATCCAGCCTGTCGACATGCAGCCTTCGGCCAGCGCCTTCTGGATTTCGAAGAAGACGTTGGGGTGCATTTCATAGCCGCCGTAGCGCCTGGGCTGGAGCACGCGGAAGAAGCCGGCCGCCTTCATCTCGGCGACGGTTTCCTTCGGCACGTCATGGGCGATGGTGCAGGCGCGCGCGCGTTCCCGCAGCGTCGGGATCATGGCCTTGGCCCGGGCGATCAGGGTTTCGGGCGAGGGCGCCGCTGCGTCCGCTTCGCCAATGGGTCGAGTTGCTGCTGCCCCGGTCATCATCTTCTCCATTGTCGGCGACTCTAGTTTCAGATCGGTAGATCCGTATCGAAATTTGCTATATGCGTAGTTTATATAAACTGCTAATACGCAAACTGTCAAGGCAAACAGGGCTTGCGCATTTGGGTCGATGCTTATAGGCGGATCGGGAACGAATTGCCATAAGCTCGTTGAGCGCATGCGAATGCGCCTTTCCATAGCTGCGCAAAACCCGCAAGCGCGCTTGCCAAATGCGTATGGGGAAGGCCATTTTGAAACGCTTCCTGCGAGAATGGCCGGGCGGTACTGAAAAAGAAGGGCGAGGCGGCAGAATGGCAGTGATTTCGCTGGGCTATGTGGTGATCGAGGCGAAGGACCTTGGGCGCTGGCAGGATTTTGCCTGCAATATCGCGGGCCTGATGGCCGCCCCCTCGCCCAGCGAGGATGTCGCGCTGTTTCGCATGGACGACCGGCCCTGGCGCCTGTGGGTGGACAAGGGCGAGGCCGACCGTTTCGTCGCGCCTGGCTGGGAATGCGCGAATCGCGAGGCGTTCGAATCGCTGCTGGAAAGGCTGGAGGCGGCGGGCCGCCCGGTGACGCGCGCGGGCGTCATGGAAGCGCGCGCGCGCTGTGTCTATGAACTTGCCCGCTCGTCCGATCCTGCGGGCAATCCCATGGAGCTTTTCTACGGCCGCTTCGTCGACTACGCCCCCTTCACCTCCCCCGCGGGCGTCAGCCGCTTCGTGACCGGCAGCCCCAATGGCGCGGACGGCGACATGGGGATGGGCCATGTCGTCCTCACCGCCCCCAATTTCGAGGAAACCCACGCCTTCTACAGGCAAGTCATGGGCTTTGGCGACACCGACCTTGGCCGCTTCTACCTCCAGGGCGGGGGCGAGGACGATCCGGGCGTGGGCTTTGCCTTCATGCACTGCAATCCGCGCCACCACAGCCTGGCGCTCGGCCAGTTGCCCGAAAGCCCCAATGGCGCTGTCCACATGATGCTGGAGGTCGGCTCCTTAGAGGATGTCGGCCGCGCCTATGACCGGGTCTTGAAGAGCAAGGGCAAGGCGCCCCTCTCGGCAACGCTTGGCCGTCACGTCAACGACAAGATGACCTCCTTCTACATGCAGACGCCGGGCGGCTTCGACATCGAATATGGCTGGAACGGCCTGGTAATCGACCCTGCGACCTGGGTCCCCACCACCAGCCTGGCGGTCAGCGACTGGGGCCATAAATGGGCCCATGAGCAAGACTGATAAAGCACAGGACTGACGTAAAAGGATGACTGAGACTATGCTCGACAAGCGCATGACGGTGGACGACATCGTCGACCAGATTTCCGACGGGATGACCATCGGCATCGGCGGATGGGCGACGCGCCGCAAGCCCATGGCGCTCATTCGCGCCATCGCCCGGTCAAGCCTCAAGGACCTGACCGTCATGGCGGGCTATGGCGGCATGGACATCGGCATGCTGGCCGCGACGGGCAAGATCAGGAAGCTCGTCTTCGCCTTCGCCAGCCTCGACCATTATCCGCTGGAACCGCATTTCCGCAACGCCCGCCAGGCAGGCAGCTTCGAAGTGCTGGAACTTGACGAAGGCATGTATCACTGGGGCCTGCGCGCAGGCGCGATGAAGCTGCCCTTCCTGCCCACGCGCGTAGGGATCGGCACCGACATCATCAACCAGTCGGGCTTCGACTTCAAATTCGTCAAAAGCCCCTATGAGGATGGCGAGGAACTGGTCGCCATGCCAGCGCTCGTCCCCGACATCGCGCTGATCCACGCCCATCGCTCCGACGAGCGCGGCAACATCCTCACCCTCTCGGTCGATCCGATCTTCGACGAGCTGCTCGTGCGCGCCGCCAAGAAGAGCTATGCGACGGTCGAGAAGATCGTGCCGACAGCTGATCTCGATATGAAGAAGAACAGCCGCTACAATCTGGTCGAGCGCGCCATGATCGCCGGCGTTGCCGAGGCGCCGCTCGGCGCTCATCCCACCAGCGCCGCGCCCGACTATCAGCTCGATCTCAAGCACATCAAGACGTACGTCGAAAGCGCCGCCTCGCCCGAAGCCTGGGCCGAGTATAAGGCGAAATATATCGACGTGTCCGAAGCCGACTATCAGGCAGCGATCGGCGGCGCGGACGCCGTCAAGCAGCTCCCCGTTCCCATTTACTGAGCGAGACCGACATGACCCAGAACAGCTATTCGCTCGCCGAACTCGTCATCGCCGCCTGCGCCGAAGTCTGGCGCGACAATGGCGAGGTGATGGCGACCGGCATCGGCCCCCTCCCCCGCATCGGCGCTGGCCTTGCCAAGCTCACTTTCGCGCCCGCCATCCAGACCACCGATGGCGAGGCATGGTATACGAGCGAGCCCGTCGGCCCGGGCAAGCGCGCCGCCGAGCCCGAATATGAAGGCATCGCCAATTACGACCGCGTCTTCTCCGCGCTCTGGAGCGGCAAGCGCCATGCGCTGGTCGGCCCGGTGCAGATCGACCGCTATGGCCAGGCCAATATCTCGGTGATCGGCGACCACAAGAAGCCCAAGGCCGCGATGCTGGGCGCGCGCGGTTTCCCGGGCAATTCGATCAGCCATCCCAACAGCTTCTTCTTCGCCAGCCACAACAAGCGCGCGTTCGTGGAAGGCGAAGTCGATTTCGTCTGCATGGCAGGCTACAATCCGGCGCGCTACCGCAATGGGCAGCCGCCCCAGGGTCTGGACCTGCGCCGCATCATCACCAATTTGTGCGTGATGGACTTTGGCGGCCCCGATCACCAGATCCGCGTCATCTCGCTGCATCCGGGCGTGACGTTCGAGGACGTGCAGGACAATACCGGCTTCCCGCTCGCCAGGATCGCGGACGAGATCCCGGTGACGCCTGCGCCTACGCCTGAGCAGCTTGAGCTGATCGCGAAGATCGACCCCAACAATGTCCGCGCGACCGTGTTCAAGGACAATCCGGCCGGAGACAGAAGGGCAGCCTGACATGAACGAGACCGACCGCCTGGTCGACCCGCAGCAGGTCGACATTGTTTACGAAACGCAAGAACCGGTCACCTATGAGGTGATCGACCATGTCGCGTGGATCATGATGAACCGCCCGGGCTTCAACAACGCCCAGAACGGCCAGATGACCTATGCCCTTGATGATGCCTTCATCAAGGCGGTGAACGATGACGATGTGCGCGCGATCGTGCTGGGCGGCAACGGCAAGCATTTCTCCGCTGGCCATGACATCGGCACGCCGGGCCGCGACGTGCACAAGCATTTCGAAAATCGCCTCATGGTGCCGGGCCATGTCAACAAGCCTGCCGCCGAGCTCCTCTATACCCGCGAGAAGGAGCAATATGTCGGCATGTGCCGGCGCTGGCGCGACGCGCCCAAGCCCACCATCGCCATGGTGCAGGGCGCGTGCGTGGCGGGCGGGCTGATGCTCGCCTGGGTGTGCGACCTCATCGTCGCCACCGACGACGCCTTCTTCCAGGACCCGGTCAACCGCATGGGCATCCCTGGCGTTGAATATTTCGCCCACGCCTATGAGCTGCCGCCGCGCGTCGCCAAGGAGTTCCTGCTCTTGGGGGAACGGATGAGCGCGCAGCGGGCCGAGAGCTTCGGCATGGTCAACAAGATCGTGCCCCGCGCCCAGTTGCGCGAAACCGTCGCCGCCATGGCCGCCAAGCTCGTCGCCCAGCCCCGCCTTGGCAACTGGCTCACCAAGCAGGCGATCAACCATGTCGAGGAGCTGATGGGCAAGCGCAACGCGATGGACGCGCAATATCATATGCACCATTTCGCCCATGCCCAGAATGACCTCGTCCAGGGCAGCTCGATCGCGGGCCTCGACGCGAAAAAGATGGCGGAAGCGAATAAGAAGGAAGCGGCCGAGGCGGCCGCGGGCAAGAAGCAAGCGAGCGAGTGATGGGCGACCCGCTGCACACGATCCTTGTCGAGCGGCTTGGCTGCCGCTGGCCGATCATCCAGACCGCGATGGGCTGGGTCGCAGAGCCTGGCCTGGTGATCGGGTCGAGCAATGCAGGCGCGTTCGGTTTCCTGGGCGCAGCGGTAATGACCCCTGACGAGGCACGCGAGAAGATCCTCAAGGTGCGCCAGGGCACCGACCGGCCCTTCGGCGTCAACTTCCACAGCTTTCAGCCTGGCGCTGACCAGATTGTAGAGCTGATCCTCGCCAACAAGGACCAGGTGCGCGCGGTCAGCTTCGGGCGCGGGCCCAACGCGAAAATGATCGGCCGCTTCAAGGACGCAGGGATCCTGTGCATCCCCACCGTCGGCGCGGTCAAGCATGCGCAGAAGATGGTGGAACTGGGCGTCGACATGGTCAATGTCCAGGGCGGAGAGGGCGGCGGGCATACAGGCTCTGTCCCCTCGACCGTGCTGCTCCCCCAGGTGCTCGATACGGTCAAGGTGCCGGTGATCGCCAGCGGCGGCTTTGCCGACGGGCGCGGGCTTGCCGCAGCCCTTGCCTATGGCGCGGTCGGCATCGCCATGGGCACGCGTTTCCTCCTCACCAAGGAAAGCCCGGTGCCCGACAGCGCCAAGGCGGAATATCTCAAAGCCTCGACCGACCGCATCCTCGTCACCACCAAGCTTGACGGCATCCCCCAGCGGATGGTGCGCACGCCCCTTATGGACCGGATCGAAAAGTCCGGCCCGCTCGCCATGTGGCTGCGCGCGATCGAGGCGGGCATGGCGATGAAGAAGCAGACCGGCGCGAGCTGGATGGACTTCATCAAGTCCGCGCGCGGCATGACCGCCCATGGCGCGATGCCCTTGAAACAGGCGATGATGGCCGCGACCATGCCGATGCTGATCCAGAAGGCGGTGGTCGATGGCGACATCGAACATGGCGTGATGGCGACCGGCGTGGTCGGCGGGCGCATCAACGAGATACCCAGCTGCGCGGCTCTGGTCGACCGCATCGTCGCCGAGGCGCATGAGCGGCTTGCCGCACTCGCCGCGATGGGCCGCGAGCCTGCGCCAGCGGCCTGAGGAGAGGGAAGAGACATGCCGATTACGCTCACGATCAAGGATCGCATCGCCGAAATCCTGTTCGACCATCCGCCGGTCAACGCCTTCGACACCAAGGGCTGGGAATCGATCCCCGCCATGGTCTACGAAGCAGCCGCGAACGAGGATGTGCGCTGCATCCTGATCCGCGCCGAGGGCCGGGGTTTCTGCGGCGGCGTCGACATCAAGGAGATGGCCGCCCACCCCGAGCGCATCGCAAAGCTCAACAAGGATAATTACCTCACCTTCAAGGCGATCCGCGAATGCGC